>NZ_JBEXYD010000004.1:0-311896 GCF_040630735.1 Kitasatospora sp. NPDC005748
GACGACGAGGCGGCCGCCGGCGTTGAGGGTGGCGCCGGTGACGGTGTCGCCGACGGTGACCTCGACCGGGACGGACTCGCCGGTGAGCATCGAGGTGTCCACCGCGGAGGAGCCCTCGACCACGGTGCCGTCCGTCGCGATCTTCTCCCCCGGACGCACCACGAACCGCATCCCGGGGGTCAGCCGGTCCACCGGCAGCCGGACCTCGACGCCGCCGCGCAGCACCGCCACGTCCTTGGCACCCAGCCCGAGCAGGGCGTGCAGCGCGGCGCCGGCGCGGCGCTTGGAGCGGGCCTCCAGGTAGCGGCCGAAGAGGATCAGCACGGTGACCGCGGCGGCCGTCTCCAGGTACAGGGTGGAGGAGGCGTCGGTGGCGCCGATCGACAGCGAGAACTCGTGGCGCATGCCCGGCATCCCGGCCCGGCCCCAGAACAGGGCCCAGCACGACCAGCCGAAGGCGGCCAGCGTGCCGAGCGAGACCAGGGTGTCCATGGTCGCGGCGCCGTGCTTCAGGTTGGTCCAGGCGGCCCGGTGGAACGGCAGCCCGCCGTAGACGACGACCGGGCCGGTGAGGGCGAAGGCCAGCCACTGCCAGTTGGCGAACTGCAGGGACGGGATCATCGACAGCATGACCACCGGCACGCTGAGGACGGCGCTGATCAGCAGCCGGTCCAGCAGCGGGTCGGCCGCGGGTTCCGCCGTCGCGGGGGCCGGCCCGGCGGGCGCGGCGGCCGGTTCGACGGCCGGCGGTGCGGGGAGCTCGGCGGTGTAGCCGGTGTTCTCGACGGTGCTGATGAGGTCGGCGACGCTCACCGCCGGTCCGAAGTCGATCCGGGCCTTCTCGGTCGCGTAGTTGACCGTGGCCTCGACGCCCTCCATCCGGTTGAGCTTCTTCTCGATCCGGGCCGCGCACGCTGCGCAGGTCATCCCGCCGATCGACAGCTCGACGCGGTCGCGTACCGGGGCGGTGCCGTCCTGGTCACGCGGGCCGCTCGGGCCGGCGGCGGTGGTGGCCGGGGTGGCGGTGCTCATGCTGATCAGCTCCTTGGGGAGGGCGTACGGCGGGGGCCGGGGCGAGCGGCCCCCGCCGCGCCGCGGGGCTCAGACGGACCGGCCGACCAGCTCGTAGCCGGCCTCGTCGACGGCCGCGCGGACCTGGTCGTCGTCGAGCGGGGCGGCGGAGGAGACCGTCACGGTGCCGGCCTTGGCGTCGGCCGCCACCTGGGTGACGCCGGCCAGCGCGGTGAGCTCCTTGCTGACCGAGCTCTCGCAGTGGCCGCAGCTCATGCCGGTCACGGTGTAGGTGATGGTGCTGGACATCGGGGCCTCCGGGAGGTCTGTTCGGCCGCGGGCGTGCGCCCGGGCTCCCACTCTTGATGACACCATACCCCGGCGGGGTATTCCCTGAAGGGGGTGGTGTGGTGCGGATCGCATCGGGGACGCGGTCCGACAGCAGAGCGTATGCGCCCGGACACGCTGCGCCCGAATCCGCGCCGCGCGGCGGGCGCGTCCGGGGCGGCCGCCTCCCGGGGGGTGCGGACGATGAGCGTCCGTTATGTTCGAGAGGTGTTCCCGATCCGCCGAGCCCAATCGCCCGCGGCCCCCACCGCCACGGGACTGCCGCCGGAGCGGCGGCGCGGCGCGCTGCTGGCGGCCGACCTCCAGGACGTACCGCTCTGGCGCCGGGCGAGCCCCGCGCTGATCGCGATCGTCCTGGTCGGGCTGGCCGACCTGTTCTCCGGCAAGGACCGCTACCTCGCCCCGCTGATGACGGTCGTCCCCACCATCGCCGCGCTCACCCTGCGGCCGCTCGAACTGCTGATGGTCTGCCTGCTCGGCCTGTTCGCGGTCTTCGGCCTCAGCCACTACGACGAGGTCGACAACGTCAACGACGAGCGCTTCCTCTACGGCGCGATGGTCAGCTATCTGCTGCTCACCGTGTTCTCCGCCTGGGTGGCCAAGATCCGCATGCGGCGGGCCGCCGCCTTCGCGGCCGTCAGCTCCGTCGCGGAGGCCGCCCAGCGCGCGCTGCTGCGGCTGCCCGGACCGGTGGTCGGTCCGCTGCACCTGGCCGTGCGGTACGTGTCCGCCGCCGACGCCTCCCGGATCGGCGGGGACCTCTACTCCGTGCTGGAGACCCCGCACGGCACCCGGGTGGCGGTCGGCGACGTCCGCGGCAAGGGGCTCGGCGCGGTGCAGACCGCCGCCGTGGTGCTCGGCTCGTTCCGGGAGGCGGCCTACGACGAGGCCGGGCTGCGCGGGGTCGCGGCGCGGATCGAGGCCAGCGTCGAGCGGCACGCCCCGGACGGGGAGTTCACCACCGCGCTGTTCGCCGAGTTCCGGGTGCCGGGCGTGATGCAGCTGCTGCAGTACGGGCATGTCCCGCCGATCCGGGTGGACCACGACGGCGGCGCGCACGTGCTGCACGCGCCCGACCCGTGGGTGCCGCTCGGGCTGGGCCGGCTGGCCGTCGGCGAGCCGACCACCTGGGAACAGCCGTTCGGGCCCGACGACGTGCTGGTGCTCTGCACCGACGGCGTGATCGAGGCCCGGCACCGCGAGCACGGCGACTTCTACCCGCTGGCGGAGCGGGTCGGCCCGCTGGTCCGGGGCGCGGCCCGCTCCGCGACGGAGCTGGAGGCGGCGGTCGGCCGGGTCTACGCCGACCTGCTGGAGCACACCGGCGGGGAGCTGCGCGACGACGCGCTGCTCCTGCTGATCTCCCGGACGGACCGGTAGGGCCGGAGCCGCTCCGGGGCTACTCCGCGCCGACCACCTCCGCCAGGGCGCGGAAGAGCAGGGCGGTGGAGGTGGCGCCCGGGTCCTGGTGGCCGACGCTGCGCGGGCCCAGGTAGGAGGCGCGGCCCTTGCGGGCCTGGAGCGGCACGGTGGCCAGCGCGCCCTGCTCGGCCGCGTCCGCCGCGGCCCCGACGGCCCGCGGCAGGTCGGCGCCGGCCGCCACCGCCTCGGCGTACGCGGCCAGCGCCGGGGTGTAGGCGTCGACGATGGTCTTGTCGCCCGGCTCCGCCTTGCCGAGGGCCTGGACCGCCCGCAGCCCCTCGGCCAGCGCCTCGCCGAAGGCGACCGGGTCGGCCGGCCCGGGCAGTGCGGCGCCCAGCGCGCGGAAGGCCTTGCCGTACAGCGGGCCGGAGGCACCGCCGACCTTGGAGATCAGCGTGCTGCCCGTTTTGCTCAGGACCGCCCCCGGGCTGTCGGGGGCGAGCGAGTCCAGTGCGGTGAGCACGGCGGTGAAGCCGCGCCGCAGGTTGCTGCCGTGGTCGCCGTCGCCGATCGCGGAGTCCAGCTCGGTGAGCCGCCCCTGTTCCTCGTCGACCGCGGCCGCGATCGCGCGGACCCAGGCCTCGGCCAGTGCGGTGTCGAAGTCCATGACCGTCCCTCCTCCGTCAGGCCCGCTTGAGGGCGGGGGTGTCCACCGGGGCGTCCCAGAGCTCCAGGAACCGGGCGTCGGCCTTGGTCAGGGTGAGTGAGAAGCCCGCCATGTCCAGGCTGGTCACGTAGTTCCCGACCAGGCTGCGGGCCACCGTGATGCCGCGCTCGGCGAGCCGGGCGGCGACCTCGCCGAAGACGACGTACAGCTCCAGCAGCGGGGTGCCGCCGAGGCCGTTCAGCAGGGCGATCACCTCGTCGCCGGCGCTCAGGTGGTGGTCGGCGAGCACGGTCTCCACCACCTCGGCGGCGAGCTCACGGGCCGGACGGAGCTTCTCGCGGCGGCGGCCGGGCTCGCCGTGGATGCCGACGCCGACCTCGATCTCGTCCTCCGGCAGGTCGAAGCCGGGCTTGCCGGCGGCCGGGGTGGTCGCGGCGGTCAGCGCGATCGCGAACGACCGGGAGGCCGCGTTGACCCGGGCGCCCATGGCGGTGACCTCCTCCAGCGCGGCGCCGCGCTCGGCCAGCGCGCCGGCGATCTTCTCCACCAGCACCGTCGCGCCGGTGCCCCGGCGGCCGGCCGTCCAGGTCGAGTCCTCGACCGCGACGTCGTCGTCGACCAGCACCGTGCGGACCTCGATGCCCTCCTCGGTGGCGAGCTCGGCGGCCAGCGCGAAGTTCATCACGTCGCCGGTGTAGTTCTTGACGACGAAGACCACCCCGGCGCCGGAGTCGACGGCCTTGGCGGCGGCCAGCATCTGGTCCGGCACCGGGGAGGTGAAGACCTCGCCGGGGCAGGCGGCGTCCAGCATCCCCGGGCCGACGAACCCGCCGTGCAGCGGTTCGTGGCCGGAGCCGCCGCCGGAGACCAGGGCGACCTTCGACGCCGCCGGGCGGACCGCGCGGGTGATCACCCGATGCGCGATGTCCACCGTCAACTCCCGGTGGGCGGCGGCGATTCCGGCCAGGGCGTCCTCCAGGACGCTCTCCGGGGTGTTGATCAGCTTCTTCACAGCGCTTCGCTCCCTCGGCAGACGGTGCTGACCCGACGCTACGCCAGACGGGGGTGCCCGGCACGGGGTGCGACACGCCCCCGGGCGGCCCGCGGTACGACACGCGGGGCCGGCCGGCCCCCTCCCGCGGAGCGCCGGGGCGGTCGTAGGGTCGGCGGTATGAGCGACTACGTGGGCATCGTCCTGGTCTCGCACAGCGCACAGCTCGCCGCCGGGCTGCGGGAGCTGCTGGCGGAACTCGCCTCCGGTGCGGTGCGGGTGGTGGTGGCGGCCGGGACGGAGGACGGCGGGCTCGGGACCAGCTACGACCTGATCGCCCGGGCCGTCACGGAGGCGGACGGCGGAGCGGGCGTGGTGGTGCTGGCCGACCTCGGCAGCTCGGTGCTGACCGCCGTCACGCTGCTGGAGGACGAGCCGCGGCCCGGGGTGGTGCTGGTGGACGCCCCGTTCGTGGAGGGCGCGGTCGCGGCCGCGGTGACGGCCTCCACCGGGGCGGGCGTCACCGAGGTGGCCGCGGCGGCCGAGGAGGCGCGGGCGTTCCGCAAGCTGTAGCGGGCGGCCTGCGCGGCCGGCGCCGGTGCGCGGCCGGTCCTGGGCGCGCGGGCCGGCCCCGGCTACTTGGCGTCGGCGTAGCAGTCCACCACGGCGGTGGTGAGCGGGAACCGGACCGGGGTGTCCCCGAAGACCAGCCGGCGGGCCTCGTCGGCGGACTCGGCGACGGCGGCGGCCACCTCGTCGGCGAGGTTCGCCGGGGTGTGCACCACCACCTCGTCGTGCTGGAAGAACACCAGGTGCGGCCGGTCGTCCGGGCCGGTGGCGGGCAGCGCGTTCAGCCGGCGGCGCAACGCCGCGAGCAGGGCGAGCGCCCAGTCGGCCGCACTGGCCTGGATCACGAAGTTGCGGGTGAAGCGGCCCCGGGCCCTCGCCGAGCGGCCGCCGGCCTCCCCGGCCGTCTCCGGCGCCTCGGTGAGGTCGAGCCAGTCGGCCGAGGGCGGTGGGCAGGCCCGGCCGAGCCGGGAGGCGACCACACCGCCGTCCTCGCCGGTCCGGGCGGCCGCCTCGACGTAGCCCATCGCGGCCGGGTAGCGCCGGCGCAGGGTGGCGAGGAGCACGCCGATGTCCCCGCTGGTCTGGCCGTACATGGCGCCGAGCAGACCGAGCTTGGCCTTGTCGCGGTCCCCCTGGAAGGCGGAGGCGGCCAGTGCCTCGTAGAGGTCCCCGCCGGCGGCGGTGCGGGCCAGGCCGGCGTCCTGGGAGAGCGCGGCCAGGACGCGGGGCTCCAACTGGGCGGCGTCGGCGACGACCAGCAGCCAGCCCGGATCGGCCACCACGGCGCGGCGCAGGATGCGCGGGATCTGCAGCGCGCCGCCGCCCCGGCTGGCCCAGCGGCCCGAGACCACGCCGCCGACCACGTACTCGGGGCGGAACCGGCCGCCGCGGGCCCAGGCGTCCTGCCAGGCCCAGCCGTGCGCGGCGTGGATCCGGGAGAGCTCCTTGTAACGGATCATCAGCGCGGCGGCCGGGTGGTCCACCGCCTTCAGCTCCCAGGAGCGGGTGGAGCCGAGCTGGACGCCCCGGTCGGCGAAGGCGCGCAGCACCTGGCTGTGCGAGTCGGGGTTGAACGGCCGGCCGCCGAGGGCCTCCTGGAGCTCGACGGCCAGCTCGGCGAGCAGCCTGGGCTGGGTGCCGGGGACGGTCGGACGGGGGCCGAGCAGCTCGGTGAGCAGCCGGTCGTGGACGTCGGTGCGCCAGGGCAGGCCGTCGTGCGCCATCTCGGCGGCCACCAGCGCGCCGGCCGACTCGGCGGCGACCAGCAGCCGGAACCGGGCGCGGTCACCCGGCTCGGCGATCGCGGCGAGCCGGCGCTGCTGCTCGGCGTGGACGGCCGCCACGGCGGCCAGCGCGTCGGCCCCGGGCGGGAGTTGCAGCCGGTCGGGGGCGAACAGGGTGTCCTGGCCGTCCCCGGAGTCGGCGGAGCCGGGCTCGGGCAGGTCGGCCGGGACGGGCCGCCCGTTCAGCCGGGCCCAGGCGGCGCCGAGCGAGCGGGGCGCGCCGAACCGGCCCTCGTACGCCAGCAGCAGGGCCTCGGTCAGCCGGAGGTCGTGGCAGCGGGAGAGCCGGTCGGGCAGCCGGGGGAGCAGCGGCGCGTAGGCGCTGTCGGCGGCCGCCCAGACCCAGCGCGGGTGCTCGGCGGCCTCCCGCTCGGCGACGGCGGCCGCGAGGTCCGCCACGGCGGCGGGCGGCCCGAGCGGGGCCCCGGCGTCGTCGAGGGGCAGCAGCCGGCCGCCGGGGCCGTGCGGGTCGGGGACGAGGGCGATCCGGGGTGCCACGGGGGCTCCTCCTCTCGGGCGTACGGGCTGCGGACCTCGACGGTAACCGGTGGGTACGACAACCGGCGCAGGCGCGCGTGCCGATCCGTGCGCCCGTGCGCCGACGGTGCGCCGCCCGCCGGGCCGGACGCGTGTGCCCGGCCGTTGCCACGGCGTAGGGTCGGCGAAATGACCGAGAACCCGTTCTTCAAGCCCAGCGCCCTGGTCTACGAACTGCCTCCTTTCGCCGAGATCCGGGAGGAGCACTACCTGCCCGCGTTCGAGCGCGGGATGGCCGAGCAGCTCGCCGAGATCGCCGAGATCGCCGCCAACCCGGAGCCGCCGACCTTCGACAACACCCTGATCGCGCTGGAGCGCTCGGGTGCGCTGCTGAAGCGGGTCCGGGCGGTCTTCGACAACCAGGTCTCCTCGGACACCACCCCGGGCGTGGACCGGCTGGACACCGAGATCAGCCCGAGGCTGGCGGCCCACCGGGACGCGATCCACCTGGACGCCGCGCTGTTCGCCCGGATCGAGGAGCTGCACGGGCGACGGGACGGGCTCGGCCTGGACGCGGAGTCGCGGCGGCTGCTGGAGCGCCGGCACACCGCCTTCGTCCGGGCCGGCGCCCGGCTCGGCGCCGCCGACCAGCGGCGGCTGCGCGGGCTGAACGCCGAACTGGCCGCCGGCGCCTCGGCGTTCCGCCGCAACGTGTCGGCGGACTCGAAGGCGCGGGCGCTGGTGCTGGACTCCGCGGCCGAACTGGCCGGGCTCTCGCCGGACGCGATCGCCGGCGCGGCCGCGAACGCCCGGGCGCTCGGCCACGAGGGCAAGTACGTGCTGAACCTGAAGAACTTCTCCAACCAGACCGAGCTGGCCTTCCTCACCGACCGCTCGGTGCGCGAACGCCTGCTGGCGGCCTCGCTGGGCCGGGCGGCCGACGCCAACGGCCCGCTGGCGATCCGGATGTCCGCGCTGCGCGCCGAGCGGGCCCGGCTGCTGGGGTACGACACGCACGCGGCCCACGTGGTGGCGGACGAGACGGCCGGCACCGTCGAGGCGGTCGACGCGCTGCTGACCCGGCTGGTGCCGCCGGCGGTGGCCAACGCGCGGCGGGAGGCGGTCGAGCTGGCCGCGGCGGCGGCCGTCGACGGCGTCCAGGAGATCGCCGCGCACGACTGGGCGTACTACTCGGAGCTGGTCCGGCAGTCCTCCTACCAGGTGGACGCGGCCGCGCTGCGCCCGTACCTGGAGCTGGAGCGGGTGCTGCGCGACGGGGTCTTCTTCGCCGCGAACCTGGCCTACGGGGTGACCTTCACCGAGCGGCCGGACCTCCCGGCGTACCACCCGGACGTGCGGGTCTTCGAGGTGTTCGAGGAGGACGGCGGCTCGCTCGGCCTCTTCCTCGCGGACTTCCACGCCCGGGCGTCCAAGCGCGGCGGCGCCTGGATGGACGAACTGGTCACCCAGTCGCGGCTGCTGGGCCGGCGGCCGGTGGTGATGAACAACCTGAACGTGCCCCGCCCGGCCCCGGGCGAGCCGGTGCTGCTCTCCTGGGACGAGGTGCGCACGCTGTTCCACGAGTTCGGCCACGCGTTGCACGGGCTCTTCTCGGACGTGCGCTACCCGTACTTCGCCGGGACGGACGTGCCGCGGGACTTCGTGGAGTTCCCCTCGCAGGTCAACGAGATGTGGATGGTCCGGCCCGAGGTGCTGGCCAACTACGCGAAGCACCACGTGACCGGCGAGCCGCTGCCGGCCGAGCTGGTCGAGCGGATGGCGGCGGCCGACGGCTTCGGGCAGGGGTTCCGGACCGTGGAGTACCTGGCGGCGGCCCTGCTGGACCTGGCCTGGCACACCGTGGCGCCGGGCCAGGAGATCGCGGACGCCGAGGAGTTCGAGGCGCAGGCGCTGGCGAAGGCCGGGCTCGCGGTGGCGGCGATCCCGCCGCGCTACCGGACGGCGTACTTCTCGCACATCTTCGCCGGCGGGTACAGCGCGGGGTACTACGCGTACATCTGGTCCGAGGTGCTGGACGCGGAGACGGTGGACTGGTTCGAGGGGAACGGCCGCGGGGTGCGGGAGAGCGGCGAGGTGTTCCGCCGGGAGCTGCTCGCGCGCGGGGACAGCCGGGACCCGCTGGACTCCTTCCGGGCGGTGGTCGGGCGTGACCCGCGGACCGGGCCGCTGCTGGCCCGCCGCGGTCTGGCCTGAGCCGGTTCGAGCCCGGTAGGAGCCCGGTGCCGGGCCTCGCGCGGTGGCCCGTCCCGTGGTCCCGGGTTCTCGTGGTCGGGGCGGGCCACCGGGCCTCAGCGGGGCGTGACGGTCACCGTGACCGGGGTGCCCGGGCGGGTGTGCGGCAGGCGGATCCGGGCGGTGCCGGCCCGGCCGCCGGCCGGCTGGTCGACCTCGACCCGGGCCGCCGGCGTGACGGTGATCCGCGCACCGGCCGGGAAGGCGGCGGCGGGCAGCACCAGGTCGGTGGTCCGGCCGCTGCCGTCGGCGTTCCAGCGCACCAGGTGCCCGCCCGCCGCGGCGCCGGTGCGCACGGCCGTCCCGGCGACCGCCGCCGGGTAGGGGCCGAAGACCGGCTCGTCGCCGGGGGCGGGCCGGCCGGCCGGATCGAACGCGCAGTAGCCGCCGTTGCCCCGGCACCAGTACCACATCGTCCAGCCGGCGGCGAAGCCGTCCATGGCGGCGACCTGGCGGCGGACCAGCTGGGAGTTGCCCGGGGTCCGCGCGTCCGGCGGCCCCCACTCGCCCACCAGGACCGGCAGGCGGTGGGCGGCGGGGTAGGCGGTGATCGCGGCGGTGTAGTTCTCGACGAAGCCGCCGGAGGGGTCCCAGTCGGCGCCGCCCTCGACCGTGGTGTCGTAGAAGTGCGGCGCGTAGCCGAGCCGGGGCGCGCCGGGGCGCGGGTCGCCGAAGCCGGGCAGCCGGGTGGGGACGCCCTGGCCGACCAGTACCGTCGGCTCGACGAACAGCCAGGCGCGGGAGTCCACGCGGCGCACGGCCCGGATCAGCCGGCGGTACATGTCGGCGAGCCGGCCCTCTTCGAGGGCGGCGGAGGAGGCGGCGAGCACGGCCGGGTCGGTCGGGTCGCCGTCCACCGGGCCGAACGGCTCGTTGAACAGGTCGTAGCCCAGCAGCGAGCGGTGGCCGCGCAGTTCGCGGGCCAGCCGGGTGTAGAAGTCGGCCTGCCAGGCGCGCAGGTCGGGGTCGTCGTAGAGGTGGCGGAAGGCCGCCTGGACGGCGGGCTGGAAGTAGCCGGCGAACCAGTCGTCCGGGTCCGGGGTGAACGGCAGGCCGTCGTCGCGGGTGGCCCAGAGCGGGACGCCGCGGTCCCCGCCGCCGAACTTGGGCCCGTAGACGTCCTGGTGGAAGTCGACCAGGGCCAGCACGCCGTAGCGGTCGGCCCAGTCCAGCACCCGCTGCACGCGGTGCAGTTCGGTCGGGTCGAGGTGCCCGCGGACGGGCTCCAGCCTGGTCCAGGAGACGGCCACCCGGACCAGGGTGAAGCCCTGGGCGGCCAGGGACGCGACGTCCTGCTCGGTGGCCTCGGCGTACTTGTCGAGGTTGAAGCCGCGGAGCCGCAGCCGGCGGCCGGTGGCGTCGGTGAGGTCGGTGGTGCCGTCCGGCGCGGTGGCGGTGCCGGTGGGGAACCCGGCCCGGAACGGGGCCGGTGACCGGGAGGCGTCCGGCGACGCGGCCAGGGCGGGGGTGGGGGCGGCCAGGCCGGCGGTGGCGGCGAGTAGGAGGGCAACGGCGGTGCGGCGCAAGCGCATCGGTACCTCGCGGGATCTCGCGGAGCGTGGGGGGGCGGGGCCCGATGATGCCCGAACTGGCATGCACAGCACAAGAGTTCAGCCCGACGACGGGTCCTGCGCCGGAGCCGGCAGGGCGGCGGTCGGCAGGTCGGCGGCGGCGGCCAGCCGGCCCCAGAGGAGGTCGGCGAGCGCCTGCACCATCCGGGTGCGCGAGCACGGTCTGGACTCCAGCCACCAGTCCCCGGCGGCCAGCACCATGCCGGTGATCCCCCGGCCCCAGGCCTCCGCGAGGAGTTCCCGGTCGGCCCCGAGGTCCACCTGGCTCTGCACGGCCCGGGTGATCTCCTGGGCGATCTGCCGCAGCGCCGGGGCGAGCGCGTTGCCGACGCCGGACGGGTCGCCGGGCTCGGGGTGGGTGAGCAGCCGGTAGACCTGCGGGCGGGCCTCGATCCCCGCGAGGTAGGTGTCCAGCACGTGCTCGACGCGGTCGCGGCGCTCCAGCGGTTCGCTCAGCGCGGCCCGTACGGCGGCCAGCAGGCCGCTGGTGTGGCGTTCGGTCAGTGCCCGGATCAGGCCGTTCCGGTCGCCGAAGTGGCGGTAGAGGATCGGCTTGGTGATCCCGGCCTCGGCCGCGATGGCGTTCATGCTGGCGCCCGGGCCCTCCCGCTGGACCACCCGGTCGGCGGCGTTGAGCAGCTGCTCCCGGCGGGGTGCGTCGGAGGGCGGCATGAGGTCTCCTGGCGGGTCTGGCCGACGGGGGTTGCGGCTGCGGGGTGGTGCGGGCGCGGTGCGGGCGGTCGGGTGGAGCGGTCGGGTGGAGCGGTCGGGGGCGTACGGGGGCGTGGCGCGGGGCAGGCGTGCCGCGGAGCTGCCCGGCGGGGGCGTCGACGGCCCCGGGGCGTTGACATTCCTACCTATGAGTAGCAGACTCCCCGCGATGTTACCCCCGGTAACACCTGTCCGACACCCCCACTGCCCCGCCTTGCGTCCGCCGCCCCGCCGGGCGGCGAGGGGCCCCTTCGACCGGAGGCATCATGAGCACGTTCTCGCTGGACCCGGGTGCGGACCAGCTCGCCGTACGCGACTGGCTGCACGGCTTCGCCGCCGACGTGATGCGCCCCGCCGCGGCCGAGTGGGACGAGCGCGAGGAGACCCCCTGGCCGGTCATCCAGGAGGCCGCCAAGCTGGGGATCTACTCCCTGGACTTCTACGCCCAGCAGTACTTCGACCCCTCCGGCGTCGGCATCCCGATCGCCATGGAGGAGCTGTTCTGGGGCGACGCGGGCATCGGCCTCTCGATCGTCGGCACGACGCTGGCCGCCGTCGCCGTGCTCGCCAACGGCACCGACGAGCAGATCGGCACCTGGGCGCCGCAGATGTTCGGCACCCCGGACGACCTCAAGGTGGCCGCCTTCTGCTCCTCCGAGCCGGACGCCGGCTCCGACGTGTCCGCGCTGCGCACCCGGGCCGTCTACGACGAGGCCAAGGACGAGTGGGTGCTGAACGGCACCAAGACCTGGGCGACCAACGGCGGGATCGCCGCCGTCCACGTGGTGGTGGCCGCCGTCGACCCGGCGCTCGGAGCGCGCGGCCAGGCGTCCTTCGTGGTGCCGCCGGGCACGCCCGGGCTGAGCCAGGGCCAGAAGTTCAAGAAGCACGGCATCCGCGCCTCGCACACCGCCGAGGTGGTCCTGGACGGCGTCCGACTGCCGGGGCACTGCCTGCTCGGTGGCAAGGAGAAGCTGGACGAGCGGCTGGCCCGGGCCCGCGAGGGGGCCAAGCGCGGCGGCGGCCGGGGCAACGCGGCGATGGCCACCTTCGAGGCCTCCCGGCCGGCCGTCGGGGCGCAGGCGATCGGCATCGCCCGCGCCGCGTACGAGGTGGCGCTGGACTACGCGAAGACCCGGGTGCAGTTCGGCCGCCCGATCATCGACAACCAGGGCGTGGCCTTCCAGCTGGCGGACATGAAGACCCGGATCGACGCCGCCCGGCTGCTGGTCTGGCGGGCCTCCTGGATGGCGGCGAACAACCAGCCGTTCACCGCCGCCGAGGGCTCGATGTCCAAGCTCTACGCGGGCGAGACCGCCAAGTGGGTCACCGCGCAGGCGATGCAGATCCTCGGCGGCAACGGCTTCACCCGCGAGTACCCGGTCGAGCGGATGCACCGGGACAGCGCGATCTACTCGATCTTCGAGGGCACCAGCGAGATCCAGCGGCTGGTGATCGCCCGGGCGATCTCGGGGATGCCGATCCGCTGAGTGCGGCGGGGCCGGGCGGCGCGACCGGCGGGTGCGCCCGTGCGTCCGTCCGGCCCGGGCCGGTCAGAACCGGGGCGGCCGGCCCTCCAGGAAGGCGGCGAGACCCTCGCGGACGTCCGGGGCCTGCCGGGAGCGGCGCTCCCAGGGGTGCAGCGCCTCGGCGGCCCGCTCCGGCGGGACGGCCAGCGCGGCCTTGACCGCGCCGATGGTCTGCGACGAGCGGGTGGTCAGCAGCCGGGCGAACTCCAGCGCCCCGGCGTCGAGTTCGGCGCCCGGCAGGACCCGGTCGGCGAGACCGAGCGTGAGGCACTCCCGGCCGGTCACCAACTCGCCGGAGAAGAGCAGGTACTTGGCCCGCGACGGGCCCACCAGCCGGGCCAGCCGAAGGGTCGGCACCGCCGGGTAGACCACCCCGAGCTTGGCCGGGGTGATGCCCAGCCGGGCGTCCTCGGCGACGAACCGCAGGTCGCAGGCGACGGCCAGCTGACAGCCGCCGCCGACGCAGGCGCCGTGCACCACCGCGACGGTCGGATGCGGGAAGTCCGCCAGCGCCTCCTCGGCCGCGACGTTGACGGCGTGGTAGTCGTCGGCGCGGTCCGGGTCGGCGTAGATCCCGGACAGTTCGGCGATGTCCGCGCCGGCGCTGAAGGTGCCGCCCGCGCCGGTGACCAGCAGGGCCCGCAGACCGGGCTGCTCGGCGAGCCGGAGCAGGACCTTCGGCAGGGCCTGCCAGATCGCCAGGGTGACGGCGTTGCGCCGGTGCGGCCGGGCGAACTCCAGCACCGCGACGCCGTCCTCGCCGGTGTAGGCGTGGAGGCCGTCGACGTGGGTGGGCAGCGGGGAGCGGTCCCGCGTGAGCAGCGGCTGGTCCATGCGCACCTCCGGAGTTCGTGGTGCGGACACTCTCTCAGGCGCGGCCGCGGCCCTGTCGGGCGGACCGTCCGCCGCCGGGCGGCGAACGGTCAGGCGGGCCGGGTGCCGTAGTCGCCGAGGCCGTGCTCGGCCAGGTCGAAGCTGCGCCGGGCGTTCTCCAGGGCCTCCGGCAGCACGTCGGCGGCCCGTTCGCCGGCCAGCATCCGGCGGTGGTTCTCGTTGGTCAGCGCCAGCCGGACGCTCATCAGCTGGGCGGCCGCGACCTGGGCCCGGAGCCGGTCGCCGGCCGGGTCCTGGGCGAGCAGCTCGGCGGCGAGCAGCTCGTTCGCCGCCCGGCCCCACGCGGTGGTCGCGCGCAGGGTCAGTGCCGGTGTCCGGTGGATCAGGCGGATCACGTCGAGCACGAAGCGGTCGTCGCTCAGACCGGTGGCCGGGTCGAACCGCTCCAGGCCCGCCGCGAACCCGGCGCGCAGCGCGGCCACCGCCGAGACGCCCGGGGCACGGTCGCGGACCGCCTCGGCGGCCTCGCCGGTGTGCCGCTCCATCGGGCTCATGACCAGGTCTTCCTTGGACGGGAAGTAGTTGAAGACGGTCATCTTCGAGACGTCGGCCGCGGCGGCGATCTCGGCGACCGACACCTCGTCGAAGCCGCGCTCGGCGAAGAGGGCGATCGCGCTGTGCCAGATCCGACGGGCCGTCTGGCGCTTCTTGCGCTCGCGCAGGCTCAGTGCCGCGTCCGCGGCCGCCTCCACTGCCTCGGGCCCGGTGGTCGTGCTGCGCTCTGCCATGGCATGACTGTACCAGGATCAAAGATTGACCGGGCTTAATGATGGACTGCGGCGAACCATTGACTCCAGCAAACAATTGACCGGGTCAAAAATACCTGCCATGGTGAGGGCGTGCCGCCGAGCCGCACCTGTCCGGTGCGGTCCGGTCCGTAGCCGAATGCCCGAATTCCGCGATCCCCGGGGGGACTTCCCATGGCCGCCACCGCGCCGGCAGCAGCTCTGATGACGGAGCCCCAGCGCAAGCTGGGCATGCTGCTCTGCCTGATCACGATCGTCCTGGCGGTGCTCGACATGAACATCGTGTCGGCCGCCACCGTGCCGATCGTCCAGGACCTCGACCCCGTCCACGGCGTCGACCGACTGCCCTGGCTGGTGAGTGCCTTCGCCCTGGCGGCGACGGCGCTGCTGCCGCTCTACGGCAAGCTCTGCGACCTCTACGGTGCCAAGCGGGCACTGCTGGGGGCGGTCGGCGTCTTCCTGCTCGGCTCGGCGCTCTGCGGAGCGGCCCAGTCGATGACCGAGCTGATCGCCTTCCGGGCGGTCCAGGGCATCGGCGGCGGCGGGCTGATGAGCGTGACGATGGTGGTGATGGCGCAGCTCAAGGACCCGGACGACGCCAAGGGCGGCGGTGGCGGCGTCGGCGGCATCGTGGGCGGCGCGGGCATGGCCGTGGGCCCGCTGATCGGCGCGCTCCTGGCGGACCACCTCGACTGGCGCTGGATCTTCTACATCAACCTGCCGCTCGGCCTGCTCGTCCTGGTCGGCTCCGCGCTCGTGCTCAAGCTTCCGCGTTCGGCCGGCCGGCGCGGCCTGGACTTCCCGGGCGCCGCCCTGGCGGCCGCGTTCGCCACCGGGCTACTGCTGGTGACCGAGTGGGGCGGCAAGACCTACGCCTGGACGTCGCCGGAGATCCTCGGTCTGGCCGCCGCCACCCTCGCGGCCCTCGGCCTCTTCCTGTGGCGCCAGGCCACCGCCGCCGAGCCGGTCCTGCCGCTCTCGCTGTTCCGCATCCCGGAGATCCGGATCGGCTTCGCGGTGCAGGGGCTGGTCGGAATGGGCCTGATGGGCGCGATCATGTACGTGATGCTGTACCTGCAGGTGGCCCGCGGGGTCGCCGCGACCTCCGCCAGCCTCTATCTGATCCCGATGGCGCTCGGCATGACGGCGGTCGGTCTCGCGGCCAACCGGTTCGCCGCACGGGGCTGGTCGGTCCGGGCGATCCTGGCCTCCGGCGCCGCCTGCGCCACGGTCGCCCTGCTGCTGCTCGGGCTGAGCGGCCCGGAGACCTCGCTCTGGCTGGTGCGGGCCGAGCTCGTCCTGCTGGGCCTCGGCCTCGGCCAGTTGATCGGCCGCCTCATCACCGTCGTCCAGGAGGCCGCCCCGGCCCACCAGCTGGGTGTCGCCACCACCGGTGTCCGGTTCTTCCAGACGCTCGGCAGCGCGCTGGGCGCCGCGCTCTTCGGTACCGTGCTGGCCCGGGTCTTCGACAGCGGCGAGCCCGGTACCGCGCTCGGTGCGGTGGGCCGGCTGACCGGCGCCGCCAGGACGCACGCGGTGCACAGCTTCATCGGCGCGGTGGACGTGGTGTTCCTCTCGGCGGCCGGGGTGATGGCGCTGGTCCTCGTCCTGGCCCTGCGGCTGCGCCCGCGCCCGGTGCCCGAGCCGGCGGCGCAGGGGCAGGCACTGGCCGCCTGAGCGGGAGCGGTACGGGGTGGGAGTGGTGCGGCGCGGGAGTGGTGCGGCGCGGGGCCCGGTGGACGACCGTCCACCGGGCCCCGCGCCGTGCGCCGCCGTCAGCCGGTCGGCTGCCACTCGTGGGCGAGCAGCGACCAGATCTCGGAGTCCTGGTGGACGCCGTTGACCAGGTACGACTCCCGCATGACACCGTCCAGCCGCATGCCCAGCCGCTGCGCGAGCGAGCGGCTGCGGAGGTTGGTCGGGCTGGTGTGCCACTCCAGGCGGTGCAGGCCGCGGGTGGTGAACGCGTAGTCGACCAGGTGGCGGACGGCGGCGCCCACCAGGCCCCGGCCCTCGCCGGCGGGCTCCGTCCAGACGCCGATCTCGGCGACCCCGGCGACGGCGTCGAAGGAGACGAACATCGTGCCGCCGACCAGCGTGCCGTCCAGCCAGATGCCGTAGAGCCGGCCGGCGTCGGCGGCCTGCCGGTCGGCGTAGCCCTGCAGGGTGGCGCGGGCCGACGCCAGGTCGGTGGAGCGGTGGGCCCAGGTGATCCACGGGTTCATGTGGTCGCGGGCGCGGTCCATGTGGGTCAGGAACTCGGTGGCCTGCCACGGTTCCAGAGGGCGCAGTTCGGCACGGTCGGCGAGCGGGACGGCGAACATCGGCGGGCCTTTCGGGCGGGGCCGGGTGTGGGAGCGGGGCGCGGCCCGGCCGTTCCGGCATGCATAACAAACGTTTGGTAGGTACCATACCGCTTATGACACCAGCCCGGGGAGACCATGAAGCCCGCCGCGAGGACGTCTCCGAGGCGGTCTGGCGGGTGCTCTCCTCGCGCGGCTTCGAGGGGCTGACGCTGCGTGCGGTGGCCTCCGAAATGGGCGCCTCCACCGGTTTGTTGACGCACTACTTCCCCAACAAGCGGGCGCTCGTGGCACACGCCCTCGACGTACTGGACCGGCGTTCCCAGCAGCGGCCGCGCCGGACCGCCCCGGCGGACGGCAGCCCGCCGCCGCCCGCCGGACTGCCCAGGCTGCGGGCGGCTCTGCTCGACATCCTTCCGCTGGACGGGGCCGGCACGGCCGGCAACCGGATCTGGGTCGGCTCCTGGGACGTCGCGCTGGCCGACCCGGAGCTGGCCGCCGCGCACGCGGCCCGCTACGGGCGGGCGCGGGCGCTGCTGGCCGAGTCGGTGGCCGCCGCGCAGCGGCTGGGGGAGCTGCCGGACGGCGTGGCCGCCGAGCAGCTCGCCGCGGGGGCGCAGGCCTTCGCGCTGGGGCTCGTGGTGCAGGCGCTGTTCGCCCCGGCGGAGTTCCCGCCCGAGCGGCAGGTGGCGCTGCTGGACGCCTATCTGGCGGGGCTGCCCGGAGCGGCCGCCGGCCCGGGTTGAGCGGAGCCGAGCGGGACTTCGCGGTGCTGAGTGGCGCTGAGCGGGACTTCGCGGTGCCGGGGACGGCCCGCAGCTGCCGTCCGGATCGGCACCGGAGGCGAGGGGCGCGGCGGCCCCGGGGGTGTTGTCTGATTCGCCCGTTGTTTCCGTTCGGGCCGTACGACCGGTTCGTGCCGGTGTTTCCCCCGGTGTCGTTTCCGCCCCTGCCACGACACGCATTGTCACGGGCTATGCGCGTTGGGTACACGGGATTATCCGGCGGTCCGGCCGGGCAAAGCCCTCGCCGAGGGCGTGGCCTGCGGGAATTCGGTGCGGTGCCCCCAGCAGGATTCGAACCTGCGACCTACCGCTTAGAAGGCGGGTGCTCTATCCGCTGAGCTATGGGGGCGGGACGGACGGCGCCCTGATGGGCGTGACCGTTGCCGGGATCGGGCGACGAGCGCGCGGGGCGCCCGCTGTCCGGCCCCGTGCCTGAGGGTGGGGTGGGGGTTGGCGGGGCCTTGCCCTGTCGGGGACAGGATAAGGGTGTCCAGAACCTCGGCCGGGTGTAACAACACCGTCGCGGGTGTGTCGGCTTCGGTGGAGCGGTCCGATAATCGCAGGTGACGGCCGTGCGTGCAGCGGTCTGGCCCGCTTCGGCGCCGGACGTTGTGCAGTCGTTACGGGGCTGCCGCCCCACCCGTTATGGATTCGGCACGGAGAAACTACCGGTCTCGGCGCGGGTGGGGGGCCGTATTCGGGTTCGTTCGGTCGGATGACGTGGGCGGACGGCCGGGCAGGCCACCCCTGGGGGTGCGCGGGTACGGCGGGAAGCGGGGCGTTTGTTGTCATGGCCCCGTAGAAGCCAGGCCGAAAGTAGGACCGGAAGGGCCGAAATTCACCCCTGTGAGTGACACCGGTTTTCCACAGGGCCGACTTGTCCACAGGATTTCCGATCTGCCTGGTGCGGATTTTCCGGGAAGCGCACTCTCAACTCGCGCCGGTCGATTCCGTACGGTGCATCCGGGAGAACGGAGCGTGTTCTGTGAACGAGACCCAGGTGACGGTCATCGGCAATGTCGCGACCGAGGTGAGCTGCACGCGGACGGCGGACGGGGTGGCGGTGGCCAACTTCCGGCTGGCGTCGACGGAGCGCCGGTACGACCGGCTGCGGGAGGCCTGGGTGGACGGCGAGACGCAGTGGGTGACGGTGACGGCCTGGCGGGCGCTGGCCGCTCATCTGATCGGCTCGCTGTCGAAGGGTGATCCGGTGGTGGTGAGCGGGCGGTTGAGGGTCCGGGAGTGGATGGACGGCGAGGCGCGGCGCAGCAGAGTCGAGATCGACGCCCGGTCGGTCGGGCACGACCTCAGTCGTGGCACCGCCGTCTTCACATGGGGTGCGGCCTCGCGGGCGGAGCCGGCGGAGGGCCGGGAGGTGTCCGTGGGCGAGGCGGTACCGGGCTGGATCGCGGACGCACTGCAGGCGCGGAGGGCGGCGGTCGGCCCGCCGGTGGCACCCCTGTTGGAGGTCGCCGGGGTAGGGGCGCGGGTGGACGGCGGAGGAACGGAGAGTGACGCCCTGGCTTCTTCGGTCTGACCGTCGACCGGTCTCAACTGTCGACAAATATGTTGATCGAGACGGTTGTTGTGCCCGCGCGTGCAAACACCGGACCGGTTAAGTGAAAGATCGGGAGTTTCTGGCTGATCGTCAGCTTGTGTGGATGATGGGAGCATTGATAACGATACAGATACGGAATCGTCCTGATTTCGCATGGGGGTTTGCGCGCCTCCCTGGCTCAATAGGATTCGTCTGGTTCACACACGTGCAGCGGCGCCACAGGGGGCGCGGCAATGCAAGGCGGGCAGCCCATCGGCATGGCCCGGCCCGGAGGGATCCCAGATGTTCCAGAGGCAGGGGCGGAGTCTTCCGCGCATAACCACTGTCATGCTCACGACCAGCGTAGCGCTGGGTGGGAGCCTGCTCGCAGCCGGTGCGGCGGCTGCGGCCGACGCACCGGGTGCGGGCGTCACGGCGGTGATCCAGCCGACCATGCAGAGCGAGGAGATCGCCATCGAGGGCGGTCACTCCGTTCAGGGCGGTCTGTTCACCCTCAAGACGGCCAACGGCGAGCTTCGTACGTACTGCATCGACATCGACCACCCGGTCAACATCGAGAGCAGGGTCGAGTACCAGGAGTCGGACTGGAAGTCGAGCTCGCTCGGCCGCAAGGAGAAGGCTCAGGACGCCGCCAAGATCCGTTGGATCCTGGAGAACTCCTACCCGCAGGTCACCGACCTCAAGAAGCTGGCCGACGCGGCCGGCATCAAGGACGGTCAGCTCACCGCCGACGACGCCGCCGCGGGCACCCAGGCCGCGATCTGGAAGTTCTCCGACGGCAAGAACGCCACCCCGGTCGACGCGCAGGCCAAGAAGCTGCGCGACTACCTGGTCAGCGACGCCAACAAGGGCATCGCGGCCGAGCCCAAGCCCTCGCTGAGCCTCACGCCGGACTCGGTGTCGGGCAAGCCGGGCAACAAGCTCGGTCCGTTCACCATCAACACCAGTGCCTCCGAGGTGAAGCTCGCGCTCTCCGGCGACGCCGCGGACAAGGCGAAGCTGGTCGACAAGGACGGCAAGCCGGTCACCGGCCTGACCGGCCCGGTCGCCAAGGACACCCAGCTGTTCCTGGACGTGCCGGCCGGCACCCCGGACGGCACGGCCACGGTGACGGCCTCGGCCGAGACCGTCGTGCCCAACGGCCGGGTCTTCCTGAGCAAGGGCTACACCCCCGAGAAGCACAGCCAGACCATGATCCTGGCCGGCTCCACCAAGCTCAGCGTGGTGGACGCGGCCAAGGCCGCGTGGAAGGCCGGCAAGGGCCCGCTGCTGGACAGCAACGCCCAGGTCGAGTGCGACTCCAACGGTGTCCGCGTCAACGTCGCCAACGGCGGCGACGAGGCGGCCTCCGTGACCGTCGCACCGGGCAAGACGGTCACCGTCCAGCCCGGCAAGATGGAGAGCGTGCTGGTCCAGGTCAACGAGGACACCGCCTACGACATCAAGGTGACCGGCCCTAACGGCTTCACCAAGGAGTTCAAGGGCATCCTGGACTGCAAGGTCACCAGCGTGACCACGCCGACCGCCACCCCGTCGGCCGGCACCAGCGCCACGGCCACGGCCACGCCGACCCCGAGCGGTACCGGTACGCCGACCGCCGCTCCGTCCAGCTCCTCGGCGCACCCGGCCCCGGCCGCCAGCAGCCCGGCTCCCGGCACCACGGGCGGCCTGGCCGCCACCGGTGGTAACGACGCCACCCCGATCCTCGCCGCCGTCGCCGGTGGCCTGGTCGTGGCGGGCGGTGCCGCGGTCTTCGTCCTGCGCCGCCGCGGTCGCCACGGTCGCAGCGCCGCCTGAGGCAGCGCCGCACCGGTACTGAAGTAGTACTGAACGCAGTGAAGGGCGCCCGGCCTGCTCCGGCAGGGCGGGCGCCCACCACCCGGCCCGGTTCCCCGCACTCGCTGCGGGGAACCGGGCCGCGGTGCGTCCGGCGGGGCCGCGCCGGGCGGTGGTGGCCGGGGCCGGCGCGGGCGTCCGGGGCGGGATACCGGCGGGATACCCCAGTGGGGCAAGGCTGGCGGTTCGGGCTCTCGGCCGGGTGCGGCACAATGGAAGGCTGCAAGCCGAATTACTCCCGACGACGCCGGAGCGATCTCACGTGGCGGAATACATCTACACGATGCGCAAGGTACGCAAGGCGCACGGAGACAAGGTCATCCTTGACGACGTGACGCTCAGCTTCCTCCCGGGGGCGAAGATCGGCGTCGTGGGCCCCAACGGCGCGGGTAAGTCCACCGTGCTGAAGATGATGGCCGGCCTGGAGCAGCCGTCCAACGGCGACGCCTTCCTCTCGCCCGGGTTCACCGTCGGCATGCTGCTCCAGGAGCCGCCGCTCGACGAGACCAAGACCGTTCTGGAGAACGTCGAGGACGGCGTCAAGGAGATCAAGGGGAAGCTCAACCGCTTCAACGAGATCGCCGAGCTGATGGCCACCGACTACTCGGACGCGCTGCTCGACGAGATGGGCAAGCTCCAGGAGGACCTGGACCACGCCAACGCCTGGGACCTCGAAGCCCAGCTGGAGCAGGCCATGGACGCGCTGGGCTGCCCGCCCGGCGACTGGCCGGTCACCAAGCTCTCCGGTGGCGAGAAGCGCCGCGTGGCGCTCTGCAAG
This sequence comes from Kitasatospora sp. NPDC005748, assembly GCF_040630735.1. Taxonomy (NCBI): domain Bacteria; kingdom Bacillati; phylum Actinomycetota; class Actinomycetes; order Kitasatosporales; family Streptomycetaceae; genus Kitasatospora; species Kitasatospora sp. NPDC005748. The sequence goes on from NZ_JBEXYD010000004.1 coordinate 21,674, forward strand.
CTGCTGCTGGAGGCCCCCGACCTGCTGCTGCTCGACGAGCCCACCAACCACCTGGACGCCGAGTCGGTGAACTGGCTGGAGCAGCACCTGGCCAAGTACGCCGGCACCGTCGTCGCCGTCACCCACGACCGGTACTTCCTGGACAACGTGGCCGGCTGGATCCTGGAGCTCGACCGCGGCCGCGCGATCGGCTACGAGGGCAACTACTCCACCTACCTGGAGAGCAAGCAGTCGCGCCTCAAGGTCGAGGGCCAGAAGGACGCCAAGCGCGCCAAGCGGCTCCGCGAGGAGCTGGAGTGGGTCCGCTCCAACGCCAAGGGCCGTCAGGCGAAGTCCAAGGCGCGTCTGGCCCGCTACGAGGAGATGGCGGCCGAGGCCGACAAGATGCGGAAGCTGGACTTCGAGGAGATCCAGATCCCGCCGGGCCCGCGTCTGGGCAGCATCGTCATCGAGGTCGAGAACCTCAACAAGGCCTTCGGCGAGAAGGTCCTGATCGACGACCTGAGCTTCACCCTGCCGCGCAACGGCATCGTCGGCATCATCGGCCCCAACGGCGCCGGCAAGACGACGCTGTTCAAGATGCTGCAGGACATGGAGACCCCGGACTCCGGCACCGTCAAGGTCGGCGAGACCGTCAAGATCAGCTACGTCGACCAGAGCCGCGCCAACATCGACCCGAAGAAGACGCTCTGGGAGGTCGTCTCCGACGGCCTGGACTGGATCAACGTCGGCCAGGTCGAGATGCCGTCCCGCGCCTACGTCTCGGCGTTCGGCTTCAAGGGCCCGGACCAGCAGAAGCCGGCCGGCGTGCTCTCCGGCGGTGAGCGCAACCGCCTGAACCTGGCGCTCACCCTCAAGCAGGGCGGCAACCTGCTGCTCCTCGACGAGCCCACCAACGACCTGGACGTCGAGACCCTCTCCTCGCTGGAGAACGCGCTGCTGGAGTTCCCCGGCTGCGCCGTGGTCATCTCCCACGACCGCTGGTTCCTGGACCGGGTGGCCACCCACATCCTCGCCTACGAGGGCGAGAGCAAGTGGTTCTGGTTCGAGGGCAACTTCGAGTCGTACGAGAAGAACAAGATCGAGCGGCTGGGCGCCGACGCGGCCCGTCCGCACCGGGCCACCTACAAGAAGCTGACCCGAGGCTGACACCCAGCTGTCACAACGGCCCGGCAGACTGCCCCCGGGGGCGGCCTGCCGGGCCGCGGCCCACCGGCCGTCACCCGCCGGCGGGTCACCGGACATCGAGGAGAACACCCGTGGCACGCCACATCTACGCCTGTCCGCTGCGTTGGTCCGACATGGACGCCTTCGGGCACGTCAACAACGTGGTCTTCCTGCGCTACCTGGAGGAGGCCCGGATCGACTTCATGTTCACCCAGGCCGCCGCGGCCGGTGCGGGGGAGTTCGCGGGCGGCTCGGTGGTGGCCCGCCACGAGATCGACTACAAGCGCCCGCTGGTGCACCGGCCCGAGCCGGTCACCATCGAGACCTGGGTCACCAAGATCGGCGGCGCCTCGCTGACCGTGTCGTACGAGATCAAGGACACCGCCGAGGACGGCACCGAGACGGTGTACGTCCGGGCGTCCACCGTGGTCGTCCCCTACGACCTGGCCGAGGGCCGCCCGCGCCGGATCAGCCCGGTGGAGCGGGAGTTCCTGGGCCGCTTCACGGACGACGACCGCGGCGCGGACGGGCACAGCCGGGACGGACGCAGCCTGGACGCCGCGGCGGCCTGAGCCCCCGGCCCGGACCACCACCCATCACCGAATACACGGATTCGAGCTGAAGCGCGTTGACCCCCACCGCCGCCCTCGCCCTCGCCGACGCCGGGGAGGCCGCCGACCTGGGTGCCTTCCTGGTCCGTCTGCTGCGCTTCGACCGGGCGGCGGCGGTGCGCCTGCAGGCGGTGGCGAAGCAGGCCGGCGGCGACGGCGTGCTGGCCGTCTTCGGCCGGCTGCCGCTGGGGAGTTCCGGCGCGCTGGCGGTCCGGACCGCGCGGCTCGCCGGGCCGGTCGGGCCGGCCGACCGCACGGTCTCGGCGGGGCAGTTGCTGGACGGCCTGGACAGTGCCGGGAACACCGTGGAGCTGCCCGCGCCCGTGACCGGTCCGGCCTGGGCCGGCCTGTTGCCGCCGCGCTCCGGCTGGCGCCCGGTCGGCGAGCCGCCGGTGGCCGAGGTGTACCCCGAACTGATGGCCGGGGTGCGGGAGTTCCGTGAGCGCAGCGAGGCCGTCCCGGCGCACCACCGGACCCGAGCGGTGCTGGACGGGCTGGCCGACGAGATCTGGTCCCGGCCGGTGGGCGCCCTTCCCGAGCTGCCGCTGCGCGCCGCGCACGCGGCCTATGTGATCGGGTTCCTCAAGCCGGGTGCGCCGCTGACCGTGCACCGCGCCGGTGGCTGGCTGCGGTTGAGCGCGCCGGCGGGGTCGGTGGCGGTGCGGACCGCGGCGGCGCCCGGGGCCGGGCTCGGGCTCAGCCCGATGCGCTAGACCCCGATGCGCTGGAACCGGATGCGCTGGACCCCGATGCGCGGGGCCAGGGCGCGGGGCCCCGGGCGAAGGGGCCCGGGTCAGCCCTCGGTGTTGACCATCGAGGCGGCGGCGTAGGTGAGGTAGTCCCACAGCTGCCGCTCGGCGTCGGCCGGCAGCGCCAGCTCGTCCACCGCGGCCCGCATGTGCTTCAGCCAGGCGTCGTGCGCCGCGCGGTCGACCCGGAACGGCACGTGCCGCATCCGCAGCCGCGGGTGCCCGCGCTGCTCGCTGTAGGTGCGCGGGCCGCCCCAGTACTGCATCAGGAAGAGCGTGAGGCGCTCCTCGGCCGGGCCGAGGTCCTCCTCGGGGTACATCGGCCGCAGCAACTCGTCCCCCGCGACGCCCTGGTAGAACCGGTGCACCAGTCGCCGGAAGGTCGGCTCGCCGCCGACCTGTTCGAAGAAGGTCTCCTCGCTGAGCGTGCCACGCCGGATCTCTTTCACCCGACCATGGTCGCAGACGGCGGCGGGGCCGTACACCGGGACCTGGGGACCAGGACCGGGGGCGTACGACCCCGCCGCCGTCAGCGTTCGGCTCAGGCGTCCTCCCAGCGGAAGAACCGCCAGGCGATCGCGGTGAGCACGGCGGCGAACGCCAGCAGCCCGCCCATGGTCGGCAGCGCGTCCATCACGCCGCCGCCCCGGGAGAGCACCGACTGCGCCGCGGTGACCAGGTGCTTGAGCGGCAGCGCCTCGGAGACGGCCTTCAGCCAGGTCGGCATGTCATCGGTCGGGAAGAACGAGCCGGACAGGAACGACATCGGCAGCACGATGATCTGCGAGATGCCGTTGGCCGCCTCCTCGGTCTTCGCCAGCGACCCGGCCAGCAGGCCGATCGACATGAAGGCGATCGTGGCGCAGACCACCAGCGGGATGATCAGCCACCAGTCGCCGGTGAGCTTCAGCCCGAAGAACGGCATGGTGGCGACGACGAGGAAGACGGCGGTCTGGACCAGGGCCGTCAGCACCGAGACGGCGATCCGGGAGGCCACGATCGACCCGGCGCTCACCGGGGCCAGCCGCAGCCGCCGCAGCACCTGCTTCTTCCGCCAGGACACCAGGGTCAGCGAGGCACCGAACACCGCGCCGGTGGCCACCGCCCAGCCGAGCAGGCCGGGGGTGAGGAACTGGATCGGCTTCAGCGAGTTGTCCTCGACCTGGCCGGAGTCCAGGACGAAGGCGGCGGGCTTGCCGCTGGCGGCCTGGTTGGCCTGCTGGACGACCGAGTTGACGATGCCCTGGACGGAGCCGGCGCGGACCTGGTCGGCGGCGCTGAAGCGCAGCACCACCTTGCCGTCCGGGCCCTCCTTGATCATCGCGTCCAGGTCGCCCTTGCGGACCTTCTCCAGCGCGGCGGCCTCGTCGTCGCCGCGGCTGATCGTGAGGACCTTCTCCAGCGCGGCCCGGCCGTCGCCCTGCACCGAGTCCAGCACCTGGACCGCGCCGACCTGCGCCACCTTGGCGTGCGGGCTGGTCGCGCCCTTGAGCAGGGTGCCGAACAGCAGCAGGAACATCAGGGGGAAGAGGATCACGAAGAAGACGGCGGTGCGGTCCCGGAGGAAGGCGACCACCATCACCCGCGAGAGGCTGGCGAACGCGCTCACCCGCTCGCGCTCCGGCTGCCCGGCGGGCGCGCCGGCGGGTTCGGGCGTGCGCTGGGCCGGAACGGCCGCGTCCCGCGTGCGTTCGGCGCTCATGCGCGGTACTCCCGTCCGGTGAGCTGGAGGAAGACGTCCTCCAGGGTGGCGCCGCGGACTTCGAGTCCGCGCAGCGCGTTCTGCTCGGCCAGCACGGCGAGCACCGGGGCCGGGAGGCGGGTCGAGACCGAGAGCGAGACCCCGTCGTCCTCGACCGAGGCGATCTCGGCGCCGGTCGCGTCGAGCAGGTCACGCACCCGCTCGACGGTCAGCAGCCCCGACTCCACGCTGATCCGCACCGTGTCGTCGATCTCGCGGACCAGCGCGGCCGGTGCGCCGGTGCGCAGGACCTTGCCGTGGTCCATCACCGAGACGCGGTCGCAGAGCACCTCGGCCTCGTCCAGGTAGTGGGTGGTCAGCACGACCGTGCGGCCCTCGGCGTTGATGTCCCGCAGGAGGTCCCAGAGGTTGCGGCGGGCCTGCGGGTCGAGACCGGTGGTCGGCTCGTCCAGGAAGACCAGCTCCGGGTCGTGGGCCAGCGCGCAGGCGATCGAGAGGCGCTGGGCCTGGCCGCCGGACATCTTGTCGGTCATCACCCCGGCCGACTCGGTGAGGCCCACCCGCTCCAGCATCGCGTCGGCCCGCTTGGGGCCGACGCCGTAGAACGAGGCGAAGGTGCGGATCGTCTCCCGCGCCGTCAGTTTGTTGAAGAAGGCCGAAGCCTGGAACTGCACGCCGATCCGCGGCAGCAGTTTCGCGTTGCGCGGCCAGGGCGCCATCCCCAGCAGTTCGATCCGGCCCTCGTCGGGCTTCCGGATTCCCTCCAGAATCTCCAGTGTGGTCGTTTTCCCGGCGCCGTTCGGGCCCAGGATCCCGTAGAACTCGCCGACCTCGACGGTGAGGGACACCCCGTCGACGGCCTGCACATCCCCGTACCGCTGACGGATTCCGTCGGCGGATATAGCTGCAGTCATGTGGCCTGAGCGTAGGGGTACACGGGGTGTGCTGGGGAGACCGGGCGGACGTGATTTGAAGATCATTTTGCCGGGCCGCCGGGCCCCCGACCAGGGGTCCGGACCGTGCGTGTACGGGGTGAGGGCCACTGCGCGCGGTGGCGGACGCCGAGGGGCCCGGGCGGGAGCGGACTCCCGCCCGGGCCCGGGCGTCAGGGGCCCGACCTCGGGGTCAGGCGCGGTGCAGGGTGATGGTGGTCCACGCCCCGATGTGGATCCGGTCGCCGTCGTTCAGCGGGACGGCGGTGTGCGGGGTGAGCGACTCGGCGCCGCCGTTCATCGTGGTGCCGTTGGTGGAGTCCTGGTCGACCAGCACCCAGCTGCCGTCCGACTGTTCGGCGAGCAGCGCGTGCTGGTGCGAGGCGCCCGGGTCCTCCGGCGGGACGGAGAGGTCGATCTCCGGCACGGTGCCGCGGTGCTGGCTGCGCCGGCCGATCCGCAGCTGGCCGCGGCCGGTCAGCGGGATGCGCCGCTCGGGGCAGTACGGGGGGAAGAAGAGACCCGCGGCCTCCGGACCGCTGCGGGCCATCATGTCGGTGAAGTAGTCGCGGTCGGCCGAGACCACGGCGATCCAGTTGGTCCGGACCGGCTCGGGCTGCGCGCCCTGGTACGGCGGCTGGTGCGCCTGCTGCTGGGCCTGCTCCGGCTGCGGGGCGGGCTGGGGCGGCTGCGGGACCTGCTGACCGTGCGGGTGCTGCTGCGGAGCCTGCTGCTGGACCTGCTGCGGAGCCTGCGGCGGCTGCGGAGCCTGCGGCGGCTGCGGCAGGACCGGCGGGGCCAGGTTGAACGAGGTGCCGAACTCGGCGCCGCGCCCGTTCGGACCGGGCTGGGCGTAGACCGGACCGGAGTCCTCGCGCGGCCGCTCCTGGTAGGGCTGCTGCTCCTGGTAGCCGGACTCCTGGTACGGGGCCTCCTGGTAGGGGCGCTCCTGGTACGCGGCCTCCTGGTAGGGCTGCTCCTGGTACGCCGGCTCCTGGTGCCGTGCCTCCTGGTACGGCTCGCCGCCGAGCTGCGGGTAGCCGTAGGCGGGCCGCTGCTGCTGGGCGTGCGGCGGCTGCGGCTGCTGGGCCGGCGGCTGGGGGCCGCCGTACGCCGCCGGGATGTTCAGCGGGCCGGGTCCGGGCCCGCCCGCCGGTGCCCCGCCGGACGGCGGGGGCTGGCGCCGCGAGGGCGAGGAGAGGTCGTAGTCGTACCCGCACTCCTCGCAGAACCGGCCGGTCTGCGGGCTGCGGCAGATCGGGCAGACCACCAGGCCTTCGGTGAGGTCCGGGAAGCCCTGCGCGCCCGGCGGGACGGCGCCCGGGCCCGGCTGCTCGGGGCGCGGCTGCACCGGCCCGCCGAACGGCGCGCCGCCGTGGCCGGGGTACCCCTGCCCGCCGTGCGCCCCGGGGCCGCCGAAACCGTCGTGCCCGCCGTGACCACCGTGCGCCGCCGGTGCCCCGGGCGCGCCCGGGTGGGTGCCGGGCGGCGGCGGGATCGGCGGTGGCGGTGTCATCGGAAAGCCGCAGAAGTCGCACCAGTCCTCGGCCTGCGACTCGTGCCCCCTCGGGCAGATCGGCATCAGGTCCCCCCTCGATTTCCAGCCAGCTGGGGCAGCGTCCGGCCGGGCCGCGGCCCCACCGGTACTTCAGCGGTCATTTCTTCACACGGACGGTTTTGGTCGACCGGGTCTCAAGGGTCATCGAGTCGGCCTCACTCACATTCTTACGGAACCGAACCGTACCCTCCTTCGGGTCGACCACGTCCACCACCTTCTGCAGCAGCTTGAAGGTGCCCTCGTTCCCGGTCGCGTGGGCGATCCGGACGGCGGCGCCGAGCTTGGCGGTGGCGCGGTCGACGTCCCCGGCGCGGTGCGCCTCCAGGCCCTCCTGGATCGAGGAGGCCAGCTCGGCCTGCCCGGTGTAGTGGGCGACCTGCGGGCTGATCCGGGTGGACGAGGCCAGGTCGTCCGTCCAGACCGCCTTGACCAGGCCCTGCGACAGCACCTCGGGGGTGCTCCCGGTCTGCGGCGGCAGGACGAGGCTGATCCGGGCGGCGAGCATCTCGTTGCCGACGGCGGCGGCCGGGACCTCCACGCAGACGTGGTAGTCGCGGCTCTCGTCCCCCCAGGAGCCGGTGGGGTAGTCGCCGGCCCGCGGCCCGGCCTCGGTGCGGCGGCCGGTGAGGTCCTCCACGGTGGGGGCGACCTGCTTGACGAAGGTCACCACGGCGTTGGCCGGCGTCCAGATCCGCAGCGCGACGTCGGCGACCTGCTTGCCCATGGCGCCTTCCATCATGGAGCGGAAGTCCTCGGCGAGGCCGGACGGTTCGGCGACGATGTCGACGGTGCCGAGCAGCGCGGAGGAGATCCGGCGCAGTTCGTCCACCCGCCAGTCGGTGCCGACGCCGCGGCAGTCGGCGGTGAAGTGGCCGGTGACGCGCTCGATCACCCGCTCCAGGTCGGCCGCCGACTCGTGCTCGTTCTTGCCGTCGGTGAGCAGGATGGCGTGCCGGATGGCGATGTCACGGCGGGTCAGGAAGAGCGCGTCGGCCTTGGCGAGCCAGGTGCTCATGGCGGTGCCGCCGGCCGCGCTGAGCCGGCGCAGCGCCTCCTTGGCCTGGGCCCGGGTGGCCGGCGAGGCGGTCGCGAGGCCGCCGTCGCCGGGGAAGATCTCCCGGGCCTCGTGGGTGCCGGCCACCACGGCGAAGGCGACGCCGTCGCGGACGGTGTCGATGGCGGCGGCGGTGGCCTCCCGGGCGCCGCGCATCTTGCTGGCCGGGTAGTCCATCGAGCCGGAGCAGTCCACCATGATCACCACGGCGGCGGAGTGCGCTCCCGCGTCCAGCGGCCCGCTGTCGGTCACCCCGAGCGGCCGGCCGCCGGAGGTGCCGCCGCCGGTCGCGGTGACGGTGACGATGGCGTTCACCTCGCGGGCGCCGTCGGCGAGGAACGCGTTCTGGAAGATCTCCACGTCGAACCTGGGCAGGTTCGGCTTAGCCAGTGTTGCCATGGGCCGGTGGCTCCCGTCGGGTGGTCGGATGGTGCGAACGGTCGGTGGAGTGGGCCGCGGCAGGGCGTCAGCCCAGCGGCGGCTGCGGCGGGCGCGGCGGGACGCCGGGCCGCGCGGGGGGAGCCGGCGGGGCCGGCGGCAGGGGCGCGGCGGGCGAGCCGATCACCGGCAGGTCCGGCAGCGTCGGGTCGTGGTCCTCCTCGTCGTCCGCCGGTCCGCCGGCGGGGGCGGCCGCCGGGCGGAGCACCGGCAGGTCCAGGGCGGTGGCGGTGCGCTCGTCCTCGGCGTCCGGCCACGCCGCGCCGGCCAGACCGGTCGGCGGGTCGATCGGCAGCACGGCGACGGTGATGTTGTCGTGCCCGCCGGCCGCGACCGCGAACTTCACCAGCGTCCGGGCGGCGGCGAGCGGCTCGGCCCGGGCGTCCTGGCGCACGTAGAACGCGAGGTCGGTGGCGGCCTCGGCGTAGTTCCAGAGGCCGTCGGTGCAGATCAGCAGCACCCCGGGGACGTGCGGGGTGAAGTCCAGGGTGTGCGGGACGACCTCCTCGGCGTCCGCGCCGAGCCAGCCGGTGATGGCGTGGGCGCGCGGGTCCGCGTAGGCCTCGGCCTCGCCCATCAGCCCGGCCTCGACCATCCGGGCGGCCCAGGAGTCGTCCTGGGTGAGCCGGAACGGCTCGGCGGCGACCCGGTCGTCCGGGATCCAGTACGCCCGGGTGTCGCCGACCCAGCCGATGGTGACCCGGCCGCCGGAGGCTATGGCGCTGACGTAGGTGCAGGCCGGTGCGTTGACGTCGGGCCGGGCGGGCGCGCCGCCGTCCTCGGCGAGCGCGGCGACGGCGGCGGCCGCGTCGGCGATCGCGTCGCGCATCGCGGCCTCGGGGTCGCGGCCGGCCTCCAGCGCGGTCAGCAGGGATTCCGACGCCGCGTCGACGGCGGTCTCGGAGGCCTGGTCGGGCCGGTCGGAGGAGGAGACCCCGTCGCAGACCACGGCCACCACGACCGGCTCGCCACCGGGCAGCGAGGTGGCGGCGACGGTGAAGGAGTCCTCGTTGCGGTGGTGGCGCAGACCGCGGTCGCTGACCCCGGCGACGCCCCCGAGGGCCTTCTCCATGTGGTCGCGCGGGCGCGGCTGGGCGCCCCCGCAGGCCTCGCAGTAGCCGTCGGAGGTGACCTGCGGCAGGCCGCAGTGCACGCAGCCGGGGCCACCCTGGGCGGGCACGGCCGCTCCGGGCGCGGCGGCGGGCACCACCGGCACCGGCACGGTCGGCGCGTGGTCCGCCCCGCCGGCGCCCTGGGCGGCGGACCAGCTCGCGGGCATCGCGCCCGGAGCCGGACGGCCGTTCCGGCTCGCCCCGCAGGAGCCGCAGTACGCGTCCTCCTGGTCCAGCGGCTCGGAACAGCTCTGGCACACGGTCTGCTGCGGCATTGCTACACCCACGTTCTGGGGCGGGCGCGGTTGGCCCGCTCCACCATCTCGATCCTGATCTCGGCCCGGTCGGCCAACCGGGCTAGTACCCGGTAGGACTGCTCCAGTGCGAGCCGCAGTTCCCGGTCGGCGGCCGGCCGTCCGAGGACGGTGACCTCGCCGGTCGTCGCGGTCCCACCGGTCCCGTCCGCCCCGCTCGCCCCGGCCGTTGCGCCCGCCTGCCCGGCGCCGCCGGGCGAGCCGGCGGACACCCAGCCGAGCGCGCTGTCGAGCACCTCGACGGAGAGCTCCTCGCGGGTCCGGTCGTCCAGCCGCAGGGCGGTCAACTGCTCGGAGCAGGCGCCGAGGTCGGCGCCGAGCGGGTCGGTGGCGGGCCGTTCGCGCAGCCGGGCCCGGACGGCGGCGATCCGGGCGGCGGTGAACTGGCTGGAGGTGGCCGGTACCGACTCCAGCGCCCGGACGGCGCCGGGGCGGTCCCCGTCGGCGAGGCGGACCCGGGCCAGGCCGAAGGCGGCGCTGAGGTAGGCCTGGTCGGTCGTCCACACCAGGCGGTAGAACTCGGCCGCGTCGCCGCCGTCGCCGAGCAGTTCGGCGCAGATGGCGAGGGCGAGCTTGGGGGCGGACTCGCCGGGGAAGGCGTCGTAGACGGCGTCGAAGGCCTCGGCGGCGGCCCGCAGCCTCGCCTCGTCGGGTTCGCCGGGGGACCCGGGACCGGAGGAGCCGCTGACGGAGTCGACCAGGGCGACGAGGCCGCGGTACCAGACCACCCGCCAGTCGTCCGGGTGGTCCTTCTCCAGGGCGGCGAGCATCCGGTCGGCGTCGGCGCGGCTGCGCAGTTCCAGGTGGGCGCGCAGTTCGCGCAGCCGGCGCTCGGTGGAGACGGCGGGGGCGCCGGCCAGCGCGGCGAGTGCCTCCGCCGGGTCGGCGGCCAGCAGGGCGGCCAGGAAGCCCGCGTTCGGGTCGTTCGGGTCGACCCGCGGGACGGGCAGCGCCAGGGCGGCGGCGGCCGGGTCCAGCGCGGTCACCCGCAGCTCGCCGCGGCGCACCGCGGGGAGCACCAGCTCGGTGTCGACCACCCGCAGTTCCGGGCCGAAGAGGGTGGAGAGGGCGGGGCGGGGCCGCTGGTCCTGGAGCGCCAGCACCTCGCGGAGCACGCCGGTGAGCTGGTCGGCCATCTCCTCGGCGGAGCCGAAGCGGCGGGCCGGGTCCGGGTCGGTGGCGCGGACCAGGAAGCGGTAGTAGGACTCGTACTCGGCGAAGGCCGGCACCGACTCCGGCCCGGGCAGGCTCTCCTGGTAGGTGGTGCTGTAGCCCTGGAAGTCGAAGGTGAGCACGGCCAGCGTGCGGGCCACCGTGTAGAGGTCGGAGGCGGGGGAGGGGCCGTCGGTGGCGATCTCCGGGGCCTGGTAGCCGATGGTGCCGTAGATCGGGCCGTCGTCGTCGAGGCGGCGGACGGCGCCCATGTCGATGATCTTGAGCGCGTCGCCGCTCTGGATCACGTTGTCGATCTTGAAGTCGCAGTAGACCAGGCCCCGGCTGTGCAGGTACCCGAGCGCCGGCAGCGCCTCCAGCGCGTACGCGATGCCCTGTTCCACCGGCAGCGGCAGCCGCCGGCCGTCCGGCGCCCGGCGCTCGTTGGCGATGTCCTTGAGCGACTTGCCGCCGACGTACTCCATCACGATGTAGCCGTCGGTGGAGCCGGTGCGCAGGTCCGGGTGCTCGGCGAAGTTGATGATGCGGACGATGTTGGGGTGGTCCACCTCGGCGAGGAAGCGCCGCTCGGCCACGGCCACCGCGAGCGCGTCCTCGTCCCCGGTGTCCAGCAGGCCCTTGAGGACCACCCACTTGTCGTTGACCCGCCGGTCGATGGCGAGGTAGATCCAGCCGAGCCCGCCGTGCGCCAGGCAGCCGACCACCTCGTACTGCCCGCCGACCAGGTCCCCCCGGCGGAGCTTGGGCGTGAACGAGTACGGCGTGCCGCACTTGGTGCAGAAGCCGTCGGGGCGCCCCGGCCGGCCGTTCTTCTCCCGGCCCACCGGGGTCTCGCACTTGGAGCAGAACCGCTTGCGCTCCGGCACCTCCGGGTCGGCCAGCACCGCCGCCGTCGGATCGGCCGCCGGCACGGTCGGCACCGTCACCAGACCGGCGCCGAGCCGGTGGCGGGTGCCCGCGCTGACGCTGCCCCGGCTGCTGCGCACCGAGACCGAACGGCCGCTGCCGGTCCGGGTGGAGCGGTGCGAGCGGGAGCGGCCGGACAGCGAGCGGGACGAGCCGGTCCGGGAGGAGCGCGCCGAGTCGGGATCGACCCGCGCGGACGGCACGTACGGCTGGGTCAGTCCGGTGTCACCGCCGGGGGCGGTCAGGCCGCACTCGTCGCAGTACCCGTCGTCGTCGATGGTTCCGGCGCACTCCCGGGGGCAGGGCGAGCCGGGGCCCGCCGCGGCCGTGCCCGCCGGGGCGGCGGAGCCCGTCGAGGGGGAGCCCGTCGGGGCGGCGCCCGCCGGGGAGCCCGCGGCCGCAGGGGAGCCCGCGCCCGTCGGGGCGAGCCCGCACTCGTCGCAGTAGCCGTCCGCGTCGATCGTCCCGTCGCCGGTGCACTCCGGCCGTACGCACGCCTGCGCCATGAACCTCAGCCCCCCAGTCCGTGTTGCTGTGTCTGTCCGTCGACCGGCCCGGCGCCGGGCGGCTCGACCTGCGCCGGCCGCAGCGACTGCTGGAAGCGGGCCACCGCGCCGGCCGCCGCCCGCAGGTCGCAGGGCGCGCTCCAGAGCAGCCAGCGGGCCTTCTCGTAGCGCTCGATCACGACCGGGTCCTCGGCCACCCGCAGCCGGGCCGCCATCGCCTTGTACGCGTCCAGGCGCCCCCGCAGCTCGGAGCGGACGGCCAGCGGCTGGGTCACCTCGGTCAGCGACTGCCGGGCCCGGCCCAGCTCCTTGGCGGCCGCGTCCTCCAGCGCGTCCAGCAGCGGCGCCAGCCGGTGCCACTGGCCGCTCTGGCGCAACTCCAGGGCCAGCACGATCTGTTCGCGCAGCGCCGAGGCCGGTCCCGGCACGGCCGGCACCTCGGTGGCGGCTATCTTCGCCAGCACCTCGCCGCGCGCCCGGCGGGCCTGCGCCAGCGTGGCGTCGGCCCGTTGCAGCAGGTCGCCGACGCCCTGCAGCCGTTCCTCCGCGTCGTCGCGCAGCCGCAGCAGGTCCTCCAGCTCGACCCGGACGCCGTCCAGCGCCCGGCCGGCCCGGTCGAAGCGCTCGGTGTCCACCACGCCGGACGGTGTGGCGAGCGCGGTGCCGTCCGGGCGGGTGCCGCGCTGGGCCGGTACCCGGGCCGGGCGCCAGAGCGCCAGCGGGTCGCCGCGCACCTCGGTGCGCAGCTCCGTCAGATCGGCTTCGAGCCCGGCCAGGTCGTCGCCGAGCGGGTGGTTGCCGGTGTGCACGCCGAGCGAGGCCGCCAGCGTCTGCACCCGGCGCAGTTCGGCCAGCAGCAGGTCGATCCGGGCGGGCAGCGCCGACCAGACGGCGTCGGCGGCGCTCACCACCTCCAGCACGGTGGCGTACCAGGAGTTCATCCTGGTCATCAGGTCGTCCAGGCTGACCCGCTCGACCAGCTTGGCGGGTGCGCCGAGCAGCTGCGGGCCGTCCGGCACCGCGCCGCCGGGCACGGTGACCGCCTCGCCGGTGAGCAGTTCGCTCAGCTCGGCGAGTTCGGCCGCGCCCGGCCTGGACCGGCGGGCGCGCACCGCGCGGGCCGAGGCCAGGGCCTCCGAATAACGGTCGAACAGCGACCAGAGCAGCGGCAGGCCCTGCCCGGCGACGGACCAGCGCTCCTGCGTCCGCCCGGTCAGCGCGGCGCCGTCGAGCAGCCGCAGGCCCGCGTGGTCCTGGAGCGAGAGCAGCGCCGACTCGACCGCGTCGCGGTCCGCGCCGAGGCGTGCCAGCGCACGGTCGACCTCCTCCCGGCTCAGTACCGGGCCAGCGGAAGCTGCCAACGCCCTCTCTCCTTCTCTGTCCTGGATCGTTCTCGCTGCCCCGGACCGATCCGCCCCGACCCTAGCCTGTGGCCGCGGGGCCGGACCGGGGCCGGGCGCCGACGGGCCGTCATCGGGCCGTCATCGGTTCCTCGGGGGGCGCCGGGGTCGCCCCGGGCCGGTCAACGCTGCGCCGGCCAGTAGTGCTCGGCGTCGTTCAGCATGTACGGCTTGAGCCAGCGGTCGTACGCCGCCCGCCACGCGCCGCTCGCGTGGTAGTCGGCGAGCACCTGGTTCACCCGGGCGGTCAGGTCGGTGCTGTTCTTGAGCATCGCGATGCCCATCACGGCCGGCCGGACCTCGCCGTCGACCAGCCGGACGGTCTGGTCCTGGGCGGCCTGGCTGGCCGCGAGGCCGTCGTCGGTCATGGTCGCGTCGACCTTGCCGAGCTGCATCAGCACCAGGCAGTCCAGGTGGTTCTCCACCGAGACGATCTTCGCGACCTTCGGACGGGACTTCAGCTCGTCCTCGGCGGAGGAACTGGTCGCCGCGCAGACGGTCTTGCCGTCCACCGCCTCGTCGATCGTCCTCGCCGCAGACGCCTTGGGGACCACCACGCGCTGGCTGGTGTTGAAGTACGGCTTGGAGAAGGCGATCTGCTGGAGCCGGTCGCAGGTGATGGTCATGGTCCGGACGATCAGGTCGACCCGGCCCTCCTGGACGAACTTGACCCGCTCGGCGGTCGGGACGGCCTTGAGGGTCACCTTGTCCGGATCGCCCATGATCGCGGCGCCGATCGCCCGGGCGAGGTCGATGTCGAAGCCCTCGATCTGGCCCGTGTTGGGGTTGCGGGAGCCCCAGCGGAAGCTGTTCTGGTCGACGCCGATCACCAGGCTGCGCTTGGCCTTGACGGCCTTCACCGCCGGGCCGTCCTCGCTGCTCGGCGGCACGCTCTGGTAGACGTCGCAGTCGTTGCCGGCCTGCTCCTGCCGGGGCGCCGTGGCCGGCGCGGCGGCGCCCGCCGACAGCACCGCGCCCTGCGGGCCGCCCGCGCCGAGCACCGCCGCGCAGCAGGCGAGCAGCGCCGCCGCGGTGGCCGATCCGGCCCGTACCGTTGTCCTGCCCATCGTGTCCGTCCCCCTTCTACCGGTACTCGGCCAGTCGCCGGCCGAGGCCGCGCAGGGCCGCGGCGGCGGCCACCAGGGCCAGCACCGCGACCGCCGCGGCGGCGGTGCGCAAGTCCCCGCCGGTGCCCTCGGCGGCCCGCTTGAACTCCTGGAGCTCGGTCGCGGCGGCCTGCGCCAGCCGCTGGTCGGTGGCGTTGAACGCGGCGTCGGAGGTCTTCGGCGCGTCCGCCTCCTTGACGGTCACCGTGGCGTCCAGCGCGCCCTGGTAGTCCGCTTGGACGTTCTCCAGGTCGCTCGCCGCCTGGTGCCGCTGGCGCCACTGGTCGTACTGCCGCATGGCGTCGAGGATGGCCGCGCCGGCGTCCTCGGGTGCCAGCCGCCGGGCCTCGGCCAGGGTGCCGCCCGTCCCGGGGCGACCGGTGTCGGAGCTGAAGAGGTGCTCGGTGGTCTTCGCCCAGAGGTCCGCGTACTGGGTGCTGGAGCCGCGGGCCACCAGGTGGAGGTTCTCCGCCAGCCGGGCGGTCAGCACGTCGACCCGGGCGGCGTTGAGGGCCTTCAGCGGGTTGGCGCCGTCGAGCTGGCTCTTGCGCAGCGTGGAGTTGGCGCCCGTCCCGGCCACCGTCAGCCAGAGCACCGCGGCCAGTACGGCGGCGGTCGAGCCGAGCAGCCCGATGTTGAAGACCCGGTTGGTCCGCCGGTACAGCGTCGTCTGCACCCAGACCAGCGCGGTGAGCGTCACCACGCCCAGGCCGTACGCGGCCCAGGGGATGGACTGCGCCTCGGCGTAGTCGTCCGCCAGCGCCTGGTTCTCGGCGGCGCTGAGCTGGGCCGCGGCGGGCAGCAGCACGGTGCGCATCTGGTCCGAGGCGTGGCGCAGGTAGGCGCCGCCGAGCGGGAAGCCCTGGCGGTTGTCGGCCCGCGCCGTCTCCACCAGGCCGGCGTACACCGGGACCTGCTGGTTGAGCGTGGCGAGCCAGCCCTGGGCGGGGGAGGAGGTGGTGGTGCGCGCCGCCGCCTCGGCGATCAGCCGGGACGCCGTCGCGAGGTCCTGTTCGTAGCGGTCCCGGACGGCCTTCGGCTCGGCGCCCGCCAGCAGGAAGCCGGTGGCCGCCGTGGTGTCCGCGTCGGCCAGCGAGCGGTGGATGTCGGCGGCCGCCTGGCTCAGCGGCTGGCTGTACGAGACCACCCGCTG
The DNA here is from genome assembly GCF_040630735.1 of Kitasatospora sp. NPDC005748. Taxonomy (NCBI): domain Bacteria; kingdom Bacillati; phylum Actinomycetota; class Actinomycetes; order Kitasatosporales; family Streptomycetaceae; genus Kitasatospora; species Kitasatospora sp. NPDC005748. The sequence continues at coordinate 37,555 of NZ_JBEXYD010000004.1, forward strand.
AGCCGCCTGTGCGCGGGAGTTGACCTGCCAGGCGGTGAGCGCGCCGAAGGCCACGGTGAGCACCGCCAGCAGCGCTCCGGCCAGCCGCAGCCGGCCCGGTGCCGTCCGGGTGGCGCGGCGCAGCCGGCCGAGCGGGCCGGTCTCCCGGGCCGCGGCCGTGCCGCCGGGCCGCGCCGGCGCCACCGTGCGGGGCCGCTCCGTACGTACTGGTGTCGCCACCGGCCTCACCCTCCCCTGTGGCCGGCTCCGTCATCCGGGGCCCGGCCGTTGCCAGCAGTATGGCCGTCACTCCCCGCGGCCACACCCGACTTGCGCCGATCTTGAGCATCGCGGGGGCCCGGTCCCGGGCCCCCGCTCCGCGGGCACTGCTGCGATCACTGGTACGAGTGCGGCCGACCACGGGGTCGAGCCCTGCCGGCGGCCGCCAGGGCTCGCCGGGGTCCGTCGCCCCGGTGCGCGGGGCGGGTCGGTGATCGGGTCGACGCGGGATGCACCCTATGCGGTTCCCCGGACAGTCGGAGGGGAGGGGTCCGGTTGTGCCGCTCCGGTCTCCGGAAGGGCCGTCCGTACCATGGCGGCATGCGACTTCTGGGAACGATCTCCGCCGACCGTCCGCTGCTCGTCGTCGCCGTCCGGGAGGAGGCCGCGTACCTGGGTGACCGGCTCCCGGTCCTGCTGACGGGCATCGGCAAGGTCAACGCGACCGCCGCGCTGGCGACCGTCCTCGCCCGTGGCGAGCACCCCTCCGAGGTGGTCAACCTCGGAACCGCGGGCGCGCTGCGCTCCGGCTGGGCCGGCACCCACACGGTCGTCCAGGTGATCCAGCACGACCTCGACAGCCCGGCGCTGCTGGAGCTGACCGGCCGTACCTACGGCGCTCCGCTGATGGTCGGCAAGGGGGACGGCCCGGTGCTGGCCACCGGCGACCAGTTCGTCTCCGGCGCGGCCGCCCGTGACCGGCTCGCCGAGCACGCGGACCTCGTCGACATGGAGGGCTACGCCGTCGCCACCGTCGCCCACCGGGCCGGACTCCCCGTGCGGCTGGTGAAGCACGTCAGCGACGAGGCCGGCGAGGGCGCCGTGCACTCCTGGCGGGAGTCCGTCGACGACTGCGCCCGCCACCTCGGGGACTGGGTCCACCACCAGGGCTGGTGACGGGACGGCTCGTTAGCCTGGCGGGCGTGACCGACAACACCGCCGCGAACGAGCACCGTGACGTCCGCCCGCCGGGCCTCGACGCCGACGAACCGACCACCCTGCTGACCTTCCTGGACTACCTGCGCGAGGCCGTCATCGGCAAGACCGACGGCCTCACCGACGAGGACGCCCGGCGCCCCGGCGTCGCCTCCGGCACCAGTCTGCTCTGGCTGGTCCGGCACCTCACCGCCGTCGAGCTCAACTGGTTCCTCTGGGCCTACCGGGGCGAGGGCGACCAGCCGTGGGACGACGAGGCCGCCTCGCGCGGCGACGAGACGGTGGCCGGGTCGGTCGCCGCCTACCGGGCCGCGATCGCCCGCGCCAACGAGGTGATCGCCGCCGCCTCCGACCGGCTCGACCGCCCCGGGGTCCGGTCGCTGCGGCCCGGCGCCGAAGCGCCGTCGATGCGCTGGCTGCTGGTCCACATGATCGAGGAGACCGGTCGGCACGCCGGCCACGCCGACATCCTCCGCGAGCAGCTGGACGGCTCGGTCGGCCGGTAGGGCCCTGCCCGGACCCCGCCCCGCCCCCGGACCCCGTTGCCGGGCACCCGCCCGCGGCGCGACGCCGGGGGCGGGTGCGCCCGCACCTGACGGACAGTGGAATACTCCCCCGCGCACCGCGGCGCCGTCTCGACGGCGCCGCGCGCTTTCACACATGGGGGATTCGGAAGTTCATGTCATCGTCAGTCAGATCCACGCGTTCCGCCCGGGCCGTCCTCGGGGCGTCGGTCCTCGCACTCACCCTGCTCGGCACCTCGGCGTGCGGGCCGGACAACAGCTCGGCGGACACCGCCGCCGCGGCGGGCGCGCCGGCCCTCGGCCTCCCCGCCAACCTCGACGACCTGAAGAAGTGGAAGTTCGAGGACTGGGAGAAGTGGGCGAAGGACTACGCCCTCCCGGCCGCCACCAAGGGGTTCTGGACCCTGGAGAAGCTGCTCCAGGCCAAGCCGAACGAGCCGATCGAGCCGCCGGCGCCGCAGCCCGCGGGCACCCAGGCGCCCGCCCAGCCGTCGGCCCCGGGGCCGAGCACCCCGGCGGCGGGCAGCAAGCCGCCGGCCGGCCAGCCCACCCAGCCGGGGCACCCGACCACGCCGGCCGCCGCGACCACCCCGGCGGCGCCGAAGCCGTCCAACACCCAGCAGCCGGCCTCGCAGGCCCCGGCGCCGCCCAAGCAGCCGGCGCAGCAGCCCTCCCAGGCCCCGGCCCAGCCGACCCAGGCCCCGGCCCCGGCCCAGCCTTCCCAGCCCGCGCAGCCGCCGGCCCAGCCCGGGCAGCCGCCCGCGCAGCCCGCCGACAACGGCAACGACCCGCTGCCGAAGACCGTCAACGCCCAGCCCCTGCAGCACCCGTACACCAAGCTCGCCGTGCACGGGAAGCTGTTCGCGGACGAGCCGGGCGCCGGAGCGGCCGGCGGCGGTCTGGGCCGTTCGCAGTGCTCGGCGACCGTGGTGGCCGACCCGGCCCACCCCGGCAAGAGCAACCTGGTCTGGACGGCGGGCCACTGCGTCCACCAGGGCAAGGGCGGTTCGTTCTACAGCAACATCTCCTTCATCCCGGCCTTCAACAGCAATGCCGCGATGAGCGGTGGCAAGCAGGCGGACGAGTCCCAGTACGCGCCGTTCGGCATCTGGGGCGCGACCCAGGCGGTGACGTCCCCGCAGTGGAAGGCCGAGGGCGGCAAGACCGGTGACGCGGCCACCCACTACGACTTCGCGGTCATCCGGGTGAAGCCCGCGGACGGCGCGAAGTCGCTGGAGGAGACGGTCGGCGGTGCGGTGCCGGTCTGGTTCAACGCGCCGCGCGACCAGCTGAGCGTCACCGAGTACGGCTACCCGGCCGCCCCGCCGTTCGACGGCATGGAGCTGAACCGCTGCGAGAGCGGCAAGCCGGGCCGGCTGTCCTACGAGCCGACCCGCCCGCCGATGCTGGTCATCGGCTGCACCATGACCGGCGGCTCCAGCGGGGGCGGCTGGCTGGCGGTCAAGGACGGCAAGCCGGCGCTGGTCAGCAACGTCTCGGTCGGGAAGCACACCGGCGACCCGATGTACCAGGCCGGCCCGTACCTGGACGACGTCGCCGCGGGGGCGTACGACTTCCTCTCCAAGAAGGGCTGAGCCCCCGGCGCCCGCCCCCGCACCCCGGTGTGCGGGGGCGGCCGCCGCCGGGTCCTGTCGGTGCCTGGAGTGACTGCCGGGGCGGGGTTTCGTCCTGCTCGACGCGGTGGAGGGCGCGGCCCATGAGGCGCTGATCAGCTGACCGCCGCCGCCAGGACGGCGCCGGTGGTGACCACCTTGGCGAAGCGCATCGCGTGCAGCACCGTCGCGGTGGCCCGGGCGAGTTCGGCGGCCGGCACGGTCACGCCGTCCGGCCCGGCCATGTCGAAGGTGTGCATGGCATCGGTCGGGAAGATCGTGTCGTACCCGAGGTTGCCCGCCATCCGCGCGGTGGTCTCGTTGCACACGTTCGTCATGATCCCGACGATGACGACCTGGCGGGCGCCCCGCTGCCGGAGCCAGGCGTGCAGGTCCGGGGTGCCGTAGAAGGCGCTGTTCACCGGCTTGGTGATGTGCAGGTCCGCCTTGACGTCCGCCACCACGTCCTTCAGCTCGTACCCCGGGGTGCCCGGCGCCAGCGGCCCGGTCTGCGAGGCGTGCTGCACCACCACGACCGGGCGCCCGGTCTCCTGCCAGGTGCCGATCAGCTCGCCGATCCGCCGCTCGGCCTCCGGGTTGTCCCGCTCGCCCCAGAACGCGTGGTCGTCGAAGCCCTTCTGGACGTCGATGACGACGAGTACGGCGTCGGAGTCGATGCTGAGCGGGGCGTCGAATGCGTCGGTGTTCGTCATGCGTCCATCGTGTCGGCGCCCGGGCAGCCCGGGTGAGGGGCGCCGGCGCCACCCATCGATCGATTCCTGCCACCGCGCCCGGGCGCCAGGGCGCCCTTCGTCGCTAGATTTCTGCCATGCGGACTGTGGGTTGCCTGATCTTCGAGGGCGTGCGGGCGTTCGACTACGCGGTGATCGGCGAGGTGTGGTCGAACCGGCTGACCCGGCCCGGGCTGCCCGCCTTCGACCTGCGGGTCTGCGGGCCGCAGGGCGCCCGGGTGCGGCTCGGCGGTGGGCTGGAGCGGGTGCCGGACTTCGGCCTGGAGACGCTTCGGGAGTGCGATCTGGTCGTCGTCCCGGGGATGGAGCGGCTGAACGAGCCGCGCGACCCGGCCGTGCCGGCCGCCCTGCGCGCCGCCCACGAGGGCGGCGTCACCGTCGCCTCGCTCTGCGCGGGCGCCTTCGTCCTCGCCGAGGCCGGGCTGCTGGACGGCCGGACCGCCACCACCCACTGGGCGCTGGCCGGCGAACTGGCCCGGCGCTTCCCGGCGGTGGACGTCCGTCCGGAGGTGCTCTTCACCGGCGAGGGAGGGCTCTGGACCTCCGCCGGGGTGGCGGCCGGCATCGACCTCTGTCTGCACCTGGTGCGCGCCGCGCACGGCCAGCAGGCCGCCGCCACGATCGCTAGGGCGATGGTCACCGCGCCCTTCCGGGCCGGCGGGCAGGCGCAGTTCATCCCGTCGCCGGTCCCCGAGGACGCCGGCGGTGACGACGTCCTGGCCCGGGTCCGCGCCGAGGTCCTGGCCGCCCTCGACACCCCGTGGACGGTCCGCGGGATGGCCGGGCTGGCGCTGATGTCGGAGCGCTCGTTCGCCCGCCGCTTCGCCGGCGCGACGGGCACCACGCCGCTGCGCTGGCTGCTGGAGCAACGCGTGCTCCTGGCCCAGCGGTTGCTGGAGGAGACGGACCTGCCGGTGGACGCCGTCGCGGTCCGCTGCGGCTTCGGTGCGGCGGTCTCGCTGCGGCCTGTCTTCGTCGCCCGGGTCGGGGTCGCCCCGCGCGAGTACCGCCGGGCCTTCCGGGGGCGCGAGGGGGATCAGGGACCGGCGGGCGCCCCCGGGCCGACGCGCGAGGCCAGTCCGTCCAGCAGATTGGCCAGGCCGAACTCGAACAGGGTGTCCAGGTCCAGGTCGTAGCCGTTCGGGAGGTCGGCCATCAGCCGGCCGAACACCGGGAAGCGGCCGGAGTCGGCGAGCGCGCCGATGACGGGGAGCTGGCGGTCCATCCACTGGTCCTCGGTGACGCCGGTGGCGGCTCGGGCCTGGTCCTCGCGCTCCAGGTTGACGGCGATGCCCTCGATGTAGCTGTACAGCAGCACGTGGATGTCGAGCATGGCCGGCGCGGAGAGGGCGTGGCCGTCGAGCGCGGCGAGCGCCCATTCGGCGTGCACCAGCAGGTTGGGCAGCAGCAGCGGCCGGGTGACCGGGCTGAGCTGCGCGAGCCAGGGGTGGCGGCGGAACAGGGCCCAGAGGGTGCGGGCGCCCAGCTCCAGGCGGGGCCGCCAGCCGGCGGGCGGGTCGGCCGGGTAGCGGGCCTCGCCGAATGCCGCGTCGGCGGCCAGCATGACCAGCTCCTCCTTGCTGGTGACGTAGCGGTACGGCGACATCGCGGACACCCCGAGCCGCCCGGCGACGGCGCGCATCGAGAGCGAGCCGAGCCCTTCGGCGTCGGCCAGCTCCAGCGCTGCCCGGACGATCCGCTCCCGGCTCAGCTCGCCGTCCCCGGCGGGCGCGCGGTCCGGTGCGGGGGTGGTGGCGGCTGCGGTGGGCGGGGCGGGCACGGGCGCGACGGCAGCTGCGGCCGGCGCGACCTCCGGGCCTGCCGCGACCGCCGCGTCCGGTCCGGTCGGGCCGCCGGCCACCACGGTGCCGACCCGGGCCCGGGCCTCCACCAGCCCCTCCAGCCGCAGCACGGTCAGCGCCTTGGTGGCGGTGGCGAGGGCGACGCCCCACTCCTGGGCGAGCCGGCGGTTCGAGGGCACCCGCTCGCCCGGGGCGAGCGTGCCGGTGGCGATCCGCCGTCGGAGGTCGGCGGCGATGCGCCGGTAGGGCGGGTCCATGTCCGTGGCCATGCTGTCGACTCCTCGGAAGATCTTTTCGCGGTCATCCGCCCTGTACTAGCTCAGAGCCGACCGGCCGAGATGCCTGCCGAAAGGCTTGCTGTACTAGCACAGATGCGGCCTGACCTGCTGGTCAGGCCCTTGCATGCCTCTGAATTTACGTCGTACATTCAGAGCGCGAGCTGCGCGCGAGCAGCTCGCTTACAGCGTACAGACACAGGCGTCCGGGTGACCGGTCGCGAACAGGGGGAGTTCCTCATGCAGACCGTCCTCGTCTCCGGTGGCGGCATCGCCGGCCTCACCCTCGCCCACTGGCTGCGCCGCAACGGCTTCGCCCCGACGGTGGTGGAACTCGCCGCCGCCCCGCGCCGTGGCGGCCAGGCCGTCGACATCCGGGGCGTCGCACTCGACGTCGTCGACCGGATGGGTCTGACCGGGCCGATCCGGGCCGCCCGGACCCGGATGCGCGGCATGTCCGTCCTCGACGCCGACGGCAACGAGGTGCACCGCTCCACCGAGGCCACCTACAGCAGCGGCCGGCTCGACAGCGACGACGTCGAGCTGCTGCGCGAGGACCTCGTCGCCCTGCTGCACGAACACGCCTCCGAAGGCGTCGAGTTCGTGAGCGGCGACAGCATCACCGGGCTCCGGGAGGACGAGCACGGCGTGCACGTCACCTTCGCGCACGGCGCGCCCCGCACCTTCGACCTGGTGGTCGGCGCGGACGGCCTGCACTCCGGGGTCCGCAGGCTGGCCTTCGGCCCCGAGGAGCGGTTCCTGCGCCACCTCGGCTCCCACGTCGCCATCTTCGGCGCGGACAACTTCCTCGGCCTGGAGGACTGGCAGGTCTGGCAGCGCGACGGCCACGCCGGCTACGGCATCTACCCGGTGCGCGGCAACCGCGAGCTGCGGATCACCTTCGGCTACGGGAGCGACGAACCGGCCGTGCGCGACATGGCGCAGGCCAGGCGGCAGGTCGCCGAGCGGATGGGCGCGCTGCGCTGGGAGACGCCCCGGCTGCTGGCCGCGCTGGAGCGGGCGCCCGACTTCTACGCCGACGTGATGGCCCAGGTGCACCTCGACCGCTGGTCCGTCGGCCGGACCGCCCTGGTCGGCGACGCCGGGTACTGCGCCTCGCTGCTCTCCGGCCAGGGCACCAGCCTCGCGCTGGTCGGCGCCCATGTGCTCGCCGACGAGCTCGGGCGGGAAAGGGCGGCGGGCGGGGACCACCGCGCCGCCTTCACCCGCTACGAGGAGCGGATGCGCCCCTTCGTGGCCCTCAACCAGGCGCTGGCCACCGAGAACCCCGGCGGCCCGCCGGCCGAGGAGTCGGTCGAGCGGGCCAAGCACGCCATCGCCCTCGACCGCTGAGCGGCTCAGGCGCCGAGCGGGCGCAGGGGCAGGGGCAGGGGCAGGGGCAGGGGCTCAGGGCCGAGGACGCCCCTGGAAGTCGCCCGCCCGGCGCAGGACGAGGTCGGCGACGGCCTCCCAATGGGCGTCCGGCGCGGTCACGACGAGGTGCCCGGCGCCGCACGGCAGCGAGGCGCTGGTGCAGCCGTGGGACCGGTACCCCGCCACCCGGGTGGCGAGCCCGTCCAGGCGGAGGACGACCTCGTGGCGGACGGGCCCGAGGTCCTCCGGGAACGTCCCGTGGCTGATCCGCCCGGAGTTGGCGAGGAAGACCCAGAGCTCGGACTCGGGCGTGCTGAATGGCCGGACCCGGTGGCTCTCCGGCAGCGGCCGGGAGGTCTGGACGGTCGCCATCAGGTCGGTGCCGCGGTGGTAGCCGACGTCGAGGCAGTGCAGGAACCCGTCCGAGCTCTGCCGCCCCAGCAGGGTGAGCCACCCGGCCGGGGCGTCGCGGAGCACGGCGACCGGCTCGCCGAACTCCTCGGCGGTCTCCCGGTCGGGCGTCCGGATGCCGGGCGGGCGCCGGTCGTCGCTGTGGAACACGGCTCCCCCAAGTGCGCGCTGCGCGGGTCGACTTGATCCAGTACACCACGGCGGGCCGGTCCCCCGGGCCGGGTCGGGCGGTCACCGGGACGGCGTGACCAGCCCGGCCTCGTAGGCGGTGATCACGAGCTGGACCCGGTCCCGGGCGCCCAGCTTGGCGAGCAGCCGCGACACGTGCGACTTGGCGGTGGCCACCGTGATGAAGAGGTCCTCGGCGATCTCGGCGTTCGACCGGCCGCGCCCGACCAGGGTCAGCACCTCCCGCTCCCGCTCGGTGATGCCCTCGACCGTCGGGGGCGGGCCCTCCGGGGCGGCCCCGGGGCGGGCGGCCCCGGGGCGCCCGACGAAGTCCGCGATCAGCCGGCGCGTCACGCCCGGCGCGATCAGCGCGTCGCCGTCGGCGACCACCCGGACCGCCGCGAGGATGTCGTCCAGCGCCATGTCCTTGACCACGAAGCCGCTCGCCCCGGCCCGCAGCGCGTCGTAGACGTGGTCGTCCTCGTCGAAGGTGGTCAGCACGAGGACGCGGGCCGTCGCCGGTCCGGCCGTGATCAGCCGGGTGGCCTCGATCCCGTCCATGCCGGGCATCCGGATGTCCATCACCACGACGTCGGGGCCCAGCTCGCCGACCAGCCGGACGGCCTCGGCGCCGTCGGCGGCCTCGCCGACCACCAGCAGGTCGGGGTGGTCGGCCATGATCACGCGCAGTCCGGACCGCACCAGCGGCTGGTCGTCGACGAGCAGGACGCGGACGCTCATCGGGCCACCGCCGTGACTGCGGCGGGCAGCGGCAGCCGGGCGGCCACCCGGAAGCCGCCCCCGGGGCGCGGCCCGGCGCTCAGCCGGCCGTGCAGCAGGGCGACCCGCTCCCGCATGCCCACCAGCCCGAAGCCGTGGTCCGGCCCGCTCGTGGCGGCGCCGCGCCCGTCGTCGACGATCTCCACCGACAGCTCCCCGTCCCCGTGATCGATGGTCACCCGGCAGTGCCCGGTGGCCGCGTGGCGGACCACGTTGGTCAGCGCCTCCTGGACGATACGGTAGGCGGACAGCTCGATCTCGGCCGGCAGCGGACGCCGCTCCCCCCGGTGGCGCAGGTCGACCCGCACCCCCGCGTCGGCCGTCGCCGCCACCAGCCCGTCGATGTCCGCCAGACCCGGCGAGGGCGCGAGCGGCGCCCGCTTCGACTCCGCGGGCCCCGGGTCGCTCTGCCGCAGCGCCACCAGCGTGCGGCGCAGACCCGCCAGCGTCTCGCGGCTGGTGGCCTCGATGGCGCGCAGCGCCTCCCGGGCCTCCGCGGGCTGGGTCTCGATCACCCGGCTCCCGACCCCGGCCTGGATGGCGATGATGCCGATGCTGTGCGCGACCATGTCGTGCAACTCCCGCGCGATCCGGAGCCGTTCGGCGGTCACCGCCTCGGCCACCTCCTGCGAGCGCAGCGCCACCGCGTGCTCGCGGCGCTCGCGGACCAGCAGGCCGACGGTGCAGGCCGCGGCCGTCGCCAGGACGGCGATCACGGCGTTGGCGGTCAGGTTGTCCCCGTGGGCGAAGCCGCCGACCAGCAGCAGTTGGACGAGGGTGGACACGGTCACGGCGCCGATCCAGGCCCGGCGCGCACCGGTGGCGACGACGAAGCCCAGGAGGGCGTCCACCGCCAGGAAGGGCAGGAACTGGCTCTGGTAGGTCAGCGCCAGGTGCGGACCGCCGGAGTTCCCGGTGCCCACCACCACGAGGGCGGAGCCGAGCAGAGCCATCGTCAGCGCCAGCAGCGGCATCCTCCGCAGCACACCGACGAGCAGGCTCACGGCCAGCAGCGACCCGACGGCGTGCAGCGCGTGCGGAGCCCGCGGCGTGGCCCCCGCCAGCAGGGCCGTCGCGAGGACGTAGACGGAGCCGCCCACCCAGGCCGCGACCCGCGTGCCGGTCACCGGCACGGCGGCTCTCGGCCGGGGCGGGGGCGTGGCGGTGCGCGGGGTGATCGTTCCGACGTTCATGCGGCGAGGTTAGCCAGCGGCCGGCCACGCGGCATCGGCCCGGGGGCGTACGCCCGTGGGCGGATCCCGCCGGCCGAGGTGTCGCCCCGGGCCCGATGCCCGGACGAGGGCCGCCCGGGCAGAGTCGTCCTCGTGATCGAAGTCAAGGAACTCACCAAGCACTACGGCGGCAGGACCGCCGTCGACCGTCTCACCTTCACCGTGCGGCCGGGCCGGGTCACCGGCTTCCTCGGCCCCAACGGTGCCGGCAAGACCACCACCCTGCGGATGATCCTCGGCCTGGACGCGCCGACGGCCGGCACCGCCACCGTCGGCGGCCTCCCCTTCCGCACCCACCCGCGCGGCCTGCGGCACGTCGGCGCGCTCCTCGACGCCAACCAGGTGCACGGCGGACGCAGCGCCGCGGCCCAACTGTCCGCCCTGGCCCGCAGCAACGGCATTCCGCTGCGCCGGGTCGACGAGGTGCTGCGGGAGGTGGGGCTGGCCGAGGCGGCGGCCCGCCGGATCGCCGGGTTCTCGCTGGGCATGAAGCAGCGGCTCGGGATCGCCACCGCCCTGCTCGGCGACCCGCCCGTGCTGGTCTTCGACGAACCGGTCAACGGCATGGACCCGGAGGGCGTGCTCTGGATGCGCCGGCTGTTCCGGCGCCTGGCCGCCGAGGGGCGCACGGTGCTGCTGTCGAGCCACCTGATGTCGGAGATGGAGCACACCGCCGACGACCTCGTGGTGATCGGCCGGGGCCGGCTCATCGCCGCCGAGCCGGTCGGGGAGTTCGCGGCCCGCAGTACCGGCCGGGGCGTCGTGGTGGGCACCCGGCAGGCCGCCGAACTGGCGGCGGTGCTGACCGCCGCGGGCGGCTCGGTCGCACCGCCGGACCCGGCCGGTACCGGGAGGCTCACCGTGACCGGACTGCCGGCGGACCGGATCGGCGCGCTCGCCCTGGAGCACCGGATCCTGCTGGACGAACTGACCACCCGGAACGCCTCCTTGGAGGAGGCCTTCATGGAACTCACCGCCGACAGCGTCGAATACCTGGCAGGAGAGCCCCGATGACCACGTCCACGGCCGCCCCGGCGGCAGCCCCCGCAGTCGCCCCCGCAGCCGTCCCGGCGACTGCCTCCCCCGTGCGCTTCGGAGACCTGCTCGCCTCCGAGTGGATCAAGATGCGGTCGCTGCGCTCCACCCCGTGGGCGATCGCGGTCACCACGGTGTTCGTCATCGGCTCCGCCGTCGCGGCGACGATGGCGGCGCACGACGGCGCCGCGGTCCCGGGCGCGCCCCGCGAGTTCCTCCCCTTCAACGCCTTCCCGGCGGCCGGGTACTGGACCCTGATGCTGGTCGCCGCCACGATGGGCGCCATCACCGTGGTGAGCGAGTACAGCAGCGGGCTGATCCGCACCACCACGGTGGCCGTCCCCGCCCGTGGCCAGGTGGTCCTCGCCAAGGCGGCCGTCACCGCCGCGCTGTGGACCGCGGTCGGCGCGGCGACCGCCGTCGGCTCCTTCCTGGCCTCCCAGGCCGTGCGGGGCGGGGGAGCCCCGGCCACCCACCCCGGGCTGGCCCGGGCCCTGGTGGCGTGCACCCTGGTGGCCCCGATCTGCGCCCTGGTCGGGCTGGGTCTCGGGGTGCTGATCCGGCACACCGCCACCACCGTGGTCACCGGGGTCTTCACGCTGGTGCTGCTGCCCCCGATGTTCTCGGAGGGGACGCGCTGGTCGGCGGACGTCAACCACCTGATGCCGTCCACCGCCTGGCGGCGCCTGGTCCAGAACTGGCCGGCGGATCCCGACTCCCTCGCGTACACCGCGACCGTCCCCGGCTCGTGGGCGGTGTACCTGCTCTGGCCGCTGGTCGCCGTCGTGCTCGCGGTGGTCGTCGTGCGGCGCCGGGACGTTTGAACAGCTGGTGCGGAGAGCTCGGATGACGTCGGGTCATGTCGGGCGGCATCGAGAATTGACCCATGGAAGTGGGTCGGAAATGCACCCTGGCCCGGGTCTCTCGACTGCGTAGAGTCGTAGACACAAGGCCACGGCGAGAGACCCGGGGCCCACCACCCGAAACACGGAGAACGACTGTGAACACCGCTGCGAACCTCATCCCGGCCGCCGCCGACCTCAAGCCCGTGCTGACCCGCGCGGCCGAGGCCGAGACCACCAGTGACCCGAGCAGCGTGATGACCCTGCTGGCCGACTGCGGCACCGACGGCAGCTCGATCACCAGCTACCGCTCGACCTTCGCCAAGGGCGCGGTCGGCGCCCCGGCACACTTCCACACCCGGGCCTCGGAGCTGTTCTTCGTGATCGACGGCTCGCTGCAGGTGCTGGTCGAGAACGAGATCAAGGTCCTCGGCGCCGGCGACCTGCTGCTCGTCCCGCCGCACACCCCGCACGCCTTCGCGGCGGCGCCCGGCTCCGAGGCCGACGTGCTCTTCGTCTTCACCCCGGGCATGCCCCGCTTCGACTACCTGCGCCTGCTCGGCCGGGTGATGCGCGGCGAGGCGAGCCCGCAGGAGATCAAGGACTCCTCCGAGCAGTACGACAACCACTACGTCGACAGCCCGCTCTGGCGCGCCACCCTCGACGCCGCGAAGTAGCGAGCAGCGGATAGTCGTCGACCGGGGGAGGAGCGGCGAACGGGGTGGCAGCCCTCAGCGCCGCCACCCCGCCCGGGACTTGCGCCGCATGGGGCATCGGTACGCATGGGCCGATGGGTTGAGCCAAACCCCACGTTGGGGGGAAACCGTTGCGGGGCGCACGGTGAGTGCGCCGGGCGGCGCTGCCGTCAGAAGGCGACGACGCCGGGAGAACGACCGAAGGCGGGACCGGTGTACTCGGGCCCGGGGGCGACCAGGGCCCAGACGAACTTGCCCACCCCGCCCGCACGCGGGCGGCAACCCCACCGGTCCGCGAGCTCGTTGACGAGAAAGAGGCCCCGCCCGTGCTCGTCGTCGGTGGCGGAGAGCCGGGCGGTCGGGCGGCCGGTGCCCGCGTCGTGCACCTCGATCCGGAGCCGGTCGGTGATCAGCGCGAACCGGACCTCGATCATGCGGTCCGGCGGCGCGTCACTGTGCTGGACGGCGTTGGCGAAGAGTTCGCCGAGCAGCAACTCGCCGACGTCCGAATAGCGTTCGCCCTGCGGCATCCCGGCCAGATAGGCCCGCAGCATCAGCCGGGCCAGGGGAGTGCAGGCAGCCCGGGAGTCCAGCCGCGCCGCGAATTCACGCGGCCGACGGTGCTGGGGGCCGAACAGCCGGCGGTCTACGCAGTTCTTGGACATGGCGTGGCTACCTCCTGGGGCGATGGGGGAGTGGAAGCGGCTCGCGGGACGGCGCGTGGTCACGCGGTGCAAGCAGAAGATTGCGTTCCGGCATCAATCATCGAGGGGACGGAGGTACGGTGGCGACCAATTCGGCGTGACGGGGGGTCCCGCCACGAGAGGGGGCGGGGATGTCACATCGGAAGGGCCGCTCGGGGCCGACTGCCAGTTCGGCCGAACTGTTCGGCGAGGAGCTGCGGTTCGCACGAGAGGCGGCCGGGCTCACGCAGGAGGAGCTGGGCAAGCTCCTGCACTGCGACCGGACGGTGGTCACCAAGTCGGAGGGCGGCAAGCGCAAGTTCCCGGTCGAGCTGCTGGAGGAGGCGGACAAGGCGCTGCGGACGGGAGGCCTGCTCTCCCGGCTGTACGAGCGGGTCGACTGGAACGCGGAGGTCGAGCACCCTGACTGGTTCCAGAGGTTCGTGGAACTGGAGGCCGCGGCAGTGGCCGAGAGAGTCTTCCAGTACGCCCGGATCAATGGGTTGCTCCAGTGCGAGGAATACGCCCGTGCCCTGTTCAGTCTGGGAGAGGCCCGTGGCAACGCAGAGCTGCTTGCCGAGCGTGTGTTGGCTCGGCTGAGTAGGCAGGACCGCTTCCTCGCGTCCGACGGTCCGTTGCTGCTGGTGGTCCTTCATGAGAGCGCCATTCGCAATGTCACTGGAGGGCCAGGTGTCATGCGGGCCCAGATGGAGCACCTTCTCGCGATGAGTGATCGACCCAACGTCGGCATCCAGGTGGCGCCCTTCCAGAATGCGGGGATCAGGCTTCCATCTGTCTCAATGTTCCTTCTGGAGATGGCAGATGGGGTCGAGTGGCTCTACTCGGAGAGCCTCGTCCGAGGGCACTTCAGCGAGGAGCCGGCGCTCGTTTCGGAGCATCGGCGCGACTATGATCTCGTGCGCGGGGAAGTACTCTCGGCCAGCGACTCCCGCGCGCTGATCGCCGAAGCGATGGAGGAGTACCGAGATGACGAAGTCCGAGTTCGCCGCGGCTTCTTGGCTGAAGAGCAGCTACAGCGCCGATCACGGCGGCGAGTGCATCGAAGTAGCCCCCGGATTCCCCGGCCTCGTGCCGGTGCGTGACTCGAAGGACCCCGACGGGCCCGCCCTCCTCTTCCCCGCCTCCGCCTGGGACTCCTTCCTCGCCGCCGTCCGGGCCGGCGACTTCCCCGTCTGACCGGTCGGCCAACTCCGGTCATCCGCCAACTACGGCCGAACAATCTCGATCACTCTGCGTGTTCCGCTGGTGCGGTGCGTGATCAAACCATTACGGTCACCGACTGTGCGCACGTGATCCCCCGTTCGACTGGACCGAGGCGGTAGTCATGACACAGGAACCCCGGATCGACGTAGCCCTGACCCTCAAGGGGGGCCAGGCGGAACCCAGCCAGGCAGAGGTGGCGGAGCTCGCCGCCTCGCTGACGACCGACGTGTGGTTCGCCTCCGCGCTGGAGCGCTCGGCCCCTGGCGGACGCCAGGCCGACGTGGTCTGGGAGCTGATCGGCGCCGAGTACAAGGGACAGGCCGCGAAGGGCGAGGCGGCCGTCTACTACGCCAACCCGAAGGTCGGCCTGCGCAAGCCCTTCCTCTTCGCGGACGGCTTCAGCTACGGCCCGAGCAAGCTCCCCGAGCTGTTCGCGTACTTCAACCAGCCCTACGGCGACAAGCAGGGGCTCTTCGACCAGCTGCTCGCCCGGGGCTTCGACATCGTCCTGCTCGGCTTCGAGGAGCGGCACACCCACATCCAGGCCAACGCCGAGGTCGCGATCGCGGCGATCCAGAGGGTGATCGGCGAGCGGGTGGGCGACGAGCGGCTGACCGTCGGCGGGGTGAGCATGGGCGGGATCGTCACCCGCTTCGCGCTCGCCAAGCTGGAGACGCAGAAGATGGACCACCAGACGGAGACGTACCTCTCCTACGACTCGCCCCACAACGGCGCGTGGATTCCGCTCGTGCTCCAGCAGATGGCCTACTTCTTCGAGGACTACACCCCGGCGGGCCCGGACGGCGCCAAGCAGGCCGACCTGATCCGCAGCCCCGCCGCCCAGCAGCTGCTCTGGGCCTGGGTGGAGAACTCCAAGTACTCCGGGCCGGTCGCCACCTCCAGCCCGCTGCGCGAGGAGTTCCTCGCGGACCTCAAGCGCTTCGACGAGTTCCCGTCGATCCCGCGCAAGCTGGGCGTCTCCAACGGCCGCCGCGACGGCGTCGGCCGCCCGCTGCCGGCGGGCGAGGTTGCCTTCGACTGGCAGGCCCTGATCGCCAGCGCCACGGCCCGCTTCCAGCCGGAGCGGGGCGAGGAGCAGCCGATCGGCGGCATGCACCTCGGCCTGGCGATGCGCCGCAGCACCACCACCGAGGTCCCGGCACTGGACGGGGCGCCCGGCGGCACCCTGGACTCCTTCGGCAAGGTCGCGGACGCGCTGAAGGCGAAGATCTCCGAGGACTTCCGCAGCGGCGCCTTCGTCCCGTCCGTCAGCGCGGCGGCGCTGGACTTCGACCCGGTGCGGTGGAACGTCGACGTGAAC
The DNA here is from genome assembly GCF_040630735.1 of Kitasatospora sp. NPDC005748. Classification (NCBI taxonomy): domain Bacteria; kingdom Bacillati; phylum Actinomycetota; class Actinomycetes; order Kitasatosporales; family Streptomycetaceae; genus Kitasatospora; species Kitasatospora sp. NPDC005748. The sequence goes on from NZ_JBEXYD010000004.1 coordinate 53,480, forward strand.
CTCTCCATCACCGACGCGGACCTCGACCGGGGCCACCTGGACGAGGTCGCCTTCGACGACGACAACACCGTGCACAGCAACGGGTCCCCCGTGCTGCTGGACTGGATCGTGGAGCGCCTCGCCGGCTGATCCCGGCGGCCCCACTGACCTGGTTCGGAGCACCCGCGCGGATGGGCTACGATTTACCTCATCACCCAGATGCGCGGGTGGCGGAATAGGCAGACGCGCTGGATTCAGGTTCCAGTGCCCGAAAGGGCGTGGGGGTTCAACTCCCCCCTCGCGCACACTTGGTCGTCAGACCAGCGGAAGGCCGGTCGGCCCGACACCACGTCGGGCCGACCGGCCTTCTCGTTGTCCCGGGGTCACCGCCTCGGGCGGCCGGCCTTCCGGACCTCGTCGTGGACGGCCCAGGCGTCGGCGACCGGGCCGAGGTGGCCGAGCTTGTCGGGGTTGAGGACCAGGCGGATGGCCTGGACCCGGCCGTCGAGCACGTCGAGCGACAGCGCCTGCAACACCCTGCCGTTCCGGTCGCGGAGGATCCCGCCCGGCTGGCGGTTGACCTCGTGCGGCTCGCAGGTCACGTCGACCAGCGCCAGCCGGGGGAAGAAGGCGGCCAGCAGCCGGGCCACGTTCCCGGCGCCGACGATGGCCCTGGCCAGCTGCGGGGTCTTGCCGCCGCCGTCGCCGACCATCGTCACGTCGGCGGCCAGCAGCTCCTGCAGACCGGCCACATCACCCTCGCGCAGGGCCTCGAAGAACCGCGCCGACAGCTCCTCCTGCTCCGTGCGGACCGCCTCGAAGCGCGGCCGTCCGGCCTCCATGTGCCGGCGGGCCCGCACCACCAGCTGTCGGCAGGCGGCCTCGGACCGGCCGACCGTCGCCGCCACCTCGTCGTACCCGAAGCCGAACACCTCCCGCAGCACGAACGCCGCCCGCTCCAGCGGACTGAGCCGCTCCAGCAGCAGCAGCGCCGCCATCGACACCGAGTCGGCCAGCTCCGCCGACCGCGCCGGGTCCTGGTAGGGGTCGTCCAGCAGCGGCTCGGGGAACCACGCGCCCACGTACGCCTCCCGCCGCACCCGGGCCGAGCGCAGGACGTCGATCGAGATCCGCGTCACCGTCGCCGACAGGAAGGCCCTGACCGACGTGGGCCGGGTCGCCGAGCCGTCGTAGCGCAGCCACGTCTCCTGCACCGCGTCCTCGGCCTCGCTCACGCTGCCCAGGATGCGGTAGGCGATCGAGAACAGCAGCGACCGCAGCTCCTCGAACTCCTCGACCTTGCTCACGCCGGATCCCCTCTCCTGATCGTCCGAACCATCCGCGGGCGGGAGCCCCTCGCCCCGGCCCGTCGCGTACTCAGTGGAACTGACCGACCTCGTAGTCGCCGGCGGGCTGCCGGGTGATGACGTTGAGCCGGTTCACCATGTTCATGAGCGAGACCAGCATCGTCAGGGCGGCCAACTGCTCCTCGTCGAAGTGCGCGGCGGCCCGCGCCCACACCTCGTCGTCGACCCCGCCGGCCGCGTCCGCGACCCGCGTCCCCTGCTCCGCCAGCTCCAGCGCGGCCCGTTCGGCCTCGGTGAAGACCGTCGCCTCCCGCCACGCCGCCACCAGGTTGAGCCGCGCCGCGGTCTCGCCGGCGGCCGCGGCCTCCTTGCCGTGCATGTCGATGCAGACCGCGCAGCCGTTGATCTGGCTCACCCGCAGCGCCACCAGCTCCTGCGTCGCCGCCGGCAGCGGTCCGTCCTTGAGCGTCCTGCCCAGCGCCATCAGGTGCCTGAAGGCCTTCCCGGCGGCCGGGGTGGCGAACAGGCTCAGTCGCGCGTCCATGGGGGTGCTCCTCCGTTGTCGTCCGTCCCTGCACCCCTTGAGACGGACTGGGCGGCCGGGTTGTGACACGCACGGATGTGACCCGCGTCTCGGCGTCGCCGGTGCGTCCCGCGGGGCGCGAAATTGGCGATCAAGGCGGGGCCGTCGTCGCTAGACTCCGCCTGCCCAGGAGCTGCTGTGACGGTCACGGCAGTCGGGCGTTCCAGACCTTGGGGGGTACGTATGAGCATGCTGCCGTCAGGCAGACGCGTGCGACAGAGACGGAGGGGAGCGGGCATCGCCGCTCCGGGGACCCTGCTGCTCGCCGTGCTGGCCGCACTGGTGGGCCAGATCGCCCCCGCGGCGGCGGCCACACCGCCGGCCGCCTCGGCCTCCGCCGCGCCGTCGGCCGCTTCGCCGGCCACGCCCGCCGCGCCGTCCGCGAGCCCGGGCACGGCGCCCGCCGCCGGCCCGAAGGCCGCGCCCACGATGGACCCGACGACCGAGCAGGCGGCCGCGGCCCGCGAGCTCGCGGAGGCCGGGCCGACCGGCGCCTGCCCGGAGACGCTGACCGCGGGGACGGTGGTCACCTGCACCCTCGGGGGCTACCAGAGCGCCACCCTCTCGTTCACCCTGACGCAGGCCCAGGACCTCGTGTTCGTCCAGGCCGTCGGGTCGAGCGGCGGAGCGGGGATCTACCAGTCCCTGGCCGCCCCGGACGGCACCGCGGTGACCTGCGAGAGCCCGTCGGGCGGGCCCACGTGGGGGAGTTCGCTGCTGCGCTGCGCCACCGGCCAGGCCGGGACGTACAAGCTCACGGCCCGCGACGGCAGCGGTCAGCAGAACGGCCTCGCGGTCTCGTACCTGCCGCTGCTGTCGCCCGGTTCCTGCAAGGCGGCGAGCGGCACCGACCTCGCGCTCGGCGCTCCGACCGCGTTCCACGGTGAGCTGCCGGTCGGCTCCTCGGGGCACTGCTTCGCGCCGGCCGAGCTGGCCGCCGGGGACGTGCTGCGGCTCCACTCGTCGGTCTACCAGACCGCGGAGGACGTCTACGACGCCACCGGCAAGCGGGTCTGCACCACCTACGGCACGAGCGAGTCCACCGAGCTCGACTGCACGCTCGCCGGTCCGGCCCCGTACCGGGTGACGACGCAGCAGGTCTGGGGCTCGGCCCAGACGTACGACCTCACCCTGGCGCGGCTCACCCGCCCGGAGGGCTGCCCGGTGGTGGACGCCCAGGCGTTCGGCGTCGCCCCGGACCTGAGCCCGGTCGCGCGCTGCCGTGTGCTGCGGTTCACCGAGCAGGCCCCGTACTCGTTCGCCGCGCTCCGGGCCGACGGGTCCGAGCTGTACGGCGGACTGTTCGCCGCCGACGGCACCCAGCAGTTCGGCGGCTGCGCGACGCACGCCGGCTGTCAGCTCCCTCCCGGGACGTACACCTGGGTGGTCGAGGGGCGCAGCCCGAGCGTCGGCGCGTTCGGGATGTCCTTCCGCTCGGACGCGGAGACCCGGGGCTGCACCCCGGCCAAGGACGACGGCCTGGTCTCCGGCCCGGCCACCGGCACCTTCGGCGCCCAGGGCGCACAGGCCTGCCGCACCCTGCCGACGGCCTCCGGGAACGGTCTCTACCTGCTCGACCGGCCACCGACGGGCGGGAGCAGGACGAGTGTCACGGTCTACGACGCGGCCGGTGCGGTCCAGTGCGACCACGTCGTCTGCAAACTGACCGGTACGGCGCCGTTCCGCGCCGTCCTGAGCGGCACGGCGAACCAGGCGTACCAGCTGGTGATCCACCGGACCGGTGAGACGGCCGGCTGCGCCGCCTGGTCGCGGAGCGGGTACGACGGCTCCTGGGGCGCGGAGGTCACGCTGACCAACGAGCTGCCGCAGGCGTGCCTGGCCCTGCCCGCCGATCAGCACTCCACCGCCGAGATGGCCGACTACACCAACACGCAGAACCAGCTGAACGCCGCGCTGGAGATGGTCGACCCGCAGGGCAACGTGGCCTGCTCGACGGCTTCGAGCTCGGTCATCACCTGCCCGCTCACGGCCGGCGTGTCCTACACGGCGCTGCTGACCAACCTGCGGTGGGGCGACAGTTACAAGCTGGTCCGCCGGGACATCTCACCCAGCGCGGACTGCCTCGCACCCGTCTCGACCACGGCCGGTGGCCGCTCCGTCCCGATGGACCTGCACTCCGCGCTGGACGCCCGGTGCGTCCGGGTCGCCGCCGCCGACACGGACAAGTTCTGGCTGGGCGCGCGGCCGACCGGTGGCTCGGTGCAGGCGCAGGTCCTCGACGCGGACGGCAGGAACGTCTGCGTCCAGGGCGGTGTCTCCTGCAAGGTCACGGGCTCCACCTCCTACACCGTGCTGGTGCTCGCGGCCGGCTACCAGGGCAAGGACATCCACGTCAACGTGGACACCTGGAAGGTCGGTACGGCGGACGGCTGGGCCGCGGAGTGCACCGCCCACCCGCTCCCGGCGGACGGTTTCCCGGTGCGGAGCGGGGTGCTCACCGAGTCGTCGTCCGGCTACTGCGCGGTGATCGACATGAAGCCGTCGCAGTCCTTCAGCGTCTTCGGCACCAGTAGCGCCGTCGGCGGGGACCAGCCGTACATCTCCCTCGTGGGACCGGCGATGTGGGACGGCTACGACCTCAGCTACCAGTGCAGCGGCAGCTACGGCCAGTTCGGCACCCGCTGCCAGACCACCCAGAGCGCCGCCGCGGGGCAGGCCGTCCTGGTGGTCAGCGCGGCGAAGGCGGCGACGCCGGTCGAGTACAGCATGCAGGGAGCCTGCGGCGTCTTCGACTGCAGCAGGCCCCGGGTGGAGGTCCTCGGCTCGATCAGTCCCGCGACCGGCGCGGCCGGGACGCAGACCCAGGCCGTGCTGCGCGGCAGCAACCTCACCCTGGGATCCAAGGTGAAGCTGAGCCGCAACGGCTCCTGGAGCAGCACCCAGCCGTTCGTCAAGCCCATCTCGGTCAGCCCGGACAGCACGTCGCTCACCGTCCTGGTCGACACCAACGGCCTGGAGCCGGGGAGTTACGACCTGCTGCTGGACGCGGGCGGCACGGGCAGCGGCCTCACCAAGGCGTTCACCGTGACGCCCGCGGTGGCGGCGGCGAAGGGCCGGTTCGTCCCGGTCACACCGGCGCGCATCCTGAACACCGTCTCGGGCGTCGGCGCTCCCGCCGGCCGGCTCGGCCAGGGCGGCGTGGTGTCGCTCCAGGTGACCGGCGTGGGCGGCGTCCCCACCACCGGCGTCACGGCGGTCGTGATGAACGTGACGGCGGTCAACCCCTCGCAGAACAGCGCCGTCTCGGTGTACCCGAGCGGCCAGGCGGTGCCCGACCTGCCGACGGTGAGCTTCGCGGCCGGGCAGAACGTGCCCAACCTGGTGACCGTGCCGCCGGCCAACGGGAAGGTGGACATCCGCAACGCGTGGGGCTCCGTCGACCTCGGCGTCGACATCGCCGGGTACTACACCGACAGCGGGGCCGGCGCCCTGCTGAGCCCGGTCACCCCGGCGCGCATCCTGAACACCGTCTCGGGCGTCGGCGCTCCCGCCGGCCGGGTCGGCGGGGGCGGCGTGGTGCCGCTCCAGGTGACCGGCGTGGGCGGGGTCCCGGCGACCGGCGTCACGGCGGTCGTGATGAGCGTGACGGCCGTCAACCCCTCACAGGTCGGCTATGTGACGGTCTACCCGAACGGTCAGGCGGCGCCCGACGCGTCCAACCTGAACTTCACCGCCGGGCAGAACGTGTCGAACCTGGTGACCGTGCCGGTGGTGAACGGGAAGGTGGACATCCGCAACGCCTGGGGCTCCGTCGACCTCGGCGTCGACGTCGTCGGCTACTACGGCGGCACGGGCGCGAGCTACTCGGCGGCCCGGCTGGTGCGGTTGCTGGACACCCGGGACGGCGAGGGCGCCCGCGCCGGTGCGCTGGGCGGGGCGGAGGACATGGTCAGCCTGAAGGTGGCCGGTGTCGAGGGCGTGCCTGCGACCGGCGTCACCTCGGTGCTGTTGAACGTCACGACGGTCTGGCCCACCGAGACCAGCTTCCTGACGGTCTATCCGCACGGGATCGACCGGCCGGACGCCTCGAACGTCAACTACCGGCCGGGCACGGTGGTGTCGGCCCTGGTGATGGTCCCGGTGGTGGACGGCCGGGTGTCGTTCGCCAACCAGTGGGGCTCGACCGACGTGGTCGCCGATCTGATCGGCTACTTCTCGGCCTGATCCCCGGGCTGGTTCCAGGTCTGATCCCCCGGCCCGCTTCCGGGCGGCCGTACGAGGGCCGGTCGGCCCGACACTTCGTCGGGTCGACCGGCCCTTCGCCGTCCCGGCCCTTCGCCGTCCCGGGCGGGCCCGGGCCCGGGCCGGGGTGGCTACGGCAGCTCCTGCTCGGCCCAGATGGTCTTGCCGTTGCGGGTGTAGCGGCTGCCCCAGCGGCTGGTGAGCTGGGCGACCAGGTACAGGCCCCGGCCGCCCTCGTCGGTGAGCCGGGCCCGGCGCATCCGCGGCTGGGTGGCGCTGGGGTCGGAGACCTCGCAGGTCAGCCGCTCCGCCAGGATCAGCCGCACCTCGACCGGGCCGCCGGCGTAGCGGATGGCGTTGGTGACCAGCTCGCTCAGCACCAGCTCGGTGGTGAAGACCAGCTCCTCCAGGCCCCAGTCGCGCAGCCGCGCCGTCGCACTCCCGCGGACCCGGGCGACGGCCGCCGGGTCGGCCTCCACCGACCAGGTGGCGGTGGCGTCGGTCGGCACCGCCCGGGTGCGGGCGAGCAGCAGGGTGACGTCGTCGGCCAGCCGGTGCGCCGGCTGACCGTCGACGATGGCGCGGCCGAGCTCCCGCAGCGGCGCGGCGGCGGCGCCGGGGCGGGACATCCGGCTGCGCAGTTCGGCCAGCCCCTCGTCGAGGTCGCCCCCGTACCCCACGATCAGCCCGTCGGTGTAGAGCGCCAGTACGCTGCCCGGCGCCAGCTCGACCTCCGCCACCTCGAACGGCAGACCGCTGACGCCCAGCGGCGGGCCCGGGCGCACCGGCACGTACTCGACGGTGCCGTCCGGCGCCGCGACGGCGGGCGGCGGGTGTCCGGCGGAGGCCATCGCGCACCGCCGCGAGACCGGGTCGTAGACGGCGTAGACGCAGGTGGCGCCGAACGGGCCGGTTCGCTGACCGGCGGGCCACTCGCCGTCCTCCTCCGGCCTCTCGCCCTCGATCAGCAACTGGCAGACCAGGTCGTCGAGATGGACCAGCAGCTCGTCGGGTTCCAGGTCGAGGTCGGCGAGGGTCCGGACGGCGGTGCGCAGCCGGCCCATGGTGGCGCTGGCCTCCAGTCCGTGACCGACCACGTCCCCGGCGACCAGCGCGACCCGGGCCGAGGAGAGCGGGATCACGTCGAACCAGTCGCCGCCGACGCCGCTGGCGGTGTCCGTGGGCAGGTAGACGCTGGCGGTGGTCACGGCGGCGGTCTCGAAGTGCGCGGGCGGCAGCAGGCTGCGCTGGAGGCTGACGGCGGCGCGGTGCTCGCGGGTGTAGCGGCGGGCGTTGTCCAGCGCGAGGGCGGTGCGGGCGGCGATCTCACGCAGCAGGTCCAGATCGGCCGGTTCGTAGGCGAGGCGGCCGGCGGCGCGGTGGACGGTCACCCGGCCGAGGAGGCTGCCCCGGGCGCGCAGCGGCGCGGTCATCGTGCCGGCCGTGCTCGGGGAGGCGTCCGCGGTGGTCAGGGTAGGAGGGCCGGCGGGGGCGATCGGTGAGCCCTCGGTGTCGAACTCCACCGCCGTCGTCTCCGCCACCCGGTCCAGCCCCGCGTCCTCCAGCAGGTCCGCGTCCCCGGTGACGGCGGTCCGGCGGAGCAGCAGCCGGCCGTCCCGGCCCGGCGCCGGCTCCTCGCCGGTGAACACCGCCTCGGCGATCTCGACCACAGCCAGGTCGGCCAGCCCGGGCGCCAAAACGGCGGCGAGGTCCCCGGCGGTGCCGGTGACCGAGAGCGATCCGCCGACCGCCGCCGTCGCGCGGTGCAGCACGGCGAGCCGCTCGCCGGAGCGGTGGAGCGCGGTGACGTCGGTGAACAGCGCCGTCACCCCGATCACCTGACCGTCGGCGGCCTGCAGCCGGAAGGCCGAGATCGCCATCGCCGCGCCGCCGCCCGGCTCCTCGATCGTCCGCACCAGCTCCCCGGAGATCACCAGCGGCCGGCCCGTCCGCAGCACCTCGTGCAGTTGCGTCTCGACCGCCTCGGCGCCCGCGGGCTCCAGGAAGTCCCCGAGGCGCCGTCCGGTCAGGTCCGGCGGGAGGCCGGAGTAGGGGAGCAGGTGGGTGTTGGTCCTGACCAGTCGCAGCTGGGTGTCGAACACGGCGAGGCCCACCCGGTCCTGGAGGAACAGCTCCCGGGTGAACGCCTGGTCCTGCCGCCACTGGGTGACGAGTTCGGCGGGGGCGGCGAGCACGAAGTACCGGGCCGCGCCCGAGGGCTTCCGGCCGTCGCTGTCCTCCAGCGGGAGCACCTGGAAGACGATCCCCAGCTCCTCGCCCCGGCCGGAGCGCACCAGCGCGGTGCCGGACCAGGTGTCGGAGGACTGCTCCGGGGACTGCGTCGCCGCCGGCTCGGCGGAGGCCGCCCGCTCCGCTGCCGCCCGCTCCGCTGCCGCCGCGCGTTCGGCCCGGCGTTCGGCCAGTAGGGCGGTCCAGGTGGCCGGGTCGGCCAGCAGCTCACGGACCGGGCGGCCGCAGACCTCGGAGGCGGGCAGGGACAGCAGCTGCTCGGCCTCCCGGGTCCAGCGGACGATCCTGCCGTCCGCGTCCAGCAGGGCACCGGCCGCGCTGTCGACGAAGGGGGGTCGTCGGCTGTCCATGGTGCGCACCTCGGATGTGTCGTGCGGTCTCGGCCGTCTGGGGTTCGTCCGTCCGTCCGATGGTCACCCTCCCTCCGGCCGTCGGGCCGCATGCCGCCGCAGGCCGCCATCCGGGTGATGTGCTGCCCCGCCGTCGCCGGGCCGCCGGGTCACCGCCCGCCGGGCAGGGGCGGCGGCAGAGCCGGCGTCCGCCGGGGGGACCGGGTGCCGGGCGCGGCCCACCGGTGACCGGGGGCCGAGGGGGAGGAGGTCCACCGTGCTCATCCGGTCGCTCCTCTCCTCCGGCCGCGAGCGCGCCGCTCCGTACTCCCCGCTGCCTGGCCCGGGGCTTCTCCATCATCCCTCCGGCGCGCTTCGCCGCCAGTCACGGCGGGCTACCGGCGGCGGCCGGGCCGGGGCCTGTGCGGGGCCCGGGCCGGGGTGTCCCGTCAGGCGTTGCCGGGGTGTCCCACGGGCTCGGGGTGCGGTCGGTGCGCCGGGCCGGGGCCCGTCCCGGCCCGCGCCCGTCCGGTCGAGGACCGCCGGGCGCCCGGCATCCGCCGCGCGGACATCGCGCGAGGCCCGGGCCGTCACCGACCGGACACACGAAGGGGCCCGCTGGGCCGAACCGGCGAGTAACACTACGCTGAGCCGCCTCGATCCCGAGCCGTCCTGCCGGTCCACCGCGAGCGGCCGGCCCGGGCCCCGACCACGCAGGAGGCACCATGACGATCCCGACCCGGGCACCGGCACCGGCCCCGATCCCGGTCCAGGTCCGTGCCCAGGCCGCCGCCGTCCGCGCGGCCTACGCGCTGCCGCGGCCGCTGCGCCGGCTGATCGCCGGCGCGCCCGTCCGACGGGACGGCCAGCGGCTGGCCCTCGACGCCCAACTGCTGCTGAGCCTCCAGCGGATCTCCGGGAACCACCTGGTCAGGCCCGCCGGAGTGGCCGCGTCACGGGTCGGGCTGGACCACGGCCGCCACCTGGTGAGCGGCCCGGTGATCGAGCCGGTGGCCACCCGCGAGATCCGGATCCCGGTCGAGCACGGCGAACTGCCGGCCACCCTGTACACGCCGGACGGCCTGGCCGCCCCGTCCGGGCTGCTGGTCTTCTTCCACGGCGGCGGCTGGGTACTCGGCACCCGGACCAGCCACGACAACACCGCGCGCTTCCTCGCCCGGCACGCGGGTGTCCGGGTGCTCTCGGTCGAGTACCGGCTGGCCCCGGAGCACGTCTTCCCGGCTGCCGTGGACGACGCGCTGGCCGCCTTCGACCACGCCCACGCCGAGGCCGCCGACCTCGGCGTGGACCCGGACCGGATCGCGGTCGGCGGCGACAGCGCCGGCGGCAACCTGGCGGCCGTCACCGCCCAGCTGGCGGTCCGGCGCGGCGGGCCCGCGCCCGCGTTCCAGCTGCTCTTCTACCCGGCCGTCGACGCCTCCCGGCGCCGCCCGTCCCGGGAGCTGTTCGCCGACGGGTTCCTCCTCACCAGCGCGCACATGGACTGGTTCGCCGACCACTACGCACCCGAGGGCGTGGACCGCTCGGACCCCCGGCTCTCCCCGCTGCTCACCCCCGACCTGACCGGCCTGCCGCCCGCGTACATCGCCACCGCGGGCTTCGACCCGCTGCGCGACGAGGGGGAGGCGTACGCCGAGCGGCTGCGCGAGGCGGGCGTGGTGGTCGCGCTCAGCCGCCAGCCCGACCTGATCCACGGCTACATCAACTACCTGGGGATAGGCCGGCGGTTCCGCGAGGCCACGGCGGAGGCCGCCGGGGCACTCCGGCTGGCGCTCAGCCCGAACGCGTGAAACCCCCGGCAGCGTGACGGGCCGCGATGCCCGAGGGACCGCAACGCCCGAGGGACCGCAACGCCTGACGGCCCGCAACGCCCGAGTGGATGCGACACCTGACGGGCCGCCATGCTGACGCGCCGCCCGGGTTCCGCCGGAGGCCGGTGCGCGAGGGCTTCTCGCGCCCGGCCTCTTATTGTACTCTCCGTCTAATAAGCGGGGCGGGCGGGAACCCCGCGCAGGGCACGCACCTGGAGGCAGCCATGGCTCACCCCGGCACGGCAGCAGGGATCCACGCTCACACCTCGGCCGACGACGACGTCTCGAAGCGACTGCTCGACTCGGCCGCGACCCTCTCCTACGACCCGGCGACCGAGATCGACTGGGAGGCGCCGCTCCCCGAGGACGGCTACGGGCTCAACCCCGAGTGGAGCACGCTCTACGGCACCCGGCTGTGGGACGAGATGACCGAGCGGCAGCGGGTCACCCTCACCCGGCACGAGGTCTGCTCGATCATGACCACCGGCATCTGGTTCGAGATGATCCTGCAGCAGATGGTGCTGCGCGACCAGTACCTGAAGAACCCGGCCAGCGCCGAGTTCCGCTTCGCCCTCACCGAGATAGCCGACGAGTGCCGGCACTCGATCATGTTCGCGCGCGCCTGCGAGAAGATGGGCGTCCCGCAGTACCGGCCGGCTGCGGTGATCGCCCAGGCCGGCCGCCTCTTCAAGGCCACCGCCAAGGGTGAACTCGCCTACGGCGGGATCCTGGTGGCCGAAGAGGTGCTCGACGTCATGCAGCGCGACTGGATGCGCGGCGAGAACGTCCTGGACATCGTCCGCGGGACGTCCCGGATCCATGTCGTCGAGGAATCGCGGCACATGAAGTTCGCCCGCCAGGAGATCCGCGAGCGGCTGCGCGGCGCCGGCCGCGCCCGTCGGCGGGCCGCCGGGACCGGCATCGCGGTGGCGGCCTACGTCATCGTCAGCAGCATGGTCCACCGGGGCGTGTACCGGGCCGCCGGGCTGGACACCGAGCGGGCGCTGGCCGAGGTGCGGGCCAACCAGCACCGCAAGGCGATGATGCGCACCAGCTCCAGCCACCTGATGGCCTTCCTCGGCGAGGCCGGGCTGCTCAACAGCTCCGCGGCCGCGGTCTACCGCCGCGTCGACATGCTCTGACCCGAGCCGACCCGAGCCGGCGCTCGCCGACGCGACCGCGACGCCGCCCCGTCCCGACCCCGTCCCGACCCCGATCCGTCCCGCCCCGAGAGCCGGCCGACGCCCGCGCCGACCGGCTCGACGCCTGCGCCCGACCCGACCCGGCGTGACCCGACCGCCCCCCCACGCAGCGAGGACCCCACCCGGCCATGGCCTACGCGATCACCCAGACCTGCTGCAACGACGCCTCGTGCGTGTTCGTCTGCCCGGTCAACTGCATCCACCCCACCCCGGACGAGCCGGAGTTCGGCCGTACCGACATGCTCTTCATCGACCCGGTCGCCTGCATCGACTGCGGCGCCTGCGCGGACGCCTGCCCGGTCGACGCCGTCTACCCCGTCGACCGGCTCGCCGGCCCCGACACCGTCTTCGGGGAGCTCAACCGCGACTACTACCGGGACCACCCGGCCGACCACAGCTGGGGAGCGCCGACCTTCCCCCGGAGCCTGCCGGACGACCTCGGGCCGCTGCGGATAGCGATCGTCGGCACCGGCCCGTCCGCGAGCTACACCGCCCAGTCGCTGCTGCGCACCACCGGCGCGGAGATCACCATGATCGACCGGCTGCCGGTCGCCGGCGGCCTGCTGCGGCACGGCGTCGCCCCCGACCACCAGTCGACCAAGCGGATCGCCGAGAGCTTCGCGAGCGTGTTCCACCACCCCCGGCTGCGGGTCCACCTCAACGTCGAGATCGGCAAGGACCTCAGCCACGCCGAACTGGCCGCCCACCACCACGCGGTCGTGTACGCGGTCGGCGCCGCCACCGACCGCCGGCTCGGCCTGCCCGGCGAGGACCTCCCCGGCAGCCTGCCCGCCACCACCTTCGTCGGCTGGTACAACGCCGACCCGACCGTCCCGGCCGAGGCCGTCGACCTCTCCGCCGAGCGGGCGGTCGTCGTCGGCAACGGCAACGTCGCCGTGGACGTCGCCCGGATCCTGCTGCTCGACCCGGACCGGCTCGCCGCGACCGACATCGCCGACCACGCCCTCGCCGCCCTGCGGAACAGCCGGGTGCGGGAGGTGGTGCTGCTCGCCCGCCGGGGGCCCGAGCAGGCGGCCTGGACGCGGTCCGAGTTCCTCGCGCTCCAGCACCTGCCCGGCGTCGAACTCGTCGTCGAGGACCACCCCGAGGTCCGCGCCGCGATCGCCGCCGCGCCGGAGGGCTCCAAGGCCGCGCTGCTCGCCGGGCTGCCGCTGGAGCACGTCGACGGCGGCGAGCTGCCGCGCCCCGGCCGCCGGATCGTGCTGCGCTTCTTCGCCGCGCCCACCGAACTCCTGGGCACGGGCCGCGTCGAGGGCGTCCGGCTCGGCGGGACGGCGCTCGTGGCCGGCCCCGACGGTCCGCGTGCCGAACCCACCGGCGAGCACGGCACCCTCCGGGCCGGGCTGGTGGTGCGGTCCATCGGCTACCGGGGCGTCCCCGTGCCCGGTCTGCCCTTCGACGCCGCCGCCGCGGCCGTGCCGCACCGGGGCGGCCGCGTGATCGACCCGGAGACCGGCCGGCCGCTGCCCGGCACCTACGTCGTGGGCTGGGCCAAGCGCGGCCCGTCCGGCGGGATCGGGGCCAACCGGGCCTGCGCGCAGGAGACCGTGGAGGCCCTGCTGGACGATGCCGCGGCCGGTGCGCTGCCCGATTCGTCCGGCACCCGACGGGAGTTGGCCCGGCTGGTCCGCAGCCGGCGGCCGGACGCCGTCGGGCTGAAGCAGCTGCGGGCCATCGACCGCGCCGAGCGCGCCCTCGGTGAGGCCGCCGGCCGTCCCCGGGTCAAGTTCGCCACCCTCCCCGCCCTCCTGGCGGCCGGCCGCCGCTGACCCCCGGGCCCGCCCCCGCGCCCGCCCGGGCCCCGGCCGGTCGTCGCCCGGTCCCGGGCGAGGGCGCCCGGCCGCGCGCGGGTCCGCTGTCCCGGCCGCAGCCGGCGCGGGTTGGCGTAGCAAGCCGGTGGTGAGGCGCCCGGCCCGGGAGCCGCCGGCCCGCCGACGGGTCCGCACCGGGCGGGACCGGCCTGCCCGGTGCGCGTCCGCTGATCGGCCTCAAAGGCCCAGGACGGCGCCGCCGTTGACCCCGATGACCTGGCCGGTGACGTAGCCGGCCTCCGGGGAGGCCAGGTAGGCGACGGCTGCCGCCACGTCCTCCGGGGTGCCGGCCCGGCCGACCAGGGTGGCGGCGATCTTGTCGGCGTGGAACTCCGGCGTCCAGCCGCTGCCGAAGATCTCGGTGGACTCGACGTAGCCGGGGGCGAGCATGTTGACGGTGATGCCCTCCGGGCCGAACTGCCGGGCGAGGCCGAAGCCCCAGCCGTGCAGGGCGGCCTTGGCGGCGGCGTAGGAACCGGCCGAGTGCGGGCCGGCCCCGCCGCGCTGGGCGGCGGCGGAGCTGATCAGGATCACCCGGCCGCCCGGTCGGCGCAGCCGGTCGGCGAGCGCGCCGGTGAGCAGGACGGCGGACAGGAGGTTGGTGTCCAGGTCCCGCCGCCAGGCCTCGGCCAGGGCTTCGAGGGAGGCGTCGGCGGGCGGGGTGATCACCGCGCCCGCGTTGTTGACCAGCACGTCCACCGGGCCGAGTGCCGCGATCGCCTCGGCCGCCGCCGCGACCTCGGCGGCCACCGTGAGGTCGGCCGCGACCGGCACCACGTCGCCCCCGATCTCCGCGGCGGCCTTCGCCAGCACCTCGGCCCGTCGTCCGACGATCGCCACCCGGTAGCCGCGTCCGGCGAGTTCGGCGGCGACGGCCCGGCCGATCCCCGTCCCGCCGCCCGACACCACCGCGGTCCGTCGCTGCTCCATCGTGTGCGCCCCCTGCTCCTGCGTCGATCGACGACCCCGGCCCGGAGCCTACCGAACGGTAACTTCCCGGCGGGTCCGAACGGCCGGCTCACGCGCCCGATCGGGCCGGCCCGCCGGCCCCGCCCGGGTGGAGCGGCTTGCCGTACACCGTCGAGCCGAGCCGGACGGTCATCCCCACCCGCTGGTAGAGCGCGAGCGCGCCGGTCTCCGAGTGCGTCCACAGCGTGCAGGCCCGCCGGCCGCGCCGGTGGAACGCGGCGAACGCCTCCCGCAACAGCGCCCGGGCGACGCCCCGGCCGCGGTGGTCCCGCCGGACCGCGACCCGCTCGATGTAGCCCTCGCCGGTGTCCGGCAGGTCCAGCGACAGCACCGCGCCGACCATCTCCCCGCCCGCGAACGCGACCGGGGAGAGCGCGGGCGCGAAGGTGTCCCGCTCGACGGTGTGCCGCGCCCACTCCTCGTAGGGCTTGCGCCGCACCTGCCACTCGTCGAACGCGTCCTCGGTGAGCCGGTACGCGGCCCGCTCGTCGCCGGCGCGGAACGGCCGGACGGTGATCCCGTCCGGTGGTACGGGCGCCGCCGGCCCGGCGGGCAGCGCGATCTCCAGCAGCCACTGCGTGACGAACGGCCCGTACCCGCGCGAACGCAGCAGCGCGTCGGCGGCGCGGTCGCCGTCCCGGACGGTCTGCGAGAGCCGCTCGCTGCCCAGCTCCCGGGCCCGCGCCTCGACCCAGTCGAGCAGCGCGCCGCCCAACCCCTGGCCCCGGTGCGCCGGGTGGACGTCCACCTTGCTCCGCCGGCCGCCGTGCACCCAGGCCCGGGCGACCACGGTGCCCGCCGCGTCCAGCACCAGCAGCGTGTCGCGGGCCGGGTCCAGACCGGGCAGGGCCAGGTCGGCGGCCACGCCGTCGACCGCGTGCTCGGCCCCGCCGCCGGCGCCGCCGGGCAGCTCGCGTTCGCGGGCGGCGACCAGCCGGTGGATCGCCGGTGCGTCGGCCGGGGTGGCGGCCCGGCTCCGGTAGTGGGCCGGGAGGGACGGCAGCGGAAGTCGGGGCATGCCGCGACTCTGCGCCATCGGCGGCCGCCCTGTCGACCGGATCGGGCGAGCCGACCCGGCCGGACGGGGCCCGGGGCCGCCTCCGGCACGATCGGGTGCGGAGGCGGCCCACTGGCCCGAGGCCGGTCGTCACCCTACGGACGGGGCATCGACCGCGTCGTTCGACCGGCCACGATCCCCGGCGGCGTGCGCCGCCGTCGATGCCCATCCCACACCATGAAGTGCGGTTGAGGTCAAGGCCGCACGGCGCGAGAAGTCGGCCGGTCCGACTTCTCGCGCGGCCGCGGTCACGGTGGCAGAACGGCCGCGGCGACAACACGGCTGCGCGGCCGCGGTCGCCGGGGGAAGGCCCGGCACCCGCGCCGCCACCGCCCCCGGCGCCCGCCGCACGGGGACCGCCCCCGACGGGTGTGCGGACCTGTCGGGGGCGGAGTCTCGGGGGCCTGCGGTGGGTCAGGCGGCGACCGGGTGGGCCGGGTCGTACGCCTCGCGCACCCGGGCCTGGGCCGCCGGCCCGGCCGCGAGGTGGTCGAGGCCGAGCAGCGCGGCGCCGAGCACCGGCGGCGCCACGACGACCCGCGGCTCGGCCAGCGGCGCCGCCGCGGCCAGGCGCGCCGTCAGGTTGTCGAGCAGCAGCGGCTGCCGGGAGGAGAGCACCCCGCCGCCGAGCACCAGCGGGGTGGGCTCGTCCAGCAGGTCCAGGCGGCGCAGCGCGACGACGGCGAGCCGGGTGATCTCGTCGGCCTGCCGGTCGATCAGCTCCAGGGCGACCGGGTCGCCGGTCTCCGCCACCGCGAACAGCACCCGGACGATCTCGTGCAGCCGCCCGAAGGGCAGGTGCCCGAGGTGGATCGCCTCGGCGACGGCGCCGGTGTCCGGCAGGCCGAAGTGCTCGGCGATGGCGCGGGCGAGCCCGGTCGGGCCGCCGCGGCCGTCCTCGGCGCGGACGGCGTGCCACATGCTGCTGACGGCGAGGCCGCTGCCGCCGCCCCAGTCGCCGGTCAGCTCGCCGAGGGCGGGGAACCGGGCGGTGCGGCCGTCGGGCAGCAGGCCGACGCAGTTGATGCCGGCCCCGCAGACGACGGCCACGCCGCGCGGGCCGTCGGTGCCGGCCCGCAGCAGGCCGAAGGTGTCGTTGACGACGGTGTTGCTGAGGCCCCAGGGGTGCGATTCCAGGGCGGTGCGCAGGGCGGCCTCCTCCACCGGGAGGTCGGCGTTGGCGAGGCAGGCGCTGACGTGGGTGGTCAGCACACCGCTGCGGAAGGTCAGCCCGGCAGCGGTGGCCGCCTCCTCGACCAGCGGCGCGAGGCCGGCGACGGCCGCCGCGCCACCGATCTTCTGCGGTGCGAAGCCGCCGCCCCGGGCGGCGCCGAGCACGGTGCCGTCGGCGCCGATCAGGGCGACGTCGGTCTTGGAGTTGCCCGCGTCGATGGCGAGAACGCCGGGCAGTAGTGGTTCGGGCTGGTGGGTCATGAGGTCCCCGCGGCTCGTACGTGGCCCGGCCGTTGTCCCCGGCCGGGGGTGGTCGGTCTCCTCGCGGCCCGGCGGGCCGTCGCCGCGGTCGGCGGCGACGGCGGCCGGGGGCGCGGGCCGGACGGAACGGGCACGTCAGGCCCAGGCGAGGTGCTCGCGGTTGTGGGCGAGCAGCCGGTCCGTCAGCTGGTCGGCGAGTTCGATCTGGCCGACCAGCGGGTGGGCGAGCAGGGCGTCGAAGACCCGGTCGCGGCCGCCGTGCAGGGCGGCGTCGAGGGCGAGCCGCTCGTACGAGGTCACCGCGGCGATGAGGCCGGCGTACAGCGGCTCGACGGGGCGCTGCGGCAGCGGGCGCACGCCGGCGGCGTCCACCTCGGCGGGCACCTCGATCACGGCGTCGTCGGGCAGGAACGGCAGCACGCCGTCGTTGCGGGCGTTCACCACCTGCACGGACGTCCTGCCGCCGGTGCCCAGCAGGGCGGCGATCAGCTGGACGGCGGCCTCGGAGTAGAACGCGCCGCCGCGCTGCCCGAGCAGCTCCGGCTTGGTGTCCAGGGCCGGGTCGGCGTACATCTCCAGCAGCTGCCGCTCGATCTCGGCGACCTCGGCGGCCCGGGAGCCCTTGACCTTCAGCTCCTCCACGACCAGGTCGTGCTGGTAGAAGTACCGCAGGTAGTAGGAGGGCACCACGCCGAGGCGCTCGACGACGCGCCGCGGCAGCCGGATGTCGTCCGCGATCTCCTTGCCGAAGCCGGTGAGCAGCTCCGGCAGTACCTCGCGCCCGGTGGTCGCGCCCGGGGCGTCGAGCAGGGTGACGCCGCGCTCCCAGGTGAGGTGGTTGAGGCCGACGTGGTCGAGGCGGATCAGCTCGGGGTCGACGCCGAGGTGCCCGGCGAACCGCCGCTGGAAGCCGATCGCGACGTTGCACAGGCCGACGGCCTTGTGCCCGGCGCGCTGCAGCGCCCGGGTCACGATGCCGACCGGGTTGGTGAAGTCGATGATCCACGCGTCGGGGTTGGTCCGGCGGACCTTCTCGGCGATGTCCAGCACCACCGGCACCGTGCGCAGGGCCTTGGCCAGGCCGCCCGCCCCGGTGGTCTCCTGGCCGACGCAGCCGCACTCCAGCGGCCAGGTCTCGTCCTGGTTGCGGGCCGCCTGCCCGCCGACCCGCAGCTGCAGCAGCACCGCGTCGGCGTCGGCGACGCCCGCCTCGACGTCGGTCGTCGTGGTGACCACGGCGCCGTGCCCCTGCTTGGCGAAGATCCGCCGGGCCAGCCCGCCGATCAGCTCCAGCCGGTCGGCGGCCGGGTCGATCAGGACGAGTTCGGCGATCGGCAGGGTGTCGCGCAGCCGGGCGAAACCGTCGATGAGTTCGGGGGTGTACGTCGAACCGCCACCCACGATGGCCAACTTCAGTGCGGACATCAGCCCTTGACCCCTGTCAGTGTCACGCCTTCGATGAAGGCCTTCTGTGCGAAGAAGAAGAGGACGATCACCGGCGCCATCACCAGCAGGGTGGCGGCCATGGTGAGGTTCCAGTTGGTGTGGTGGGCGCCCTTGAACGACTCCAGGCCGTAGGAGAGGGTCCAGGCGCCGGGCTTGTTGCTGGCGTAGATCTGCGGGCCGAAGTAGTCGTTCCAGCAGTAGAAGAACTGGAACAGGGCGACGGCGGCGATGGCCGGCTTGGCCATCGGCAGCACGACCTTGAGCAGGGTGCGCAGGTCGCCGCAGCCGTCGATCCGGGCCGCCTCGATGTACTCCTTGGGGATGGTCATCAGGAACTGCCGCAGCAGGAAGATGGAGAAGGCGTCCCCGAAGGCCATCGGGATGATCAGCGGCCAGAGCGAGCCGCTCAGCCCGAGCTCCTTCGCCCAGAACAGGTACATCGGGATGATGGTGACCTGCGGCGGCAGCATCATCATCGAGATGACGGCCATCAGCGCCAGATTGCGGCCTCGGAAGCGGAACTTGGCGAGCGCGTAGGCCACCGGCAGGCTGGAGACGATGGTCAGCGCGGTGCCGAGGCCGGCGTACAGCAGGGTGTTGCGCCACCAGGTGAGGAAGCCGGGCGTGTTCCAGACCTTGGCGTAGTTGCCCCACTCCCAGGAGGTCGGCCAGTAGTCCGTGGTGAGCGCCTGGTTGTCCGTCATGACGGAGGTGAGGAAGGCGAAGACGAACGGCAGCAGGAAGAACAGCGTGGCGGCGATGGCGAGCGAGTGCACGGCCACCCAGTTGAGCAGCGCGCGGCGGCGGGCGGCGCGGGCGGCGGCGGTGGGGGCGCCGCGCCGGGCGGGCCCCTTCGCGGGGGCCTGCGCCGTGAGGGTGGAGCTGAGAGTCATGATCGTGTCCTCACTGGGCCCTAGTCGTCGTTCGACATGAAGCCGGACTTGCGGCGGAGCAGGACCGAGGTGACCGCCATCGAGATGGCGAACAGCACCAGGGCGACGACGCACGCCGCGCCGTAGTTGAAGCGCTGGAAGCCGAGGTTGTAGACCATCTGCGGCAGGGTCCAGGTGGAGCCCTGCGGGTAGCCGGGTTCGAACTGCTGCCCGGAGTTGCCCGCGTTGCCGCCGGCCACCTTCCCGGCGACGATCGCCTGCGTGTAGTACTGCATGGTCTGGATGACGCCGGTGACCACCGCGAACATGATGATCGGCGAGATGTTCGGCAGGGTGACGAACCGGAACCGCTGGAGCGGGCCGGCGCCGTCCAGTTCGGCGGCCTCGTACTGCTCCTTCGGGACGTCCAGCAGGGACGCCATGAAGATGACCATCAGGTCGCCGATCCCCCACATGGCGAGCATGGTGAGCGAGGGCTTGGACCAGGACGGGTCGGAGAACCAGCCGGGCTGCGGCAGTCCGATCTCGCCGAGGAAGTGGTTGACCGGGCCGGTGCCGGGGTTGAGCAGGAAGGCGAAGGCGACGGTCGCGGCCACCGGCGGTGCCAGGTACGGCAGGTAGAACGCGGTGCGGAAGAAGCCGGCGCCGGTCTTGACCTTGGTGATCAGCAGGCCGATGCCGAGGCCGAAGGCCACCCGCAGGCCGACCATGATGAAGACCAGCCAGACGGTGTTGCGCAGGCCCTGCCAGAACGCCGGGAGGTCGTTGAAGACGTAGTCCCAGTTCTGCAGGCCGGTGAAGGCCGGCGAGCCGAAGCCGTTGTACTTGGTGAAGGAGAAGTAGACCGTCGAGATCAGCGGGTACAGGAAGAAGACGCCGAAGCCGATCAGCCAGGGGGAGAGGAAGGCGAGGGTGCGGGCCGCCTCCCGGCGGCGCTTCCGGCGCAGCAGGTGCTGCGTGGAGGGCGCCGCCGGGTCGGTCGATCCGGGGCCCTTGCGGGTGCCGAACGCGAGTGACATGGGAGCTCCGTGGGCCGCTGGCTACTTGGCCTGGGCGATGGCGGCGTCGATCTCCTTGGCGGTGGCCGTCAGGCCGGCCGGGAGGTCCTTCTGCTGACCGGACTCGTAGGCGTAGCCGAGGTTCTGCAGCGACACGATGTACGCGCCGCCGTTGACGCTCGCCGGCGTGGTGCCGGAGTGCTGGTTCTTGGCGATGTCCAGGAAGGTCTTGAAGTTCGCGTCGCTGATCAGCTTCGGCGAGTTGAGCGCGTCGAAGGTGCTCGGCACGTTGTGGATCGCGTTGGCGAAGCTGACCACCGCGTCGGTGTCGGTGGTCAGGAACTTGACCAGCTCCCAGGCGGCGGCCTGCTTCTTGCTGGTGCTGGCGATGCCGACGATGGTGCCGGTCTGGTAGCCGCGGCCGTAGGTGTCGACCTGGTCGTCCGGCACCGGGAACGGCGCGGTGGCCCACTCGAAGTCGGGCTTGTTCTCGGCCAGCGAGGCGGTCCGCCACTCACCGTCGATGGCCATCGCCACCTGGCCGGTGTGGAAGGGGTTCTTGGCGCTGAACTCCTCGCCGAAGGTGGCGCGGAACTTGTCCAGCTTGTCGTAGCCGCCGAGCTTGTCGACCAGGCCCTTCTGCCAGGTCAGCATCGAGGCGATCTTGGGGTCGGTGGCGAGGTTCGACTTGCCGGAGCCGTCGAAGTAGCTGGGGCCCCACTGGCCGAGGAAGTGCTCGGTGGTCGACTCGTAGCCGTGGTACAGCGGCATGAAGCCGAGCTGCTTGTAGCCGTCGCCCTCGGGGACGGTCAGCGCGGCCGCGGCGGCGGCGA
Source organism: Kitasatospora sp. NPDC005748 (assembly GCF_040630735.1). Classification (NCBI taxonomy): domain Bacteria; kingdom Bacillati; phylum Actinomycetota; class Actinomycetes; order Kitasatosporales; family Streptomycetaceae; genus Kitasatospora; species Kitasatospora sp. NPDC005748. Next base: position 74,627 of record NZ_JBEXYD010000004.1, read on the forward strand.
ACTCGCTGAAGGTCTTCGGCGCGGCGGTGATGCCGGCGGCGGCGAAGGCGGCCTTGTTGTAGTACAGGCCGAAGGCGTCGCCGAGCAGCGGCAGCGAACACTGGTTGCCCTGGTACTGCGTGTAGTTGAGCATCGCGGCCGGGAAGGTCTTGGCCGCGTCGATGTTGTCCTTGGCGAGGAAGGGCTTGAGGTCGGCGAAGGCCTTGGTCGAGCAGAACATGCCGACGTTGTTGGTGGTGAAGGAGGAGACCACGTCGGGGGCCGCGTCGCCGCCGGCCCGCAGCGCCTGGTTGACCTTGTCGTCGGCGATGTTGCCGGTCGTCTTGACGTGGATGTTCGGGTGGGCCTTCTCGAAGGCGGCGATGTTGTCGTTGATCGCCTTCACCTCGGAGTCCTGGCTCCAGCCGTGCCAGAAGCTGATGGTGACGTCCTTGCCGGAGGCGGAGTCGTCGCTGCCGCCGCCGTCGCTGGACCCGGTGCAGGCGGTGGCGAGCAGGGCCAGTACGGCGCTGCCGGTCACGGCGGCGATCGTCCGGCGGCTTCTGCGAGAGGTGGTGGAGTGCACTTCGAGATCCTCCTGGGGGCGCGCGGGCAGGCGTCATTGCCTCTGGTCCCGCGTAAGGGGGTTGGGGAGAGGTGTGCAGGGGCTTTGGTGCAGGGCTTCGGTGCGGTGGGAACCGGCGGTGGGCGGTGCGGCGGGGGCCGCGGTGGGGCGGCCTTCAGTGCGTGGAGAAGACCGCCTCGCGAGCGGCTGCCAGGGCGCGTTGCAGTGCGCCGAGCAGGACGGGTGAGCCGGGCAGGGCACTGCTGCGGACCTCCGGCCGGGCGATCGAGATCCGGGCCAGCTCCTCCTCGACGAGGGCGCGCAGCCGCTCGCCGCCCGCGTTCGGCACGCCGCCGGAGACCACCACGAGCTCGGGGTCCACGACGGCGACGATCGCGGCCAGTCCGACGGCGAGCCGGCCGGCCAGCGCGGCGAGGAACTCGTCGCCGGCCCCCGGGGTCGCCAGGGCCTTGGCGAGCGACTCCTCCGCGCTGGGCGCGCCGAGCCCGTACTCCCGGGCCAGGGCCCGGACGGCGGGTGCGCCGGCCAGCTCCTGGAACCCGCCGGAGTTGCGGCGGCGGACGTCCCGCACCACCGGCGAGCCGGGGACGGGCATGTAGCCGACCTCTCCGGCGCCCCCGGTGAAGCCGCGGTGCAGCCGGCCGGCGATCACGATCGCCGCGCCGATGCCCTCGCCGGCCCAGAGCAGGACGAAGTCCTCGAACCCGCGCGCCGCGCCGGAGGCCTGCTCGGCGACGGCGGCCAGGTTCACGTCGTTCTCGATCGACACCGGTGCGCCGATCGCCTCGGAGAGGTCCTGCACCAGTCGCGGGGAGTGCCAGCCGGGCAGGTGGGAGGCGTAGCGGAGCTTGCCGGTGACGGGGTCGGGCGCGCCGCCGACGCCGATCGCCACCGTGCGCAGGGCGCCCTCGGCGAGCCCGGCGGCCCGGACCGTCCCGGCGACGGCCGCGGCGACCCGGGTGACCGTCTCGGCGGCGGTCCAGCCCTTGGTCGGTACGACGTGCTCGGCCAGCGTGACGCCGGTGATGTCGGCGACCGCGATCCGGGCGTGGCTGTTGGTGACGTCCAGGCCGGCGACGTGACCGGCCGCCGGGTTCACTTGGTACAGCTGCGCGTTGGGGCCCGGCCCGCCGGCGGTGGTGCCCACCGGCAGGACGAGCCCGGCCGCCTCCAGGCGGGCCAGCAGCTGGGAGGCGGTGGGCTTGGAGAGGCCGGTCAGGGTGCCGATCTGGGTCCGCGAGAGCGGGCCGTTCTCCAGTAGCAGTTCGAGGGCCGCGCGGTCGTTGATGGCGCGCAGCAGGCTGGGGGTGCCGGCGAGGGGGGCCTTGGCGGATGGTCTGCTCACGACGCGGATCCTCCTCTCCTGACACGTCACGGTGATCACCGGGTGGGCTCGAAGCGAACTGTTAGGAAACTTTCCAGTCGCTTGGACAGGACCGTACGGTCCTCGTCAGGAGGGTGTCAATGGTCCCTCCGGCGGTGGATGCCGAAGCGTTACCGGGCAGCGCGAAGCCCCGCTCCCCGATGTCCGGGAGGCGGGGCTTTGCTCCGGTTCGCGCCGCGCTCCGGCGCCGTCGGCGCCCGGGTGCGCGGGTCGCCCGGGCCGGGCGGCGGGGCCGTCGGCGTCCGGGCGCCCGGGCCGTCAGGGCGCCTTGGAGGCGTCGTCGGCGGGCTTGACGGGAGCCGGTATCGGCGCCGTCGCGAGGTAGCGCGGCGAGGCCGGGTCGGCCAGCGCGGACGGCGGGGCGGTGTCGGCGGACGGTGTCACCGAGGCGGCCGTCAGCACCACCCCGGAGGCCGCCGCCCCGGTGGCCGCGGCGACGCCGGCGGCGGCCGGCGGCTCCTCCTTGACCTTGATCCCGGCCTGGTCGAACGCGGTCTTCAGCCGGTGCCGCAGCGCCCGGGCGACCGACAGCGCCTTGCCCGGGGCGGTGCGCGCCTCGACCCGCAGCACCACCGAGTCCACCGCGACGGACTCCACGCCCAGGATCGAGACCGGCGCCCAGACCAGCTCGTCGAACGGCGCCTCCTTGGCCAGCGTCTCCGCGGTCTCCTGGATCAGCGCCTCGACCCGGGCCAGGTCCTCCTTGTAGCCGACCTGGACGTCCACCGAGGCGGTCGACCAGCCCTGGCTCATGTTGGCGATCCGCTTCACCTCGCCGTTGCGGATGTACCAGATCTCGCCGCCCGCGCCGCGCAGCTTGGTGACCCGCAGGCCGACCTCCAGCACCGTGCCGGTGGCCACCCCGGTGTCGATCTCGTCGCCGACGCCGTACTGGTCCTCCATGATCATGAAGACCCCGGAGAGGAAGTCCGTGACCAGGTTGCGGGCGCCGAAACCGATCGCCACACCGGCCACACCGGCACTCGCCAGCAGCGGCGCCAGGTTCACCCCGAGCGCCGAGAGGACCATCAGCGCGGCCGTGCCCAGGATGCTGAACGACGCGACGCTGCGCAGCACCGAGCCGATCGCCTCGGAGCGCTGCTGCCGGCGCTCGGGGTTGACCACCCCGGTGTTGGCCAGCAGCCCGCCGAGCCGGCCGGGCTCCTCGTCGGCCTCGTTCGGCTTGATCATCCGCGCGATCAACTGGGTGATCAGCTTGCGCACCACGGCCCGCAGCACCAGCGCCAGCACGACGATGAAGACGATCCGCACCCCGCCGGCCAGCCAGTCCTGCCAGTGCGAGTCGAACCAGCCGGCCGCCTGCTTGGTGGTGTCGCTGACCTCCTGCGCGCTGGTCGGGATTCTGAGGTCGAACTGCGGCAGCTGCGGGGCCGTGGGGCTCGGGGACGGGCTCGGCGGCGTGGACGAGAGCGTCGTGGACGCGTCGGCGAGGAGACCGGCGGCACCGGACCTGAACACGTGCGGGGACCTTCCTGCAGGGGGCGTGGCACAGCCCGCCGACGCGGAAGCACACCCGGGGCCTGCGGACCGTCCGCCTTAGCCTATCCGCCGTCCGGCCGCGCCCCGGACACGCCGGGCGGCCGCCACCCGCCCGGCGGGAGCCGCTCCGGGGCGCGTGACCACGGCCCGGACGCCCCGTCAACGCCCCGGCACGCCCCGGGTCGGGCCCCCGGGCGACCCCCGCGCGGCCCCTGAACGGTGCCGGGACGGCCCGGGCGCCGTCCGGGCGGCACCCGGGTGGCCCGCTGCTCCGAGCGGGCGAAGGGTCCTCCGGGAGGGCACCCGGGTGCAACCCGTCCTTCGCCCGGGCATATCGGGTATGACAGAACCCACACCCGGAGTTCACATCCGCTCCGTTACACAGGAGTGGTGGCGCCGTACAAAGGCGTAAGGCGACACTGGGGGAGATCACGCACCCGTTGCGCGGTCGAACCGCTCGTCCCGGCGCGAGCCACGCGCCGCAGGCGTCCAAGGAGGCATCCGTGCCGCATGTCCTGGTCCTCAACGCGTCCTACGAGCCGCTCGGCGTCGTATCGATGCGCCGCGCACTCATCCTGGTCCTCAACCACAAGGCGGTCAGCCTGGAGGACTCGGGAGTCACTCTGCACAGCGCCACCAGCGCCCTTCCGGCGCCGTCCGTCGTCCGTCTGACCCGCTTCGTCCGGGTCCCGTTCTGCGGGCCGGTCCCGCTCACCCGCCGGGCGCTGTTCGCCCGTGACCACGGCCGCTGCGTCTACTGCGGGGCCGCCGCCACCAGCGTCGACCACGTCATCCCGCGCAGCCGGGGCGGCCAGCACCGGTGGGACAACGTGGTGGCAGCCTGCCGCCGCTGCAACCACACCAAGGCCGACCGCCACCTCACCGAACTCGGCTGGCGGATGAAGCGCCCGCCCGCCCCGCCCAGCGGCCTGGCCTGGCGCATCATCGGCACCGGGATCAAGGATCCGCGCTGGCGGCCCTACCTGGAGCCGTACGGCGGCGGCGACCAGCTGCACGCCCCGCAGTGGGCCGAGTACGAGCACCACGACCATACCGAGGCCGCGCACGCGCTGCCGCTCACCCGGGCGCACGGCGCCCACTCCGCCCCCGTCCGCCGCGGTGAGCAGGCCGAACCGCTCTCCGCCTGACCCCGCTCCACCAAGGGCTTGCCCGTCATATCTCCGGTACGCCTCATGGGCCGCCGCGCACCCCGTATCGGGGAGCGCGGCGGCCCGCCGTTCGAGGGCCCGTCACGGCCCCGCGCGGCGGGCTCCGCTACGGCTTCCGCGCGGGCCACGGCTTCCGCGTGGGCTACGGCTTCCGCGCGGGCCATGGCTTCCGCGTGGGCTACGGCTTCTGCGAGGGCGATCCGGACGGCGTCACCGGTGCGGTGGTCGCGGGCGGGGCGGCCGGCACCGCGGGCGTGGCCGGTACCGCCGGGGTGCCCGGTGTCGTGGCCGGCTGCCCGGCCGTCGCCGGGTCGGTGACGGCGTACAGCTCCACGCCCCAGAGCGAGTAGCCGTACTTGGTCGCCCGGGCGACGCCCTGGACCCGCAGGAACTTCGCGTCCGGCGCGTCGAACCGCACCGTCTCGTTGCCGCCCTTGCCGTCGTCGACCGTCGCCACCGTCGTCCAGGAGACGCCGTCCGCCGAGGCCTGGATCTTGTACGAGGAGGCGTACGCGGCCTGCCAGTGCAGCACCGCCGAGCCCAGGTGGGCGGCCTTCGGCAGCTCCAGCTGGACCCAGGCGTCGTCCTTGGCGGGGGAGGACCAGCGGCTCTTCGGGTCGCCGTCGGCCACCGCCGAGGCGGGGAAGGCCGAGGTCTCGTCGGCCGAGGAGGCGGCCTTCGCGGTGCCGGCGAGGTCCGGGCCGCCGGTCGGCGGCACCACGTGCACCTGCAGCACCTGCCGCACGGTGGTCGAGCCGGTCACGAACTGCACCGGCACCTGGTAGGTGCCGGACGGCGTCCCCGGCGCGGCGCTGATCAGCAGCGGCACGCCCACCCGGCCGCCGCGCGGCACGCTCACCCCGGAGGCCGGCGCCACGGTCAGGCCCTTGGCCACGGCCGGCACCTCGGTGCGCAGCTCGCCCACCGCGCCCTCCGGCCGGCCCGCCTCGATCATCGCGCGGGCCTGCACCGGCGCGGCCGCGCCGGTCACCACGTCCAGCGCGGCGTCGGCCAGGCTCAGCCGGGCGGCCGGGGCGTCCGCGTACCAGGGGATCACCTGGTTGACGACCGGCGGCTCCCCGCCGGGCTTCCAGGCCAGCCGGAAGGCGTCCGCGCTCTGGCCGCCGGCCGGCAGCTCGTTGTAGCCGGGCTGCACGGTGCCGATCTCCGCCCAGCTGCCGTCGGCGCGCCGCACCGAGACGGTGGCCGAGGCCCGCACGGTCGGGTCGGTGAGGACGGTCAGCCGGTCCAGCGGCCGGGCCGCGCCCAGCTCGACGGTGAGCGGCTCGTCGGCGGCGGTCGGCGCGGTGGCCGCCCGGTAGGCGGTGTCCGGGTTGCCGTCCAGCACGGCGCCGGCCGAGGCGCCGGGCAGCGCGGCCGGGCCGCCGGTGACACTGGCCGGGGCCTCGTCCGGCGCGGTCACGGTGAACTCGCGGACCGCGACGGCGGTCTTCTGGGCGGCGGTGGCCCGCAGCCGCACCCCGCGCACGACCGCCCCGCCGGGCAGCTGGGCGGTGACGCTCTTCTGGTTCCTCACCTGGGTGAGCTGCTTCCAGCCGCCCTCGCCGGTGGAGTACTCCAGCACCCCGTCGTGGATGTAGTCGTCCAGCGCGTTCTGGCCGTCCGGGCCGCTGCCCCAGGAGCCCATCAGCACGGTGACGCTGCCGACCGGGCGGCCGCCGCCGAGGTCGAGGCCCACCGAGTCGCCGGGCTGCGGCGGCGCCGAGCTCCAGTAGAAGGTGTCGGCCACGCCGTCGGTCATCAGCGCCGGCAGGTGGTCGTGCGCGGTGCCCAGGGTGGTGGTCGGGGCGGCCCCGCCGCCGACCACGCCGGCCCAGTTGTCGGCGGCCCGCACGGCGCGCTCCAGGAACGGGCCGAGCACGCCCGCCCCGACCGTCGCCGGGCTCTGGGCGAGCTGCTCGCGCAGCTTGTTGAGCTCCACCCGGGCCCGCCAGGCCGCCGCGCCGTCGCCGCCGCGCTGGGCCAGCAGCATGTCCAGCGCCGCCTGGCCGGCCAAGCCGTAGTCGCGCAGCGGGGCCAGCCAGGGGCCGGCCTCGGCGGCCAGCGGGGCGGTGGCCGGCGTGGCGCTCAGGGTCTGCTGGGCGCCCGCCATCGCGGCGAAGGACTCCCGCAGCGGGGCCGCCGCCTCTATCAGCCGGGCGAGGTCGGGCGCCGCGCCGGCGTTCGGCTCGGCGGTCGCCCAGAACCGCTCCAGCAGCGGGTTGAGGTAGCCGGACTCCTCCTTGGACAGCGGCGAGGAGGAGCTGTTGCCGGCCAGCGCGGTGACGGAGGCCAGGACCGCCCCGGCCGGGGCGGCGGTGGCGCCGGCCGGGCCCGCCAGCGAGCGCAGCGCGGCCTGCCAGGAGTCCTCCGGCTTGTACCCGCCCGGGTTCCAGGCGAAGTCCCCGGCGGTCGCCAGGGCGATCCGCGAGGCCACCGGCTGCTCCATCGCACCGGTCAGCATGACGGCCGACCGGGTGGCGACCTCGGCGTCCCGGCCGGTGTAGGCGCCGAGGAAGAGCCGGTCCGGGCTGGCGTCGTTCACCGGGTAGTTGTCCATGGTGACCAGCGGATGCCCGTACAGCTCGGCGGTCTCGGCGGCCTGAGCGCCCGTGATCTTCTCCGGGATCACCCCGACACCGCTCCAGGCCACCTGCACGCCCGCCGGCAGCGCCGCCGCCAGCGCCTTGCGGTACGGCGTGGAGCCCTGCTGGTGGTACTCGGTCGGCACCACGGACAGCGGCGCCAGCCCTGGGTGCTTCGCGATCAGCCGGTCCTGCACCTTGGCCGCCAGCTCGGCCTGCGCCTTGGCGGCGGCGGCCGGACCGGTGCCGTACTTGGAGCGGTCGTCGCCGCAGTGCCACTCGTCGTAGGAGACGTCCAGGAACTGCAGCTGGAAGGCGGTGAAGCCGAGCGCCCGGAGCCCGTCCAGCTTGGCGACCAGCGCGTCCGCGTCCTTGGCCGAGCTGTAGCAGAACGACTGCCCCGGGTCGATCGCGTAGCCGGCCGTCACGTGGTTCGCCCCGGCCCGGGCGGTCAGCGCCTTGAGGTCCTCGGCCCGGGCCGCCGGGTAGGCGTCGCGCCAGCGGGAGAGCCGGTACGGGTCGTCACCGGGGGCGTAGAGGTAGAAGTTCTGCTTGGAGCGGCCCAGGAAGTCCAGCTGGTCGAGGCGCTGCTGCTGGCTCCACGGGGTGCCGTAGAACGCCTCCGCGGTACCGCGCACCGGTGCGCCGGACGGCCAGTCGCGCAGCGTGATCCCGGGCAGCCCGAGACCGGCAGCGCCCGGCGCCTGCCCCTGTCCGGCCGGTACGGCGGCCAGCAGCTGGCGCATGCTCTGCGCCGCGTAGAAGGTGCCCGCCTGGTCGGCCCCGGCCAGCACCACCACGCCGTACGTCCCGCCGCCCGGGGCCGGCAGCTGGCCGGCCGAGAGCACGTACCCGCCGGCCGGCATCCCCGCCGTGGAGGGCGCACCGCCGTCCTTGCCGCCGGCCGCCGCGGTCAGTTCGCGCAGCGCCCGGTCGACCTCGCCGCCGGCCTCCTCGGCCGGTCCGCCGACGTAGACCACCAGCGATCCGGCGGCCGGCGTCCCGGCCTCCGCCTGCGGCGTCACCGTGGTGGCCCCGGCCACGCCCAGCACCTCGCGCACGGTGTCCACCGCGCCGTGGTCCGCCTTCGCCGAGGTCACCAGCGTCACCGCGGCGGGCACCGTGACCGGCCTGCCGGCCACGCTCTGCTCCTGCGGCCGCGGGAAGACCTGAGGGTTGCTCACACTGCCCAGCGGCGTCTGCGCCGCGGTGCTCACCACGTCCGGCCCGGGGCTGTAGGCGTACGCGGCCGGGCCGCTGACCAGCAGTCCGCCGACCACGGCCGCGGCCGAGAGCGTCGCCGCCACCTGCAGCGTCCGGCGCCGGCTCGGCGTCCAGGCCCGGGCCCGCTCGGCCCGCACCGACGCCAGCAGCGGCTCCGTGCCCTTGAGATCCGCGATCAGCCGGTCCGCCGTCCGGGGCGCCAGCTGACGGCACGTCCGCGCCGTCGCCCGCCGCGCCGCGAGCGCCGCCGGGTGCTGCAACACGTCCCGCAGCGCCGGACTCTGCTCCAGCTGCTGCCTCAACCGCCGCCCCGCGGCGACGGACACTCGGGCTTGCACAGGAGCCTCCTCGCCAGGCATCGACCACAACGCGCCAAAGCCCACCAGTTGGCCATGCCGGTGTCAACGTCGCCGACGGGTATGCCAAGTTTGTCCTTTTTGTACTTTCCTCGCCCTGCTGCCGGAAGCCCCCGGGTCCGTTCCGCCGATCACTCGGCGGAACGGACCCGGAGGGCTGCTCATGCTCCCGGTCGGGAACCGGGCATCACGACAGCGGTGGGGCGGGGAGGACGGCTGTCCTCAGTGCGGAAACGATCCACTGCTGGGACGCGCCGGGGTGGCAGTCCCAGAGCTGCAGCCGGTTCCCGTTGGTGGCACTCCAGCCCGGCAGGTCCAGACAACGGCCGGAATCCGGGTGGAACAGTGTGTTGTCGGCGAGCGGGATCCACTTCTGCGATTCGGTGCCGTTGCAGGTGCGGTACTCCATCTTCACGCCGTTGTCGCGCCCTGCTCCGACCGGCGTCAAGCATCCGCCCAGCACCCGGACCGTCCCGTCGTTGCCGAGCGAGAACTGCTGGGAGGTGTCACCGTGACAGTCCCACAGCTGAATCGGGGTGCCGTCGGCGGTCCCGAAACCGGCGTCGTCCGCGCACATCGACGGGTTGACGGCGGACTGGACGGTGCTCCTGGCGCCGGAGGCGGCCGGTCCGACCGCGAACGGGTAGACGGCGGTGCCGCTGATGCTCCCGTCGAAGCTGGTGCTCGCGGCCGACTGGTACTTGTACCGGCCCAGCGCGAACGGCCCGGAGGACGGCGGGCTCTCGTTGGACCTGTGGTAGCCCGTTGCGGCGAGCACACCGTCGACGTAGAGCGACATCAGTCCGGTACCCGCGTTGTACGAGGCGGTGAGCCTGGTCCAGACGCCTGGTCGGACCGCCGCTGAGGCGTTCGTCGCGCTCGTCCAGTGATAGGGCCAGTTGTCGTCGTCGCCGTAGGCGAGCGCGAAGACCCAGTTCCGCCCGGCGCCCTCGCTGTACAGCATGAAGTTGCTGCCGTGGGCGGTGTCCTGGCTCGCAACCATACCCCCGCCGGTGCCGGACTTGGCCCAGGTGGAGACGGTGAAGCTCTTACGGGTGTCGACCACCGGGCCGGACATGGTGATCACCGAGCTGTCCGCAGGGCCGAACCTCGCGACCGTGGTGCTGCGGCCGCCCACGGTGTCCTGGGCCCAACCGACCCGATCGGCGCGGGCGTTCGTCCGGCCTTGGCCGTCGGTGACGGAGTCGGTGCCGTTCGGGGCGGCCAGCCAGTTGCCGATCGGCCGGTTGAGGTTGCCGAGCACGACCGGTTCCGCGGCCAGCCCGGTGACGGTCGGGCCGCTCTTCGGGATGCCTGCGGACGTGGAGCCGACACCACTCCAGACCACCAACTGCTTGTTGGTGTCGACAGCCCAGAGATCGGGGATTCCGTCACCGGTGAGGTCACCGTCGCTGCCGACCTTCGGGTACAGCTTCGCATCGAAGCCACCGCCGAGCCAGCCCTGGGCGGGGTCGGCGAACGCGGCGGCGTCGAACGTGGAGCCGTTCTTCTTGAACGCATACGCGTGGATGGTGCCGTCGACCTTCGAACGGGCCCAAAGGGTAGGGGTGTCCGAACCCTTGGCGGGTCCTGGGGCTACCAGGTCGTAGGAGCTCCAGTCCTGGTTGTTCTGAGAGAGCAGGAATGCCGACCCCAGTTGCTGAGTGCCGTCCGCACGAGCCAGCCACAACCTGCCGTTGTCGATGTAAAGCACGGAGGTACGGGGAAGGCCCAGCAGCCCTGTGCCACGCTTGATCGGCGTGTCCCCTTCGGGCGAGCCGAAAGCCGCGATCTGCGTGACGGTCGACCAGTTGGTCCCGGCGCCGTAGTCGGCGCAGGAGATCGGTGTGGCATCCGCCAGCATGCATTCCGTGGGCTTGAGCAGCTCGACGTTGGCCTGACTGTCGAAACGTCCGACTATTCCGTCGTTGGCATACAGGCGGGCGATGGGATCCCCTGGCACGTGTGCGATCAGATCGTCGTAGTTCTGGTCGGTGAACGAGCCGCGGTGGGTGACGTCGACGCCCTCCCAACCGCCACCGCCGGGTGCACCGGCGTTCAGGGCGCCCGCCGCGCTGTGGGGGTCCGTTCCGGCCCCCGTCAGCCGCAGGTTTCCGGCGCCGTCGGGAAGCAACACGTCCGGGTTGGAGTCGTAGTCCAGGTCACCATAGACCGGTGCGGGGCCGGCGGGGTTGTGCGGGACGTAGTAGGTGTACGCGACGGGCTGGGACATGTTGCCGGCGTTGTCCTGGGTTTGCAGGTAGAGGAAGTTGGTGCCCCAGCGCCACGGCGTCAGCGACAGCTGGTAGGCCCCTGCACCGTTCATCTTGACGATGTTTCCGCCGTCGTTGCAGTTCCATCCGGTGGCCGCGGCCTGGACCGGATCGGCGGTCCAACGGGCGCACGCCAGACCCGACGACCGACCGCCGGTGGCCGGCGCGGGGTCGGTACCGGTGAGCGTGAACGTGCCCTCCTGGCCGACGAGCTTCGGGTGGCCGCCGAGCGTGCCCGACTCCGGGAAGTCCGTCGAGGTGATCCTGGCGGTCGGCGGCGTCCGGTCGATGAGCAGGAAGCACATGTCGGTGTTCCCGCTGTGCAGTGTTCCGTCGTCGGTCACGCCGTACCAGCCGTACTGGTGGCCGTCGATCAGTGAACCGACGTCGAAGTTGACCCGACCGGAGCCGGCACCCCACCCGGTCTCGTATGTCTTGGACGAGCCGCCGTCGTCGTCGTCCCAGAGCTTGAACGTGGTCCAGAGTTGCTGGCCGGTCGGCGACCAGGTGTCGGCGCTGATGTTGATGTCGGTGTTGGCTCCGATCCACCCCGGGTTGTCCCAGGGATTGACGGTGCCGCGGGTCTTGCAGGCATCGAAGACGGCATCCTCGGCGAAGCCGGGCGTGGGGCTGGTCGCCGGCGTGCTGACGAGCGGCGCGATGTCGTAGGTGACCACGACGTGCGGGTTGTTGGCGAAACGCTGCCGGTAGTACTTGTTGGTCTCGTCATCGGGGGAGAAGGCGAAGGTCCAACCTCCCCACTTCTCGGCGGCCGCCCGGGCCATCAGTGAGGTCACGTCGAACTCGACCCCGCCGGTGCCCTTGAGCCAGGTCGTGGTGATTTTGGAGCAGGCGGCCCCGATCGGTCCCTTGCCGCACGGCTGGGCGTTCCAACGGGTCCACTGGTTGATCGGGTTGTCGTTGCCCGAGCCGGTCGAGTACAGGTTCATCGGCGTGGACGTGCTGGGGCTGGACGAGCGCACCACGTTGGCGTAGAGCGTGGCGTTCAGCACCGTGGAGTTCCAGAACTGCGAACTGAGGCCGAGCTGGAAGTAGGCCCGCTCGCGTCCCTTCCGCTCACAGGGGTTGGCGCTGTCGACGTAGTCGCAGTACCCGGTGGCCGGCTTGTCCTGGTCGTAGACGGTGCCGTTGTACTCCGGGTTGTCCGGCCAGCCCTCCTGGACCTGGGCCCAGGCCTGGGCGCCGTTGTCGACGCTCGGGTTCCAACCCGGGTCGATGTACCAGGGGCCGGTGCCCTGTCCGAGGACCGTCGTGTCGGGCACCAGGTCGATCCCGCTGCCGCTCACGGTTGTGGCGACCGGCGCGATCTTCGCATGGTCGCCGGGTGCCTCCGCGCTCGAGGGCACCGGGCCAGTAGTGCTGTCCGCCTGCGGTGCCTCGGCGGACTTTCCGAGGGTCGTCGGCTGCGCGGCGGCCGGTGCGGCTGCGGAGTCCCACATCACCGGGACCGGGGCGGTGAACCTGACCTTGCCCTCGGCGTCCTCGGCCGTCAGGTTGCCGTGTGTGTCGGCCTTGACCATCAGACCGTCGCCGGAGATGTCCAGGTGGAGCTGCTTGACCCGAGGGTCGGCCGCCGCCGTCACCGTACGGACGATCAGAACCTGCCGCCAGCCGCCGGCCGCGGTGGCGCTCAGCTGCAGATCGACGTCCGGCAGGACGGACCGGTACAGGGCACTGTCGCCGTCGAGTTGGGGCTTGGGGAGGTCGAAGGGAGCCTTGAACGCGAGCTTCTTCCCGTCCGACGTGGTCATGGTCGCCATCGGACCTTTGCCGCCTCCGGAGAACGTCAGCGCGGAGGGGACGGCGGCAGGAGTCAATGTGCCGTCGGACGCGGTGCGCAGGGTCGCATCGATGGCGCGCCACGTTCCGTCGTTGTTCCTGACGCGTTCCGCCACCGGACTGGAGTCGGTGGTCAGCGTTCCGTCGGGGTTGGCCGAGGTCAGGCTCCCCGCGCTGGTGAGTCTGTCGACCACGACGGGCTTGCCGGTGCTCTTCGCCTGAGCCATCGCCTTCGCGACGGCCGCCGCCTGCTCGCCCTGCGCCGGCTTGGCAGGGTGGGCGGGCCAGGAGGGATCGGCGGGTCCGTGGTGGCGATCGGCCACCGGAGTGGCTGCCGCCGTCTGAGGGGCAACCAGCACGGTGGTGCCGAGGGCGAGGGCCGAGGCGCAGGCGAGTGGGAGAAATGCTGCCCCGAACGTCCGACTTGCCGTAGTTCGCCTGCGAGACATGAGTACGGACGGTTTTGACCTTGGCATGAGTACCTGTCATCCGAGTGAAGTGAGCAGGGTCGTCCGCACGCTGCCTTCACGTCCGCTTCGCTGTCAAAGCGTTTTGTCGACAGGGTGTCCGGGTTGTCTCGGCTGGTGATGCATTGGCCGCGAAGTGACTCTGCTCACATCCGACGAACCCAGAAAACTACTACCTGTGATCGAACAAGTGCACATAGGGTGCCGGATGTCCTGGGCTGATGCATGGGCCTTTCGGGGCCTCGGCACTCTGTGGGGGGATCAGTTGTCTCGACGTGCACGTTTGTTCACCCGACCACATCGCTCGCGCGTTGCTGCGGCAGCCGCCTTGGCGGTTCTGATGTCAATCGTGACGATTCCCTCGGCGGAGGCGGTTGCCAAGGCGGTCAAGGACGAGAAGATCTGGGAACCGCCGAACACCCCGGTGCCGGTGACCAAGCCGGTGACGGGCACCGATGCCAAGGTGGCGGGTCATCGGGCCGACCCGGGCGCCAAGTGGACACCGCCTGCCGACTCGAGCCCGCCGTCCGGCAGAGCCGTCGCAGTGCTGGAAAGCACCGCCGGGAAGGCGCTTCCGGCGCAGCCCGAGGCGAACGCCGCCTCCGGGTCCACCGCCTCCTCGCCCGTTCAGGTCGGATCGTTGCCGGTCTGGGTCGCCCGGACACAGACGTCGAAGCAGGCGGCCAAGAGTGTGCCGCTCGCCCCGGCCCCGGGAGGCCCTGCCGCGCTCCAGGTCGAGGTGGCCGACCGCGGCCGAACCGACGCGGCAGGGGTCAACGGCGCGCTGGTCGCCCTCACCGACGCCGGCGAGAGCGGTGCGGCCGGTCGCGTCCAGGTCGGGATCGACACCACCTCCTGGGCGAAGAACGCCGGCGCCGACTGGGCTTCCCGTGTCCACGTCGTGCAGCTGCCCGGCTGCGCCCTGACCACACCCGGCCTGCCCGGTTGCACCAGGCGCACGCCCGTACCCTCCCAGCGTGACGGCGAGTCCGGCCGCCTGCTCGTCGAGGTCGACGTGCCGCAGACCTCGGCCGCCTCGGGTAAGTCGCTCTCCTCCAGCGCCTTTGCCGCGCCGCAGTCGGGAGGCGGCCCGGCGATCGCGCTCGCGGTCGAGGCCGCCTCTGCCGGCAGCGCCGGCGACTTCGCCGCCTCGCCGATCACGCCATCGGCCTCCTGGCAGGCCGGAGTCAACGCGGGTAACTTCACCTACGGCTACACCGTCGAGCTGCCCTCCGCGCTCGCAGGCGCCGCGCCCAGCGTCTCGCTCGGTTACGACTCCTCCGCATCGGACGGCAAGACGGCATCCACCAATGCGCAGCCGTCCTGGGTCGGTGAGGGCTGGGAGTGGCACCCGGGTTCCATCACCCGCGGCTACAAGGGGTGCAAGGACGCCGGCATCGACAAGTCGGGCGACCAGTGCTGGGGCGGTGACCTGCTCCAGCTCTCCCTCGCGGGCCATGCCGGACTGCTGGTCCGGGACGACACATCCTGCGAGTGGCACCTCAAGGGCGAGGACGGCACCAAGGTCGAGCGGCTGACCGATCGGAACAACGGCGCCTGGAACGGCGAGGCTTGGCGGGTCACGACCGTCGATGGCACGCAGTTCTATTTCGGTGCCAACCACCTGCCCGGCGGCGACGGTTCGGACCAGACCAGCAACTCGGTCTCCACGGTGCCGGTCTACTGGCCGGGCGGCCAGGACCCGTGCCTGAAGTCGGGCTCGCCGGCCACCGGCTCCTGGTCACAGATGGGCTGGCAGTGGTCGCTGGACTACGTCGTGGACCCGCACCAGAACCTGATCAGCTACCGCTACGAGCAGGAGCAGAACCACTACGTCCAGGGCGGGGGCCAGAACGACGGCAACGGCCCCCGGGTCCAGTACCAGCGCGCCAGTTACCCGGTCTGGGTCGGCTACGGTCAGCGACTGCCCGACCAGATCGCGGCGAAGGGCACGGCCAAGCCGGCCGCCCAGGTGTGGTTCCGCACGGCCGAGCGCTGCCTGCCGGGCGGCGACATCACCTGCGAACCGTCCCAGCGGACCAAGTCCAACGCGAAGTTCTGGCCGGACACTCCGATCGACCAGAACTGCGACGCGAGCGGTGAGTGCACCGTCTACTCGCCCACCTTCTGGTCAACCAAGCGCCTGACGAAGATCGACACCGAGGTCTGGGACGGCTCCGCGTTCCGGCCGGTCGACTCCTTCGCCCTCAACCAGTCGTTCCAGGACCCGGGCGACGGCACCTCGCCGGCGCTCTGGTTGGACTCCGTCCAGCGCACCGGGAGCAACGGGAGGGCTCCGATCACGCTGCCCGAGGTCTTCTTCGAGCCGCTGCAGATCGCCAACCGAGTGGACGGCAGGATCGTCCGTCCGGACGGTACCTCGGCATCCGTCGAGCCCTTCAAGCGTCCGCGCATCCAGAAGATCACTACCGAGACCGGCGGTCTGATCAACGTCGTCTACGGACCTGCCGAATGCTCGCGTGCGGCCGGCCGGATGCCGTCGTCCGAGGACGGCAACACGATGGCCTGCATGCCGGTGAAGTGGTACTTGCCGGGGCAGTCCGCGCCGGAGCCGGTGAACGACTGGTTCAACAAAATCGTCGTCCAGTCCGTCACCTCGCAGGACACGGTCGCGGGCGCCGTCTCCGTGGTCACCAACTACGTGTACGGCGGCGGAGCGGCCTGGCACCGCAACGACTCCGAGCTCGCCGACCCGAAGTCGCGCACCTGGGACCAGTTCCGCGGCTACGCCACGGTGACCACCCTCTCCGGCAACGGCAGTGACCTCGAGGCGCCCAGGACCAAGACCGTCTCGACCTTCCTGCGCGGCATGGACGGCGACATCCTGGCCAGTGGAACCACACGGACGGTCGACGTCGCCGACGTGCATGGTGGCACGATCAAGGACCAGGACGCTCTCGCCGGGTACATCCGCGACACCGCCAACTACGAAGCGGAGAACGGAAGCATAGTCTCCACGGTGGTCTCCGACCCTTGGCTCGGCGCCGTGACAGCGACCCGCACCCAGTCCGGCGGCATGCCGGCCCTCACCGCGAGGGCGGTCAACACCTCGAAGGTGACCAGTCGCGAGAAGCTGGTGAACGGCTGGCGTACGAGCGAGAAGTCCACCGACTACGACGACACCCTGCTCTCCCGGCCGACCGTCGTGAGGGACAACGGCGATCTGGCCCATCCCGAGCAGTTGCTCTGCACCTCGTTCAGCTACGCCACCGGTCCGGGTGGTGCGTTGAGCCAACTCGCGTCGCGGACCGTCGTACTCAAGGGCACCTGCGGTCCGACGGCCACCAAGGACAACACGGTCGCCGACACCCGGGCCTACTTCGACGGGCTGCCGTTCGGTCAGGCGGGGGCCAAGGCCGAGCAGACCGCGACCGAGGTACTGGAGCGCTACGACACCTCCGGAAAGCCGGTCTACAAGCCCACGGCCCGAGCGAGCTTCGACGCCTACGGCCGAGTCGTCAGCACCGTCGACCCGAGTCGTACCGACGCCACCCATGCCACCAGCGCCGAGACCAGGACGGCCTACTCGCCGGCCTCCGGCCAGCTACCGACCCAGATCACCCACACCAACCCGATGGGATGGCAGACCGTCGCCACCCTGGACGTCGGCCGCGGCTCGGCGCTCAGGATCCGGGACGAGAACGGGCGCGTCTCGGAGCAGGAGTTCGACGGACTCGGCCGTTCGGTCGCGGGCTGGAGTCCTGGCAACGACCGGAGTACGCACCAGAACCGCCCGAACCGGAAGTTCTCCTACGCGGTCAACGGAGCCAACGCACCCTCACAGGTGCTCACCCAGGCACTGATGGGCGACCTGGAGACCTACACGTCGAGCTACACCATCTATGACGGCCTCGGCCGGATCCGTCAGACCCAGGCCAGCGCTCCATCGGGCGTTGCCGGGCGAATGGTCACCGATGCTCTGTTCGACTCCCACAGCTGGCAGACCAAGACCAGCGCCGCGTACTACAACGACCAGGCGGCCCCGAGCGGCCAGCTCTTCCTGCCCAACGGCGGGGTGACCCCGGACAGCAAGATCCCGTCGCAGACCGTGCAGAAGTACGACGGCATGGGCCGCGTCACGGACTCGATCTTCCAGTCCCACGGCATCGAGCAGTGGCGCAGCCGCACCGAGTACGCGGGGGCGGACGAGATCCGCACCATCCCGCCGGCCGGGGGGTACGCGACCGCGACCGTCATGGACGGGCGCGGGAACACCGTCGCCCTTCGCCAGTACAAGGCGAACACCCCGACCGGTGCGTACGACGAGACGACGTACGGCTACACGCCTGAGGGCAAGGAGGCCTGGCGCAGGGATGCGGCCGGGAACCTGTGGACCTATGAGTACGACCTGCTCGGCCGCCCGGTGAAGGGCACCGACCCCGACTCGGGAACGGGCACCACGACCTACGACGACAGCCGGAACCTCGTCACGGTCACGGACTCCCGGGGCAAGAGCGCCACCAGCGTCACCGACCTGCTCGGTCGCACCGTCGCGACCTACGAAGGTACGGCCGTCGACCCGGCCAAGCAGGTCGCGGGGTGGACCTACGACAGCCTCGCCCTCGGCAAGCCCACCTCCACCACCCGGTATGTCGGCGGTGCGAGCGGAGCGGCGTACAAGTCGGAGATCACCGGCTACGACATCGGCTATCGCGAGTCGGGGGCCAAGACCACGGTTCCGGCCGTTGAGGGCAAGCTGGCCGGTACCTATCTCACCGACAACACGTACGACAAGGCCGGTCGGCTGGCGAACACCCTGATGCCCGCTGTGGCGGGCCTGCCCAGAGAGCGGCTCAAGTTCGCGACCGACACCGTCGGTCAGCTGACCGCGATGTCGAGCACGATCGGTGGCGACCCGTCGACCACCTTCATCGCCGGAGTTCGGTACGACCCCTACGGACG
Organism: Kitasatospora sp. NPDC005748; assembly: GCF_040630735.1. Taxonomy (NCBI): domain Bacteria; kingdom Bacillati; phylum Actinomycetota; class Actinomycetes; order Kitasatosporales; family Streptomycetaceae; genus Kitasatospora; species Kitasatospora sp. NPDC005748. The sequence goes on from NZ_JBEXYD010000004.1 coordinate 92,873, forward strand.
GGCGTTCCGCACGACACTCGGTCCCGGCGGGGCCAATCTCGTCGCCACAACCGTGATCGACGAAGCCACGGGCCGGGTCACCCGCTCGATCCTGGACAAGGAGAACGCTCCGACCGCGAGCGTCGACGTCGTCGACTACACCTACAACGCGCTCGGCCAGGTCACTTCGGCCCGCAACGCCCAGGACGGTGAGGCCGCCGACCTGCAGTGCTTCAACCACGACTACCTCGGTCGGCTGACCCAGGCCTGGACGGACACCGGCGCGCAGACGACGCTGTCGCACCCGAACGTCCCGGCGGTCGGCTCCTGCGCCAACGCCAACGGCCCGGAACTGAACGCCGGCAGGTCGAGTGTGGGCGGCCCGGCTCCGTACTGGCAGCAGTACGAGTACGACCTGATCGGCAACCGCACCAAGCTCGTCAAGAAGGACGTCGACGGCGACACCGGCAAGGACGTCGTCACCACCCAGACGTTCGGCAGCGGTCCGAACACCCCGTCCTCCGATCCACGTACGGGCGGCGGCACCGGCGGCCCGCACGCGCTGATGAAGTCCACGGAGGCCGGCCCGGACGGGACCGCGGTGACCTCCTACACCTATGACGCCGCAGGCAATACGACGTCCGTCACCGACACCCCGGGCACCAAGACCCTGACGTGGAACGCCCAGGGCAAGCTCGACCAGATCACCGGGACCGGGCAGAGTGCCGGCACCAGCTACCTGTACGACGTCTCCGGCAATCAGCTGATCCGCCGAGATCCGGGGAAGACGACCCTCAACCTCGGCGCCGACCAGCTCACGCTGGACACCACGACCGGGGTGGTCACCAACGTCCGCTCCTACGGGGCACCCAACGGCCTCTCCATCACACGGACCACCACCGACGGCACCTCCACGCTCGCCTACCAGAGTTCGGATCCGCACGGCACCAACGGTGTCCAGTTCGACGCCTACGACCTCTCGCAGGTCCGCCGGCCCACCGACCCGTTCGGCAACGAGCGCGGCGCCCAGCCGGGCGCGGGGATCTGGGCCGGTGACAAGGGCTTCGTCGGAGGCACGAAGGAGAAGGCCACCGGCTTCACCCTCCTCGGCGCCCGCGAGTACGACTCGAAGACGGGCCGCTTCATCAGCCCCGACCCGATCACGGACGCTGGCGACCCCCAGCAATGGAACGCGTACGCGTACGCCAACAACAGCCCCATCAACAAGTCGGACGCCAACGGCCTGAAGGTCGGTTGTGACAACCCCGACGAGTGCAGGAACAACCACGAGCCTCGTGCCAATGGCCAGGCGGTCGATGCGGTATTCATCTACAGCCCTCCCGGCCCGGTCGAGCCGCCTGACGCAGGGGTGCAGAAGGCTCTGGCGAAGCAGGACGCCGCCGACCAGGTTGTCAAGGAGGGCAAGCGCAAGCGCGACGAGATCGTGCACAAGGTCGTCGACCTGATCGGCGAACTGATCGGCTTCAACGACGCCCGGGACTGCTTCACCAAGGGCGACGTGATGGCCTGCGTCAACACCGCGCTCAACGCGGTGCCCTGGGGCAAGCTCTTCAAGGCCATCAAGGTCGGCATCAAGGCCTTCAAGATCTACAAGGAGATCGACAAGGCCTACGACATGATCCGCTCCGGCGAACGCGCCGCAGCGGAGGCCAGTCAAGCCGTCGCCGTAGCCAGGACGGCGGCCGCAGAAGCGAAGGCGGCGGAAAGAGCCGCAGCCAAGGCCGCAGAAGAGAAGGCGGCGAAGGAAACGGCTTCTGATGCTGCTGGGGTCGAATCGGGAGCAAGTAAGGCAGAGTCGGATGCTGAGGTTTCCCCGAAGGAGAAGGATGGCGGAGCGGAGGTATCGGCCGATACGGAATACGGTGGAGGGCATGAAGGGAATGTATGGGCTGACCGGGCCACCATCGAAGCCGCTAATGGCAAGTCATCCACTTCGCGCACCCGCGCGCTGGCTTCCGTTGTGGCCGAGGATTTTAAGGATCTGAACTTCACTTACATTCCTCAATATAGTCCGACTGCGAATACCGGAATGGCGAAGAAGGGTGTGGGGACGCAGATTGGGCGGAAGAGGTTCTCGAGTCGAAATGACCTAAGGAATACGGTGGTCCACGAGGAGCTTCATCACCGATGGTATGCTCGGGGAATAACAGGTCACCATCCGCGTGATGGCTCTGGTGCATCTCAGCGCTTTTATGACACAGTCGACAGGTATATGCGAATGAGGGGGTGGGCGGAATGATCGAGCAGGGGGTGCGGGTCGGCCTAAAGTGCACAAACTGTGGCGCTGATGCTCGTGGCTGGAATGCCCAAGTGATCCGGGCGGGTTTGCTGGGTTGGGTCTCTGAATGGGAATGTGAGTCCTGTGGGCTTGTCAGTGACGATGGCGGATCTGGGCCTGGCCCGCAGTGGCTGCGAAGTTCTGTAATGCGTGAGCATGGCGCAGTGCGGCTTAGGGTTGTCTCTATAGGGCCTCGACGTGCTCTTGTGATCAAAGAGATCAGGCGGGTGCTGGGTCTGACTATCGGCGATGCCGTCGCGCTGCTGGGGGAACTGAATTCTGCGGGGATCACGCAGACCGCAGCCGAGGCTAAGATTCTCAGGCGGGCCCTCGAGGTTGCTGGGGCAGAATGTTCCGAGGAGCCGATCTTCGCTCGATCATGAGTTGCTGGGATCGGTAGTCCTCCGGTGTCAGGCAGGGCGAGCTGTCTCGCGAGTGAGTGATGGTGCTTCGGACACGCTGACCCGAGGGTCGCGGCGGTGTGATGCTTCGCCCGTGTGTCGCACCGGGTGACCGGGGTGTCACGCGGGTAGGACTGTGGCTGTTCTGACCGGGCGTTGCCGAGACATCGCAGGAGCCGCGAGTGGCCGCTTATCTCGACCGTGACGGAGCCGACGGCCTGGAGGTGCCCGCGCAGGACGCGCCGCCGCCTCCCGCCGAGCTGGTCGCGCTGGCGCAGGCGTACGGGGTGGACACGGCCCTCCAGCCGTCGGCGCGGACACTGGTGGCGGTACTGGCCGCGCTGGGCGTGGAGGCGGGCACGCCGGAGGCGGCCCGGGCGGCACTGGAGCGCCACCGGGCCGGGCAGCGGGCGCGGTCGCTGCCGCCCTGCGTGGTGGTGCGGGCCGGGCGGCGGACGGCGCTGGACGCGCCGGCGGACGCCCGGCTCAGCGTCGAGCTGGAGGACGGCGGCGTCTGGGAGCTGCCGCGCGGGCACTCCCACTGGCTGCCCGCCGACCTGCCGCTCGGGCGGCACCGGCTCAGCGCGGTGACCGACGGCACGCGCCAGGACGCCCATCTGATCGTCGCCCCGGAGCGGCTGCCGCAACTCCCCGGCCGCGGCTGGGGCTTCCTCGCGCAGCTCTACTCCGTGCTCTCCGACCGCTCCTGGGGCATGGGCGACCTCGCCGACCTCGCCGAACTCACCCAGTGGGCCGGGAGCCTCGGCGCGGGCTTCGTGCAGATCAACCCGCTGCACGCGGGGCTGCCGGGCACCCCCTCCGACCCGTCCCCCTACCGGCCCTCCTCGCGCCGCTTCGCCGACCCCGTCCACCTGCGGGTCGAGGCGGTGCCCGAGTACGCGTACCTGACGGGCGAGCAGCGGGCCGAGGCCGAGGAGCTGGGCCGGCGTGCCGCCCGGCTGCGCGCCGAGGTGCTGGGCCACGACGGCCTGATCGACCGGGACGCCGTCTGGGCGCTCAAGCGCCGCGCCCTGGAGCTGCTGCACGAGGTGGAGCGCGGCGCGGGCGCCCGGGCCGCCTACGAGGCCTTCCGGCGGCGGGAGGGCGAGTGGCTGGAGCGGTACGCGCTCTGGAACGCCCTCGCCGAGGTGCACGGCGCCGACTGGCACGCCTGGCCGAAGGGGCTGCGCCATCCGGACAGCCCGCACGTCGTCCTCGCCGCCGAGGAGCTGGCGGACCGCGTGGAGTTCCACCGCTGGCTCGCCTGGCAGGTCGACCGGCAGCTCGCCGCGGCCCAGCAGGCCGCGCGCACCGCCGGCATGGCCGTCGGACTGATCCACGACCTCGCCGTCGGCGTCCACCCCGACGGCGCCGACGCCTGGGCGCTCCAGGACGCGCTGGGCGGCGGCATCTCGGTCGGCGCCCCGCCGGACGCCTTCAACGCCCACGGCCAGGACTGGGGCCTGCCGCCCTGGCGTCCGGACGCCCTGGCCGCCTCCGGCTACGCCCCGTACGCGGAGCTGCTGCGCTCGGCGGCCCGGCACGCGGGGGCGATCCGGATCGACCACGTGATGGGCCTGTTCCGGCTCTGGTGGGTGCCGGCCGGCCACCCGCCGACCGAGGGCGCCTACGTCCACTACGACGCCGAGGCGATGCTGGGCGTGCTGGCCCTGGAGGCGCACCGGGCCGGCACGGCGGTGATCGGCGAGGACCTCGGCACCGTGGAGCCGGGCGTCCGCGAGGAGCTGGCGGCGCGCGGCGTCCTGGGCACCTCGGTGCTCTGGTTCGAGCGGGACTGGCAGGCCGGGGGCGAGATCCTGCCCCCGGAGCGCTGGCGGCCGGGCAGCCTGGCCACCCTGACCACCCACGACCTCCCGAGCACCGCCGCCCGGCTGACCGGCGAGCACGTGGAGCTGCGCCACCGGCTCGGCCTGCTCGCCAGGTCGCTCGACGAGGAGCAGGCGCAGGCGGCGGCCGAGCTGGCCGAGTGGCGGGCCGAACTGGCCCGGCTGGGCCTGCTGGCCGAGGGCGAGGAGCTCTCGGCGGCGGCGCTGTACCGCTTCCTGCGGGCCACCCCGGCCGAGCTGGTCGGCCTCTGGCTGCCCGACCTGGTGGGGGACCCGCGCCCGCAGAACCTGCCCGGCACCTGGGACCAGTACCCCAATTGGCGGCTGCCGGTCGCGGACGGCTCCGGCCGCCCGGTGACGCTGGACGAGCTGGCCGCCGCCCCGGCCGCACAGGCCCTGACCGGCGTTCTGCGGGCCGCCGGCGGGCAGGCCCGAAAGGCCGACCCCGCCGAGCGCGGCGACGTAAGCGGCGGGTAAGTTGAGCAGCGTGGACAAGAGGAACGCTTTGCGAGCCGGCGCGGTCACCGCAACGGTCACGCTGATGATGCTGCTGTCGTCGCCCGCCATGGCCCTCTCCCGGGACGACGGCGACGACCCGGGTAGCGGCCTGAGCGTCGCCCAGACCCTCGGCCTGTACGTGCTGCTGCCGATCGTGGCCTTCGTGGTCATCGCCGGCCTCGCCGGGCTGCCGTACGGCAGCAAGGACAAGAAGAAGTAACCGAGGGCTTCCACCCGAGCCTGGTACAACGCCCGAGGGGGCGCCGGACATCGTCCGGCGCCCCCTCGGGCGTCAGCGGGGTCCCGGGGCTCGGCCCCGGGACCCCGACCGGCTCAGTGCCCCGGTGCCCGGGCGCCCGCCGCCCGGTCGGCGGCCTGCGCCTTGATGGCGCGCTCGACCCCGGCGCGCTGCTCGATCACCCGGCGACGCAGCGCCGGCGCCGGCTCGGCCGTGCTCAGCCAGGCGTCGGTGGCGTCCAGCGTGGCCTGCTCGACCTGCAGCGACGGGTACAGCCCCACGATGATCAGCATCGCGATCTCGTGGCTGCGGCTCTCCCAGATGCCCTTGAGCGCCGCGAAGTACTTCGCGCCGTAGGGCGCCAGCAGCTCGCGCTGGTCGGCCTGCTGGAAGCCGGCGATCACCGCGTCCTGGACGTAGTTGGTGAGCTTGTCCGACTCCATCACCGAGGCCCAGGCCGCGGCCTTGGCCTCGGCGGTCGGCACGGCGGCGCGGCAGCTGGCGGCGTGCTCCTGGCCGGCCGCGGTGTTGTCGCGGGCCAGCTCGGCCGCGATGGCGGCCTCGTCGGCTCGGCCGGTGGCGGCCAGCCGGCCGAGCAGCGTCCAGCGCAGCTCGGTGTCCACGGCCAGGCCCTTGATCTCGACCGAGCCGTCCAGCAGCGCGGCGAGCAGGTCCAGCTGCCCCTCGCTGCGGGCGACGGCGGCCAGCGCGCGGGCCCAGGCCAGCTGGTGGTCGCTGCCGGGCTGGGCGGCGCGCAGCTGCTCCTCGGCGGCCTCGGCCCAGCGGGCGAGACCCTGCTCGCTCCACGCCGGGTCGGTGTAGGCGTCGAGGGCGAGCTTGACCTGGCGGTGCACCGACTGGACGACGCCGATGTCGGACTCCCGGCGGAGGCCCGAGACGGCCAGCTCCAGGTAGTCGCGGGCGGCCATCTCGCCGTCGCGGGTCATGTCCCAGGCGGAGGCCCAGCACAGGGCGCGCGGCAGCGAGTCGGTGAAGCCGCCGAGGTGCTCGGTGACGACGGCCAGCGAGTCCTCGTCCAGGCGGACCTTGGCGTAGGAGAGGTCGTCGTCGTTGAGCAGGATGACGGCCGGGCGGTGCCGGCCGACCAGCTCGGGGACCTCGGTGCGCGGACCGTCGACGTCCAGCTCGATCCGGTCGGTGCGCACCAGCGCGCCGTCGGCCAGCTCGTAGAGGCCGATGGCGATCCGGTGCGGGCGCAGGACGGCCTCGCCCTTGGCACCGGCCGGCAGCGCGGGGGCCTCCTGCAGCACGGCGAAGGACTCGATCTCGCCGTCGGTGTTGAGGGTGAGGGCCGGGCGCAGCACGTTGATGCCGGCCGTCTCCAGCCACGCCTTGGACCAGGCCTTGAGGTCGCGCCCGCTGGCCTCCTCCAGTGCGCCGAGCAGGTCGGCCAGGCGGGTGTTGCCCCAGGCGTGCCGCTTGAAGTAGGCCTGCACGCCCTGGAAGAAGGCGTCCTGGCCGACGTACGCCACCAGCTGCTTGAGGACCGAGGCGCCCTTGGCGTAGGTGATGCCGTCGAAGTTGACCTGGACGTCCTCCAGGTCGTTGATGTCGGCCATGATCGGGTGGGTGGACGGCAGCTGGTCCTGCCGGTACGCCCAGGTCTTCATCTGGTTGGCGAAGGTGGTCCAGGAGTGCGGCCACTTCGAACCGGGGGCCTCGGCCTGGCAGACGGCCTCGGCGAAGGTCGCGAACGACTCGTTCAGCCAGAGGTCGTTCCACCACTCCATGGTGACGAGGTCGCCGAACCACATGTGGGCGAGCTCGTGCAGGATGGTCGCGGCCCGCGCCTCGTACGCGGCGTCGGTCACCTTGGAGCGGAACACGTACTGGTCCCGCAGGGTGACGGCGCCCGCGTTCTCCATCGCGCCGGCGTTGAACTCCGGGACGAACAGCTGGTCGTACTTGGCGAACGGGTAGGGGAAGTCGAACTTCTCCTGGAAGTAGTCGAAGCCCTGCTTGGTGACCTCGAAGATCGCCTCGGCGTCCAGGAACTCACGCAGCGACGGGCGGCAGTACACGCCCAGCGGGACCTTCTGGTCGCCGTTCTCGTAGCTGTCGAAGACCCCGACGTACGGGCCGGCGACCAGTGCCGTGATGTAGGAGGAGATCCGGCCGGTGGGCTCGAACGTCCAGACCTGGCTGTCGCCCTCGCCGACCGGGGTCGGGGTGGGCGAGTTGGAGACCACGACCCAGCCGGTGGGCGCGGTCACCGTGAAGGCGAACGTGGCCTTGAGGTCGGGCTGCTCGAAGGTGGCGAAGACGCGACGGGCGTCCGGCACCTCGAACTGGGTGTACAGGTAGGTCTCGTCGTCGACCGGGTCGACGAACCGGTGCAGGCCCTCACCGGTGTTGGTGTAGGCGCAGTCGGCGACGATCCGCAGCTCGTTCTCGGCGGCCAGGTTCGGCAGCGTGATCCGGCTGTCGGAGAAGTTGGCGTTGTCGAGCCGCTCGCCGTTGAGGGTGATCTCCTCGACGCTCGGCGCCACGAGGTCGATGAAGGAGGACGCGCCTGGGGTGTTGGCGCTGAACCGGACCACGGTGGTGGACCGGAAGGTGCCTCCCTCCCGGGCCGAGCTCAGGTCGAGCTCGATGTCGTACGCGTCCACGTGCAGGAGGTCGGCCCGGGTACGGGCCTCCTCACGGGTGAGGTTGGTGCCGGGCACTCGCAGGACTCCTTCGTCAGGCTGATGCTTCGCATCCTCCCATGCCCGGCGCGCGGCGCCCGGGGAAATGTTCGAGGGCGGGGCGGAACAGGCGGGTTGGCCTGTTCCGCCCCGCCCTCGACCGGGTCGGGCACCGGGGCGCTACGCCCCCGGCGTCACTTCTTCGCGTACTTGACCACGGGCGCGTCCGAGCCCGCGCTGCGGGCGAAGCCGTACAGCGAACCGTCCGACTGCAGCACGTACTCGGTGGTGCTGGAGCCGATGAAGTCGGAGTTCTTCTGGCTGGTGATGGTGCCGAGTTCGGTCACCGCGCCGTCGGCCGGCGCGAGCGTGACGATCTTGGCACCCTTGCCGTAGCCCATGTCCAGCACGGCCCGGACCTTGCCGTCCTTGTCGGTGCCGGAGACCAGCCGGATGCCGTCGTTGGTGCCGCCGGTGGACGACCAGAGCCGCTTGCCGGTCGTCAGGTCGTAGGCGTTGACGGCGGGCTTGCTCGGGTTGGTCTGGACGTACAGCGTGGTGCCGCTGACGACGTTCTGGGTGAACGCGTCCGCCTGGCCGGAGAGCCGCAGGCTGTCCGCCCCGGGCTCCTTGACCGACATCGGGGTCATCGGCTTGTTGCTCTTGTCGAACGGCAGGATGTAGTCGCCGTTCGGACCGCTGGTCACCAGCAGCACCAGCGGCTGGTCCGAGACGACCTTGTCGATGCGCTCGATGCTGCCGGTGAACGGGACCGGCGCGGGGCTGGTGGTCTTGCCGGTGTCGGTGTCGACCAGCACCAGCTGCGACTTGGGGTTGGCGTTGGAGCCGTAGCAGCGGTCGCTCACCGCGATCTGGGTGCCGGCGACCTTGCCGTAGACGTTGCAGTCCTTGTCACGGGGCTGGAACTGCCAGACCGGCGAGCCGTCGGCGATGTTCACCGCGCCGGCCACGTTGCCGCCGATGCCGATGACCTTCTCGGTGACGGTCAGGGTGGGCGAGGACATCCGCTCGGTGCTGACCTTGGCCGACCAGAGCAGCTTGCCGGTGCTGATGTCGACCGCGCCGACGGTGGAGCAGTCGCTGTCACCGGTGTTGAGCGCCACGGCGGCGATGTGCTTCGAGTTCACCCCGTACGAGACGGCGCAGAACTCCTTGCTGCCGGCCGGCGGCGCGAGCGTCCACAGCTCCTTGCCGTCGGCCGAGTTGAGCGCGCGGATGCCGTAGCTGTCGGCGCGCACCACGGCCTTGTCGGCGCCCCAGATGCCGAGCAGCTGCGAGCCGCTGGCCGCGTTGGCCGGCTTGGCGGCGGTCCAGGCGAGGCTGTAGGAGCCCGCCTTGCCGCCGCTGCCGCCGCCGGTGCCCGCGGAGGGGTCGGTGGTCGAGCTGTCGGTGGTGCCGCCCGTGCTGCTGGTGCCGCCGTCCGCGGACGGGGTGTCCGGGTCCTTCTTGTTCTCGGTGAACAGCACGACCAGACCGGCGACGATGGCGATCGCCAGCACACCGCCGATGATGCCGCCCCAGACCATCACCGGGTTGCGCCGCTTGGGCGGCGCCGGCACCGGCGCGCCGGGGAAGGCGTACCCGGGCTGCTGCTGCGGGTAGCCGTACCCGGCTCCGCCGTCGGCCGGCGGCGGGGCGGTGTAGCCGTACTGCTGGCCGGCGTTGGGGGCCGGGAACGGGGGCTGGGCCGGGTTGTACGGGCCGGCCGGTGCGGCGCCGGGCGGCGGCGGGGCGCTCTGGGCGGGGAAGGCGGCGGCGGTGGGCGCGTAGGCGTACTCGCTGCCCGGGGCCGGCGGCTGCCCGGGTGCGGCGCCCGGCGCGGCCGGTCCGCCCTGCCCGGGGACCGGAGCCCCGTCGAGCTGTGTCATCTGGTTCGCCACGGCGGCCGGGTCCACGCCTCCCGGCGTGCGGCCGAGCGAGACGCCCCGATTGTCCTGCGGCCCGGTACCGGGTGTGTCGCCTGCCCCCGGCGTAGGGTGATCCCCTGCCATCTGATGCCCCGTCATGTCTGGAAGCGTCCCCCGGCCGGTCACGTCCGTGGCCGGTGGGACGGGTGAGAATGGGCACCATGGTACGGGTGGGCGGTTTTCGGCCGGTCGCAGGAGCCCGGCAGGCCGCGCGTCGCGGCTCTGAGCTGGGGCCCCGTCCCCGGCGCCCGGCCCCCCGGCGGTACCCCGCACGGCGCCCGGTGGCACACCGCCCGGCGCCGTGCGAGGCCCCCGGAGCAGTCCACCGGGACCACCTTCCCCACCCCTTCCCCTTCCCTTCCCCACTCCGCCACCGCGGTAGCCGCGCCACCCGACGCCATCAGGCCCTAGGCTTCAGGAGTTGAAGGGATCGCCCGGCGGAGGGGTTCCCTCGCCCTTGGAAGGGTGGATCATGGCGACGGACACACCGGGTTCGCAGTCCTCACTGCACCGGGCCAACCTGGAGCGGGTGCTGCGCGCGGTACGGATGGCCGGCTCGCTGACCCAGGCCGAGATCGCCCGCGCCACCGGCCTCTCGGCGGCGACCGTGTCCAACATCGTCCGGGAGCTCAAGGAGAGCGGCACCGTCGTGGTCGCCGACACCTCCTCCGGCGGCCGCCGCGCCCGCAGCGTCTCGCTCAGCGGCGACGCCGGCATCGTGGTGGGGATCGATTTCGGCCACACCCACCTCCGGGTCGCCGTCGGCAACCTCGCGCACCGGGTGCTCGCCGAGGAGAGCGAGCCGATCGACGTCGACGTCTCCGCGGCCCAGGGCTTCGACCGCGCCGAGGCGCTGGTGGACCGGCTGCTCCAGGAGGCCGGCTTCCGCCCGGACAAGGTGATCGGCGTCGGCCTCGGCGTCCCCGGCCCGATCGACGTGGAGACCGGCGCGCTGGGCTCCACCGCGATCCTGCCCGGCTGGACGGGCATCGCCCCCGGCCGGGAGCTGGCCGAGCGGCTCGGCATGCCGGTGCACGTGGACAACGACGCCAACCTGGGCGCGCTCGGCGAACTCGTCTGGGGCGCCGGCCGCGGTCTGAGCGACCTCGCCTACATCAAGGTGGCCAGCGGCGTCGGCGCGGGACTGGTGGTCAACGGGCAGATCTACCGCGGCCCGGGCGGCACCGCCGGTGAGATAGGGCACATCACGCTGGACGAGGCCGGCCCGGTCTGCCGCTGCGGCAACCGCGGCTGCCTGGAGACCTTCGTCGGCTCCCGCTACCTGCTCGGCCTGCTCTCCTCCACGCTCGGCCAGGACCTGAGCGTGCCCCGGGTGGTCGAGCTGGCCCACCAGGGCGACCTCGGCTGCCGCCGGGTGATCGCCGACGCCGGCCGGCAGATCGGCACCGGTGTCGCCACCCTCTGCAACCTGCTCAACCCGCGCCGGGTGATCCTCGGCGGGGACCTCGCCGACGCCGGTGAGCTGGTGCTCGGCCCGATCCGCGACTCGGTGGCCCGCTACGCCATCCCCAGCGCGGCCCGCCAGCTCTCGGTCGTCCCGGGCACCCTGGGCGGCCGGGCCGAGGTGCTCGGCGCGCTCGCCCTGGTGATGAGCGAGATGGACGACTCCAGCCCGATCGGGCGGTCCGTACAGGCGTCCGTCGCCCGGCCGTGAGTGCCGGCCGGTCCGCGGCGGTCCGACCGTCCGTGTCCGGCACCGACCGGGTCTGCCGCCCTTCGACCGTCCGTGCCCGCCCCCGGACCCTCCGTGGCCGCGGCGCGCCGTGAACGGCGAGTACGGGCCGCCGGCACCGGGCACCCCGCTCGGTGTCCGGTAGGCGGACATTAGACTCGACCGGTCGGCGCACCGCCGAGACCGATCGGCGCGACGGCACACGGGCAGCGAGGCCCGTCGGACCGCCCGCGGTCCGCGACTTTGAACGAGGAGGAACGGGTGGCCCTGCTGACCCGCATTCGGGGACCGCGCGATCTCGACCGGCTCACGCCCGGACAGCTGGCCGCGCTGGCCCAGGAGATCCGGACCTTCCTGGTGACGGAGGTCTCCAAGACGGGCGGCCACCTCGGGCCCAACCTCGGCGTCGTGGAGCTGACCGTCGCGCTGCACCGGGTCTTCGACTCGCCGCGCGACCGCATCCTCTTCGACACCGGCCACCAGAGCTACGTCCACAAGCTGCTCACCGGCCGCCAGGACTTCTCCCGGCTGCGGATGAAGGACGGCCTCTCCGGCTACCCCTCCCGCGCCGAGTCCGAGCACGACGTCATCGAGAACTCGCACGCCTCGACCGTGCTCTCCTACGCCGACGGCCTGGCCAAGGCCAACCAGCTCCAGGGGAAGAAGGACCCGGTCGTCGCCGTGATCGGCGACGGCGCCCTCACCGGCGGCATGGCCTGGGAGGCGCTCAACAACATCGCCGACTCCAAGGACCGCCCGCTGGTCATCGTCGTCAACGACAACGAGCGGTCCTACTCCCCGACCATCGGCGGGATGGCGAACCACCTGGCCACGCTGCGCACCACCCAGGGCTACGAGCGCTTCCTCTCCTGGGGCAAGGACGCCCTGCAGCGCACCCCGGTGGTCGGCCAGCAGCTCTTCGAGACGCTGCACGGCGCCAAGAAGGGCCTCAAGGACTTCATCGCCCCGCAGGGCATGTTCGAGGACCTCGGCCTCAAGTACATCGGCCCGATCGACGGCCACGACCTCACCGCCCTGGAGTCCGCGCTCACCAAGGCGCGCGGCTTCGGCGGCCCGGTGATCGTGCACTGCCTCACCGAGAAGGGCCGCGGCTACCACGCCGCCGAGAACAACGAGGAGGACCGCTTCCACGCGGTCGGCGTGATCCACCCGGAGACCGGCCTGCCGATCAAGAGCGCCGGCAAGGACTGGACGTCCGTCTTCGGTGAGGAGATGGTCGCGCTCGGCCGCGAGCGCGAGGACATCGTCGGCATCACCGCCGCGATGCTCCACCCGGTCGGCCTGGCCCCGTTCGCCAAGGCCTTCCCGGACCGGATCTTCGACGTCGGCATCGCCGAGCAGCACGCCGTGACCAGCGCGGCCGGCATGGCCACCAACGGCCTGCACCCGGTGTTCGCGGTCTACGCGACCTTCCTCAACCGGGCCTTCGACCAGGTCCTGATGGATGTGGCGCTGCACCGGCTGGGCGTCACCTTCGTGCTGGACCGGGCCGGTGTCACCGGCACCGACGGCGCCTCGCACAACGGCATGTGGGACATGTCGATCCTCCAGGTCGTCCCCGGTCTGCGGCTCGCGGCCCCGCGCGACGCCGACCAGCTGCGCGCCCAGCTGCGCGAGGCCGTGGAGGTGGCGGACGCCCCGACCGTGGTCCGCTACTCCAAGGGCACGGTCGGCCCGGCCGTCCCCGCGGTCGGCCGGATCGGCGGCATGGACGTGCTGCGCGCCCCCGAGGCCCCGGCCGAGGAGCGCCGCGCCGACGTGCTGATCGTCTCGGTCGGCGCGATGGCCGCGACGAGCCTGGAGGTCGCCGACCTGCTGGCGGCCGAGGGCGTCACCGCCACCGTGGTGGACCCGCGCTGGGTCAAGCCGGTGGACCGCGCCCTGCCGGGCCTGGCCGCCGAGCACCGCGCGGTCGTCACGATCGAGGACAACGGCCGCGTCGGCGGTGTGGGCGCCGCCGTGGCGCAGGCGCTGCGCGACGCCGAGGTGGACGTCCCGGTGCGCGACTTCGGCATCCCGCAGGAGTTCCTGGACCACGCCTCGCGGCCCGAGATCCTCGCCGAGATCGGTCTCACCGCCCCGGACATCGCCCGCAAGGTGACGGCCCTGGTCTCCCGGCTGGACGTGGCGGCCGTCCGGGCCTGAGCCGCCCGGTCCGCGGCCGTTTGCCACAACTGGGCAACAGTTCGTCGCAAGACAGGCTGATAATCGCACCGAAAGGCGGGACCGGCGCTGCCCGCGCCGATCCCGCCCGGTAGGTTGTCATCCGTGCCGACCCCCACCCGCCCCCGCCTCGTCGGGCTTGCCGAGCGCCTGCCCGACCGCGTCCGCCAGGGTTACTGGACGAGGCTGGTGCCGGTGCTGGCCCTGGTCGCGCTCGCCACCCACATCCCCTCCTTCGTCCGGCCGGTCTGGAGCCCCGACGAGGGGTTCCTGGCCACCCAGGCCCGGATGCTGGCGGACGGCGGCGTCCTCTACGACACCGTGGTCGACCGCAAGCCGCCGCTGCTGCCCTGGCTCTACCAGGCCTGCTTCGCCGTCTTCGGCTCCGCCTCGCTCTGGCCGCTGCGCACCCTGGCGGTGGTCGCCCACCTGGTCACCGCGATCCTGCTGGCCTCGATCGCCCGCGGCCGCTGGGGCAACCGGGCGGGCGCCGGGGCGGGTCTGCTCTACCTGCTGGTCTCCATCGGGCTCTCCCCGGAGGACACCCAGGCGGCGACCTTCGAGGTCTTCATGCTGCCCGCCATGGTGGCCGCCTTCCGGTACGCCGAGCGCCGCCGCTGGCTGGCCGCCGGCATCGCGGTGGCACTCTGCTCGCTGACCAAGCAGACCGGCGGCGCCGTCCTGCTGCCGGTGCTCTGGATGCTGTTCCAGGACGCCCGCCGGCGCGGGGTCCGCTGGCCGCCCGCCCTGTTCAAGATCGGATTCGGCTTCACCCTGCCGATAGCGCTGGTCGCGGTGATCCTCACCAAACCCAAGGGCTTCCTGTTCTGGGTGGTCACCGGCAGCGGGGACTACGCCTCGGTGGGCGGCGCCTGGCTGCAGATGGCCGGCCGCGCGCTGGGCAACTCGGCGATCCTGGTCGGCGCCGGCCTGGGCTTCCTGCTGCCGGTCGGCCGCCGGCTCTGGCTGAAGCACCGCCACCGCCCGCTGCCGGTCGCCGGGGAGGAGCACGGCTCCACCACCGACCTCTGGGTCTGGCTGCTCTCCTCGGTGGTCGCGGTCAGCGTCGGGTTCCACTTCTTCGGCCACTACTACCTGCAGCTGATGCCCCCGCTGGTGCTGCTGGGCACCGGCGCGGTCGCCACCTCGGCGATCCGCTGGAAACCGGTCCTGGTGTACACCACGGCCGCCGCCACGGTGTTCTGGGGCCTCGCGCTGGCCTGGCCGGGGGAGCGGCTCACCCGGACCACCGAGGTGGCCACCGCGGTCGCCGCGCAGAGCAAGCCGCAGGACACCGTGCTGGTCTGGGGCATGCACCCGGAGCTGTACTGGCTGGCCGACCGCAAGCCGGCCACCCGCTACCTGACCGCGGGCTTCCTGACCAACTTCAGCGGCGGCAAGGACGGCAACGCCAACGTCGGCGAGCAGTTCAGCGTCAGCAACGCCTGGCAGACCTTCGACCGGGAGATCGCCAAGGGCCTGCCCGAGATCGTCGTGGACGACTCCGGCCTGGCGCCCTACCAGCCCGGCATGATCCCGAAGATCGAGAACCTGCTGGACACCCACTACGAGATGGTCGGCGTCTTCGCCGACACCGTGGTCTACCGCCTCAAGCGCTGACCGCGCCCGGCGCGCGACAGGGCCCTCGCGCCCGCGCCCCGGGCTCCCCGGGCCCCGCCCCGCCGAGAGTGCCCGCCGCGCCCCACCGCCCCCGCCACGACGCGCAGGAGCCCCGGTGACCCTGAGGTCACCGGGGCTCCCGCGTCGTTACGGGGCCTACGCCTTAGGCGGGCACCGAGGCCACGCCGGGGGCGAGGAACCGCTTGCCGTTCACCCGCTCCGAGACGCCCTCACGGTCCAGGTACGGGGTGATCCCGCCCAGGTGGAAGGGCCAGCCGGCGCCGGTGATCATGCAGAGGTCGATGTCCTGCGCCTCGGCGACGACACCCTCCTCCAGCATCAGGCCGATCTCCTGCGCGACGGCCTCCAGAGCGCGGTTCAGCACCTGCTCCTCGGTCAGCACGGTGTCGCCGAAGGTGAGCAGCTCCAGCACCTCGGGGTCGAGCACCTGCTTGCCGTCGACCCAGGTGTAGAAGCCGCGCTTGCCGGCCTTGACCACCCGGCCGAGGTTCTCGGAGACGGTGAACCGCTCCGGGAAGGCGCCGCGCAGCGTCTCCGAGACGTGCAGCGCGATGGCCGGGCCGACCAGCTCCAGCAGCACGATCGGGGACATCGGCAGGCCGAGCGGCTCGACGCCCTTCTCGACCGTGGCGATCGGGGTGCCCTCGTCGATGATGTCCTGGATCTCGCCCATGAAGCGGGTCAGGATCCGGTTCACCACGAACGCCGGGGCGTCCTTGACCAGCACCGAGGTCTTCTTCAGCTTCTTCGAGACACCGAAGGCGGTGGCCAGCGCGTCGTCGTCGGTCTGCTCGCCGCGGACGATCTCCAGCAGCGGCAGGATCGCGACGGGGTTGAAGAAGTGGAAGCCGACGACCCGCTCGGGGTGCTTCAGCTTCGAGGCCATCTCGGTGACCGAGAGGGAGGAGGTGTTGGTCGCCAGCACGCAGGTCGGCGAGACCACGTTCTCCAGGTCCGCGAAGACGTTCTGCTTGACGCCCATCTCCTCGAACACGGCCTCGATCACGAAGTCCGCGTCGGCGAAGCCGGCGGCCTTGTCGAGCGAGCCGGTGACCAGGCCCTTGAGCCGGTTGGCCTTGTCCTGGCCGATCCGGCCCTTGCCGAGCAGCTTGTCGATCTCGGCGTGGACGTAGCCGACGCCCTTGTCGATGCGCTCCTGGTCGATGTCGGTGAGGACCACCGGCACCTCCATCCGGCGGGCGAACAGCAGCGCCAGCTGCGAGGCCATCAGACCGGCGCCCACGACGCCGACCTTGGTGACCGGGCGGGCCAGCGACTTGTCCGGCGCACCGAACGGACGCTTCGCCCGGCGCTGCACCAGGTTGAAGGCGTAGATGCCGCTGCGCAGCTCGCCGCTCATGATGAGGTCGGCCAGCGCCGCGTCCTCGGCGTCGAAGCCGGCCTGCAGGTCGGCGTCCTTGACCTGCTGGATGATGTCCAGCGCCTTGTAGGCGGCCGGGGCCGCGCCGTGCACCTTGGAGTCGGCGACCAGCCGGCCCCAGGCGACGGCGTCGTCCCAGGCCTTGCCGCGGTCGATCGCCTCGCGCTCGACCACGACGTCGCCCGTGAGCACCTTGGCGGCCCAGAGCAGCGACTGCTCCAGGAAGTCGGCCGGCTCGAAGATCGCGTCGGCGATCCCCAGCTCGAACACGTCCTTGCCCTTGAGCTGCTTGTTCTGGCTCATCGAGTTCTCGATGATGACCTTGATCGCCTTCGAGGGGCCGATCAGGTTCGGCAGGATGGTGCAGCCGCCCCAGCCGGGGACGAGGCCCAGGAAGACCTCCGGCAGCGAGAACGCCGGAACGCCCGCGCTGACGGTGCGGTAGGTGGCGTGCAGGCCGACCTCGACGCCGCCGCCCATCGCCGCGCCGTTGTAGAAGGCGAAGGAGGGGACGGGCAGCGCGGCGATCCGCTTGAAGACCTCGTGGCCGCCCTTGCCGATGGCCAGTGCGTCCGCGTGCTCCTTGAGGATCTCGACGCCCTTGAGGTCGGCGCCGACCGCGAAGATGAACGGCTTGCCGGTGATCGCGACACCGACGATCGTGCCCGCGGCGGCCTCGGCCTCGACCTGGTCCAGCGCGGTGGACAGCTTCAGCAGCGAGCCCGGGCCGAAGGTGGTCGGCTTGGTGTGGTCGAAGCCGTTGTCCAGGGTGATCAGGGCCAGCCGGCCGGCCTGCAGCGGCAGGTCCAGGTGGCGGACGTGCGCGGTCGTGACGACCTCGCCGGGGAACAGCTCGGCGCCCTGCTGCAGCAGCTCAGTCGTGGTGCTCATGGTCACTTACCACCCTCGAAGTGCGGGTTCTCCCAGATGATGGTGCCGCCCATGCCGAAGCCGATGCACATCGTGGTGAGGCCGTAACGGACGTCCGGGCGCTGCTCGAAGCGGCGGGCCAGCTGGTTCATCAGGCGCACGCCCGAGGAGGCCAGCGGGTGGCCGAAGGCGATCGCACCGCCGAACGGGTTGACCCGCTCGTCGTCGTCCGCGATGCCGTAGTGGTCCAGGAAGGCCAGCACCTGGACGGCGAAGGCCTCGTTGACCTCGAAGGCCTGGATGTCGTCGATGGTCAGACCGGCCTTGGCCAGCGCCTTCTCGGTGGCCGGCACCGGGCCGATGCCCATCACCTCGGGCTCGACGCCCGCGAAGGCGAACGAGACCAGGCGCATCTTGACCGGCAGGCCGAGCTCCTCGGCGACGTCCTCGGCGGCCAGCAGCGACGCGGTGGCGCCGTCGTTCAGACCGGCCGAGTTGCCCGCGGTGATGTTGCCGTGCGGGCGGAACGGGGTCTTCAGACCCGCCAGCGACTCCATCGTCGTGCCCGGGCGCATCGGCTCGTCCGTGGTCGACAGGCCCCAGCCGGTCTCGCCGACCTCGGGGTTGGAGTTGCGGACCGAGATCGGCACCAGGTCGGGCTGGATGTCGCCGTTGGCGTACGCCTTGGCGGCCTTCTCCTGCGAGCGCACGGCGTAGGCGTCGCAGCGCTCCTTGGTGATGTGCGGGAACCGGTCGTGCAGGTTCTCCGCGGTCATCCCCATGAACAGGGCGGACTCGTCGACGAGCTTCTCGGACACGAAGCGCGGGTTCGGGTCGACGCCCTCGCCCATCGGGTGACGGCCCATGTGCTCGACGCCGCCGGCCACGACCACGTCGTACGCGCCGAAGGCGATGCCGCCGGCGGTCGTGGTCACGGCGGTCAGCGCGCCCGCACACATGCGGTCGATGGCGTAACCGGGAACGGACTTCGGCAGGCCGGACAGCAGGGCCGCGGTGCGGCCGATGGTCAGACCCTGGTCGCCGATCTGCGTGGTGGCCGCGATGGCGACCTCGTCGATCCGCTCGACGGGCAGGTTCGGGTTACGGCGCACGAGCTCCCGGATGCACTTGACGACGAGGTCGTCGGCGCGCGTCTCGTGGTAGATGCCCTTCGGGCCGGCCTTGCCGAACGGGGTGCGGACGCCATCGACGAAGACGACGTCCCTCGCGGTACGAGGCACGGGGGCTCTCCTCCCAGGGACCAACAGGTTGAGGTGGGCAGGCTGCCGCCGTCCGTCGCACGGGGGCACGTGAGCGGCGCTGCTTCACCGTCATGCTACCCGCCGGTAACCAACCTGCCCAGGCCCGACGGCCGGTTCACCCCGTGTGTCCCCCGACACGTCCTCCCGGCGGAGCCCGGGAGCGGTGGCGCCGGGGCGCGCGGGCGGCCGCCCGGACACGACGGAGGGGATGCCGTCGCACGACGGCATCCCCTCCGCCGCGGCAGCGTTCCGCCGCTGCCACGGTCTCCGGTCCGGCCCGCGGGCTACTCCGGCTCGACCTCCGCGGCCTTGACGAAGGCCGCGGCCACGACCGGTGCCACCAGGTCGACCTGCCACTGCCGGGCGCCCAGCCGGCGCAGCGCGGCGGCCACGCCGACCGCGCTCGGGTCGGCCGGCGGCTCCCAGGAGACCCGGCGGACGAGGTCCGGCGTGATCAGGTTCTCGGCCGGCAGGTTGCGCGCCTCGGCCAGCTCGCTCACCGCGGCCCGGGCCCCGGACAGCCGGGCGGCCGCGACCGGGTCCTTCTCGGCCCAGGCGCGCGGCGGCGGCGGGCCGTCGTGCGGGGCGGCGGCCGGCGGCAGCTGGTTCTCCGGGACCTCCCGGCCCCGCTGGACGGCGGCCAGCCACTGCTCCAGCTGGCGGCGGTGGACCCGCGGCCCGAAGCCCTGGACGGCCTGCAGGGCGGCGATGTTCAGCGGCATGGCCAGCGCGGCGTTGACGATCGCGGCGTCCGAGAGCACCCGGCCGGGCGAGACGTCGCGCTCCTGCGCCAGCCGGTCCCGGGTCAGCCAGAGCTCGCGCACCACGGCGAGCTGGCGGCGCCGGCGGACCTTGTGCAGCTGCGAGGTGCGGCGCCAGGGGTCGGTGCGGGGGGCCGGGCGGGGTGCGGCGGCGATCGCCGCGAACTCCTCCAGCGCCCAGCCGAGCTTGCCCTGGGCGTCCAGCTCCTGTTCGAGTGCGTCCCGCAGCTCGACCAGCACCTCGACGTCCAGAGCGGCGTAGCGCAGCCACGGCTCGGGCAGCGGGCGGGTGGACCAGTCGACGGCGGAGTGCTCCTTGGCCAGGCTCAGCCCGAGCACGCTCTCGGTCATCGGTCCGAGGCCGACCCGGGCGAAGCCGGCGATCCGTCCGGCCAGCTCGGTGTCGAAGAGCCGCTGCGGCCGCATCCCGACCTCGGCCAGGCAGGGCAGGTCCTGGGTGGCGGCGTGCACCACCCATTCGGTGTCCGCGAGGGCGGCGCCGAGCCCGCTGAGGTCCGGGCAGGCGATCGGGTCGATCAGCGCGGTGCCGGCGCCCGCGCGGCGCAGCTGGATGAGGTACGCCCGTTGGCCGTAGCGGTAGCCGGAGGCTCGCTCGGCGTCCACGGCGACCGGTCCGGTGCCCGCTGCGAAGGCGGCGACGGTGGCGGCCAGCGCCTCCTCGTCCGCCACGACTGGCGGGATCCCCTCCTTCGGTTCGAGGAGCGGGACCGGGGCTGCTTCTTCTTGGGTGGCTGCTACGGCGTCGGTCACTCACCAAGGGTACGACGGACCTCGGGGCCAGGAGTGTTGTCGGACTGGTCAGACCGGGTTCGTGACTATGCCACCGGGCGGCCTGCGCCGTCCCCGCTCCCGTGGTCCGGGACCGGGGGCGGTCCGGAGCGGCCGCGGGGGCCGCGGTGACGCCGCCGCGGGGCCGTCCGGACGCCGCTGCGGCGGTCCTGGAGGAAACGTTCCTCCAGGACCGCCGCAGCGGCCCACCGATCGCTCAGTGGATGATGCCGGTGCGCAGCGCGACGGCGACCATCCCGGCCCGGTCACCGGTGCCCAGCTTGCGGGCGATCCGGGCCAGGTGGCTCTTCACGGTGAGCGCGGACAGGCCCATCGCGACGCCGATGGCCTTGTTGGACTGGCCCTCGGCGACCAGCCGCAGCACCTCGACCTCACGGCCGGAGAGCTCGCGGTAGGCGGACTGCTGGGTACCCGGCGCGCCCGGCGCACCGGGAGCTCCGGGGGCACCCGGCGCACCGGCGGCACCGGGCATCCCCGGCATGCCGGGGCGGCGCATCCGGCCGGCCAGACCACCCGCGCCGAGCGGCAGGCCGGGGCGACCCGGCATGGCCACGTTGGTGCGGGTACCGGTGACCACGTAGCCCTTGACGCCGCCGGCCAGCGCACTGCGGACCGCGCCGATGTCGTCGGCGGCGGAGAGCGCGAGGCCGTTGGGCCAGCCCGCGGCGCGGGTCTCGGCCAGGATGGTCAGCCCGGAGCCGTCCGGGAGGTGGACGTCGGCGACACAGATGTCGCGTGGGGTGGAGACCCGGGGGCGGGCCTCGGCGATCGAGGACACCTCGATCACGTCTCGGACGCCGAGCGCCCAGAGGTGGCGGGTGACGGTGTTTCGGACACGGGGGTCAGCGATGACCACCATGGCGGTGGGCTTGGTCGGCCGGTAGGCGACCACGTTTGCGGGGTGCTCAAGAAGGACCGACACCAGGCCTCCTGCGGGGAGTGGCGGACGGAACCCCGATGGGGCGGTCGGAGTGTTCCGCGTTTGGAAAGGGTCACAGTCTGCTTCGGCAGCTACCGTGCCCGGCTTTAGCGAAAGATCACGATCTAGTGAGTAACAATACGGACAAATCGCGCAGGTGACTGATGCGACATGCCTGGAATTCGTACAAAATCGATCAGAGTCGGCATGAATCGGTCACGTCAGGCATCGCGTCAGGCCGGACAAATCGCCGCAGAGCGGGTCCGAAGCCACACTCCGTCAGCCCTGGGGGTGGCGCTGGGTCCGGTACCGCCGCCGGCGGCCGCGGACCACCCGTCAGTGCGAGCGCGGGCGCCGGCGGGCGGGCATCGGGACCACCCCACCGAGTGACGGCACGTCGACGGCCGGCTGCGGCGCGGGCGCGACCGGGGGCAGACCGGCGCTGATGCAGAGCAGGTCCCCCCAGGCGGCCAGGTGCCGCTCGAAGCGGCCGTCGGCCGGCGTCCAGGAGGCCCGGATCTCGATCTCGGTGGACGACTCGCGGTCCGCCAGGGCGCCGAAGTACTGCGAGGCGCACCTGGTCACCGTCCCGGACGGCTCCGCGTACCCGGCGCCGTGCGCCTGCAGCGCGTCCATCAGCCAGGCCCAGCCGACCTCGGAGAGCATCGGATCGCCGGCCATCTCCGGCTCCAGCTCGGCCCGGGTCATGGTCACCACGCGGAAGTCCCCGTTCCAGGCCTCCTGCCCGGCCGGGTCGTACAGCAGCACCAGCCGGCCGTCGGCCAGCTCGTCGCCGTCCACCTCCACCGAGGCGGTCAGGGCGAACGCGTGGGGGGCGAGCCGGCGCGGCGCCGGGGCGGGGGAGAGTTCGAGCTCGGGCCGCAGCCGCGCCGCCGTCAGAGCCTCGACCGCGGCCCGGAACTCGCTCGGCGCCGCCTCCCGACCCGTTCCGCCACCTGTTCCGCCACCCTGTGCGGGGTGCCCGCCGACCGCTGCCATGCCCCGAAGACTAGGTCGAAGGCCGGGGTAATCGCCGCAACTTCTGCCCGCGCGGCGTGCCGGGACGGCAAACCGACCAGATCTTGGAGGAACCGACGAGACCGGGCGGGGAGCCGGGTCCGGGGCGCGTGCGAAGATTTGAACCGTGAGCGAGACAACGGCAGAAACCACGGCAGTCACTCAGGCAGGCACCCCCACCGGGCAGCAGCCCTCCGTGCGACGCGGCGCCGCGCACGACTCCGCGTTCCTGCGGGCCTGCCGGCACGAGCCGGTGCCCCACACCCCGGTGTGGTTCATGCGCCAGGCCGGCCGCTCGCTGCCCGAGTACCTGAAGGTCCGCGAGGGCATCCCGATGCTGGACTCCTGCATGCGGCCCGAGCTGGTCAAGGAGATCACC
Organism: Kitasatospora sp. NPDC005748; assembly: GCF_040630735.1. NCBI lineage: Bacteria > Bacillati > Actinomycetota > Actinomycetes > Kitasatosporales > Streptomycetaceae > Kitasatospora > Kitasatospora sp. NPDC005748. The sequence goes on from NZ_JBEXYD010000004.1 coordinate 115,628, forward strand.
CTGCAGCCGGTCCGCCGGCACAAGGTCGACGCGGCGATCTTCTTCAGCGACATCGTGGTGCCGCTCAAGGCCGTCGGCATCGACGTCGACATCAAGCCCGGCATCGGCCCGGTGATCGCCGACCCGATCCGCACCGCCGAGGACCTCAAGCGGCTGCGCCCGCTGGAGCCGGACGACGTCCCCTACATCACCGAGGCGGTCGGCCTGCTCGTCGACGAGCTCGGCGGTACCCCGCTGATCGGCTTCGCCGGTGCGCCCTACACCCTCGCCAGCTATCTGATCGAGGGCGGGCCGTCCAAGAACCACGAGAACACCAAGGCCATGATGTACGGGCAGCCCGAGCTGTGGGCCGCCCTGCTCGACCGGCTGGCCGACATCACCTCCGCCTTCCTGAAGGTGCAGATCGAGGCCGGCGCCTCCGCCGTGCAGCTCTTCGACTCCTGGGTGGGCGCGCTCGCCCCCGACGACTACCGCCGCTCGGTGATGCCGTCCAGCACCAAGGTCTTCGACGCGGTCGCCGGGTACGGCGTGCCGCGGATCCACTTCGGCGTCGGCACCGGTGAGCTGCTCGGTCTGATGGGCCAGGCCGGCGCGGACATCGTCGGCGTGGACTGGCGGGTGCCGCTGAACGTCGCCGCCGAGCGGGTCGGCCCCGGCAAGGGGCTCCAGGGCAACCTGGACCCGGCCGTCCTCTTCGCGCCCACCAAGGCGGTCGAGACCAAGGCCCGCGAGGTGCTGCACGCCGCCCAGGCGCTCGGTACCAGCGGCCACATCTTCAACCTCGGCCACGGCGTGCTGCCCAGCATGGACCCGGACGCGCTCAGCCGGCTGGTCGCCTTCGTGCACGAGGCCAGCGCGCGCTGACCGACGGCGTGGCGGGTCCCCGGGTGTCGGGGGCCCGCCACCGTCGTGCTCAGGCCTCCCGCCGCTGCGCCTCCTCCTCGTTCGCCGCCTCCCCGCTCTCCCCGCTCTCCCCGCGCCGCGGCGGCTCGGTGGGCTTCGGCGGCAGCGCGGGCGTCCGGCGCCGCCGGACCAGCCGGAGCACCGCCACCACCGGCACGAGCACCAGCAGGAACGGCGCCGCCGCCGCGACCGCGACCGCCAGTGCGCGCACGATCGCGACCAGGACGTCCCAGCCGCCGCCGAGGCCCGCGCCGACCGAGTGCCAGAAGCCGTCCTTCTTCGCCGGGGCGGCCTCCCCGTCCGGTGCCCTGGTCTCCGTCCTCTGCCGCACGTCCAGCGTGACCGTGGAGAGCGACGTCTTCGCCGACAGCTCCTTCAGCTGCTTCTGCAACGACTCCAGATCCGCCTCGCGGCGGCTCAACTCGCCCTCCAGGCTGGTGATCTCGGCCAGCGTCTTCGCCTGCGCCATCAGTGCCCGGACCCGGTCGACGCTCGCCTGCTGGGTCTGCACCCGGCTGCCGACGTCGGCGACCTGCTGGGTCAGGTCGTCCGCCTGGCTGCGGCGGGACAGCACCTCGCCCAGTCCGGCCAGCTGGTCCAGGGTCTGCTGGAACGCCGCCGACGGCACCTTCAGCGTCAGCTGACCGCTCTGCGGTCCGGCCACGCCGTCGGCGGCCCGCCCGCCGCTGCCGGTCACCGTCTCGCTCGCCACGTACCCGCCGGCGGCCAGCGCCAGCTCGCGCGCCCGCGCCAGCGCGGCGTCCGCCTTGGCCACCCGTACCGACAGCTGCGCGCTGTACGCGATCTGCCGGGTGTCCACCACCGGCACCGCGTCCGACGCCCCGGCGGCGGCGCCCGGAGCGGGCGCGGCCTTCGGCGCCGCCGACGCGGCCACGCCCGGGCCCGCCGCATCGCCCGCCGGGGCCGCGGCCGACCTCTCCCTCGCCCCGCCACCGTCCGCGCCGCACCCACCGGCCAGCACCGCCACCACGGCCACCGCCGCCAGTGCCCCCGCTCCGCGCCGTCCTCGTCCCACGACCGACCCCTCCCAGTCCACGGTTGCGGCACCGCGTCCTCCGGCGCCCGGACCATTCGACGGCCGCCGCCCCCGATCGGACCCGCCCCGGAGGTCGCAGCTCGATCACGACTGGGCCGCAGGCCGGTCAAGGCCCCGGCCCGCCGTCGCCTCCGGTCGCTCGTCCGGGTGAGCGGATGCCCGTGGACCACCCCGGCCGCTACCTCGCGAGGAGGGGTGGTTCGCCGAGGACCTCGACCACCTGTCCTGGGCGCCGCGCCACACCGAGCTGATCGACGGAGCACTGGTCTTGAGGACGCGGCCGCAGCGCTCCTGGCACAGCCGGGTCGTCACCGTCCTGACCGGAGCGCTGGAGGCGCTCGTGCCGGACGGGGTCATGGTGGAGCGCGAGATGACGGTCAAGCTGGACCGACGCAACCGTCCGGAACCGGATCTGCTGGCCGTCAGCGCGGAGTTCGACCCTGACCGCACCTGGTTCGCCCCGGAGCAGGTGTCGCTCGTCGTCGAGGTCGTCTCGCCGGAGTCGGCCCATCGGGACCGCGTGGTCAAGGTCCGCAAGTACGCCGAGGCCGGGATCCCGCACGACTGGGTGGTCGAGGAGGAGGACGGCCTCCCGGTGGTGCACGTCTTCGAGCTCGAAGCCAGTACCTCCTCCTACGCGCCGGCCGGTGCCGTTCGCCGTCGATCTCGACCTCGACGGTCTCGTGCCTGTCCGGAAGCGGGCGGATTGAGGCATTGATGTAAGGACCTGCGAGACTGCGGGGCATGTCGCAAGCACAGGTCGTCGTGATCGGTGGCGGTATCGCGGGGCTGGCCGCGGCCGCTTTTCTCAGCGGGGCGGCCGGCGGGGCCGCGCGGGCGCGGGTGACGCTGCTGGAGGCGTCCGACCGGCTCGGCGGGAAGCTGTACGGGGGAGAGGTCGGCGGGGTCCGGGTGGACCTCGGGGCCGAGTCGATGCTGGCGCGGCGGCCGGAGGCGGTCGAGCTGGCGCGGGCGGTCGGGCTGGGCGGCGAGCTGGAGCCGCCCACCACCGCCAAGGCCGCGATCTGGACCAGGGGCGCGCTGCGGCCGCTGCCCGGCGGCCAGGTGATGGGCGTCCCCGGTGACCTGGTGGCGCTCGCCGCCTCCGGGGTGCTCAGTGCCGATGGCCTGGAGCGGGCCCGGCACGAGGGCGCCACCGAGGTCGGGGACGATGTCGCGATCGGGCGGTACGTCGCGGACCGGCTCGGGCGCGAGGTGGTCGACCGGCTGGTCGAACCGCTGCTCGGCGGCGTCTACGCCGGGCACGCCGACGAGATCTCGCTGCGCGCCGCCGTGCCGCAGCTGCTGGAGATCGCGCGCGGCGGGGGCTCGCTGGTCGAGGGCGTGCACGAGCTCGCCAACCGGCCGCGCACCGTCGGCACTCCCGTCTTCCAGGGCCTGCGCGGCGGTCTCGGCACGCTGCCCGAGGCGGTCGCCGCGGCCTGCGCCCGGGCCGGTGTCGAGCTGCGCACCCGTACCGCGGTGGAGGGGCTGCACCGGACCCCGGGGGGCTGGCGGGTGGTGACCGCCGGGGGCGGGGCGCTGGAGGCGGACGCCGTGGTGCTCGCGGTGCCCGCGCCCGCCGCCGCCCGGCTGCTGCGCGCGGACGCGCCGGGGGCGGCCGTCGAGCTGGACGCCGTCGAGTACGCGGGGATGGCACTGGTCACCCTGGCGTTCCGGCGGGCCGAGCTGCCCACGCCGCCGGCCGGCAGCGGGTTCCTGGTGCCGCCGGTGGACGGCCGCCGGATCAAGGCGTCCACCTTCTCCTCCAACAAGTGGGGCTGGCTGGCGCGTTCGGCCCCCGACAGCTTCGTGCTGCGCACCTCGCTCGGCCGGCTGCGCGAGGAGCAGCCGCTGGAGCTGTCGGACGAGGAGCTGGTGGCGCGGTCGCTGGCCGACCTGGGCGAGGCGATCGGTCTGACCGCCCGCCCGTACGACACCGCGGTGACCCGCTGGCGGTCCGGCCTGCCGCAGTACCCCGTCGGCCACCTCGACCGGGTGGCCCGGATCCGGGCCGCGGTCGGCCGGGTGGGCGGGCTCGCCGTCTGCGGCGCGGCCTACGACGGCGTGGGCATCCCGGCCTGCGTCGCGAGCGCGCGGGCGGCCGTCGCCGCGCTCGACGAACTGTTGACCCCGGCGACCGGGGAGAACGTCACGGAGAGGACAATGGGCGCATGACTGAGACCGTTGAGCAGCAGCCGGAGCAGCAGCCCGAGAAGAAGAAGGCGCGCGACCTGAACCAGGTCATCCGCTACACCATGTGGTCGGTGTTCAAGCTCAAGGGCGAGCTGCCCGAGGACCGCACCGCGCTGGCCGCCGAGGTCGACGAGCTGTTCGCGCAGCTCGCCGCGAAGGACGTCACCGTGCGCGGCACCTACGACGTCTCCGGTCTGCGGGCGGACGCCGACATCCTGGTCTGGTGGCACGCGGCGGACTCCGACGACCTCCAGGAGGCGTACAACCGCTTCCGCCGCACCGGCCTCGGCCGGGTGCTGGAGCCGGTCTGGTCCAACATGGCGCTGCACCGCCCGGCCGAGTTCAACAAGTCGCACATCCCGGCCTTCCTGGCCGACGAGCGCGCGCGCGACTACGTCTGCGTCTACCCCTTCGTCCGCTCCTACGAGTGGTACCTGCTGCCGGACGCCGAGCGGCGCGCGATGCTCGCCGAGCACGGCCAGATGGCGCGCGGCTACCCGGACGTGCGGGCCAACACGGTCGCCTCGTTCGCGCTCGGCGACTACGAGTGGCTGCTCGCCTTCGAGGCGGACGAGCTGCACCGGATCGTCGACCTGATGCGCGACCTGCGCCCGTCCCGGGCCCGGCTGCACGTCCGCGAGGAGGTCCCCTTCTACACGGGCCGCCGCAAGCCGGTCAGCGAGCTGCTCAACGGCCTGGTCTGACGCCTCCGCCCGAGGGGCCGGCCGTTCCCGTCGAGGGGAGCGGCCGGCCCCTCGGCCGTCGGCGGGTCAGCTCCGGTGCGGGCGCAGGGCCGCGCGGAGGCGGGCGTCCGGCAGCGCGACGGAGCCGATCATCGCGACGGCGGTGAGCAGCTCGCGCTCGTCGTCGTCGGTGAGGCCGTGCTGGCGGGGCGGCCGCACCTCGCGCAGCACCTCCTGGCCGACCGGGGAGGCCCAGCGGGTGTAGGGGTAGACGTCGACCCGGGCCATCAGCAGCGTGCCCGCGGTCAGCACCAGCGGCAGGGAGAACCAGGCCAGCGGTGCCAGCGCGTCGCCGCCGGAGAAGCCGCCGACCGCCAGCGCGGCCGCCAGCAGCACCAGCGTGAGCAGCATCGCCTGCCGGACCTGGCGGATCACCAGGACGGTCTGCCGCTGCACCGGCGCCGGGGTGGCCAGACCGGCCAGTGCGAGGCGGCCGCCGATCTCCAGCACGGTCGGGTGGACGGACATCACCCGGCGCAGGTCGTCCGTCCGGCACTGGCCCCCGGGCCCGACGGCGGCGACCACCGCCCGCTCCAGGCGGCTACGGCCCCTGGGGTCGACGACGGTGGTCCAGCCGGTGTGGGCGAGGTGCAGCCGGCCCCGGGAGGCCATCAGGACCAGGGCCAGTTCGACCACCCGGTCCGGGCCGCCCGCCAGGTAGGCCGTCTCGTACAGGCCGATGCCGACCGCCTCGGGCGGCCGGGGCCCCTCCTGCCCGGCGAGCGCGTCGGCGGTGGCGGTCATCCGGACCAGCCGGATGCAGGAGAGCACCGCGCTGACGCAGGCCGGGATCAGGAAGAGCAACCACATGGGCCCGTTGTAGACCTGCCCCCGCTCCGGGCGGAACGCCTTTCCGGTGCGCGATATCGAACTGTGACTCGGGAGGGCGGTGGGCCTCAGGATCCGCAGCTGCTCCCGCCGCCGCAGCTGGAGGAGGATCCGCAGCTGCTGGAGCCGCCGCCGCAGCTCGACGAGGAGGAGCCACAGCTCGACGAGGAGGAGCCGCAGCTGCTGCCGCCGCAGCTCGACCCGGATGAGCCGGAGCCCGAATCGGAGCCGCTGCCGCACCAGGTGACGCCGCCGCAGGAAGTGCCGGAGGAGCCGGAGGAGCACGAGGTGTAGGTGGAGGACGAGGAACCGCCCGTCGCCGCGGCCTTGGCGGTCGCCAGGTCGGCCGCCGCCGCGGCGAGCATCGCCTCCTGGAGCTCCGCGTCGTCCAGCCCGGAGGCGGCCAGCCCGCTGAGCGCGACCGCGCCGAGCAGGACGCCGCCGGCCGCCCGCGGTGCCAGGCCGGCACTGGGCTTCCACGGCTTGCCGACGGACATCAGGGCGAGCTGACGGCGGCCGGCCGGCGTGATCCGCCCCTTGAACGGCCAGGTCACCAGCAGCGACACCAGACCGAGGACCACCAGCACGGACGGGAGCCAGAGGACGGGGCGGTCCGCCTCCCCGTGGTCGACCGCGTGGGCGACCACGGTGGTCACCACCACGCTCAGCAGGGCGAGCCAGAGCAGCCGACGGGCCACCTTGGCCCGGTGCATCAGGGCGGGGTTGCGCAGCAGCCCGCGGTTGGCGAGCCCGTCGCCGAGCTGCTGGACGGCGGGGGCGCGCATCACCGCGCGCCGCAGCGGGGCGAGCTCCCGCTGCCCGGTCGGCCCGACCGCCTCGATGATCGCCTCGTCGACGGCGTCGTAGGCCTTCCGGGTGGTCAGCGTGACCAGGCCGGCCCGGTTGACGACGACGCGGCCGGCCTGGTGCATCCGGACCAGGGCGGTGTCGAAGACCCGGCCGGGGCCGCCGGAGAGGAACGCGGTGTCCAGCAGCGGCAGTCCGCGGCCGGGCAGGCCCTTGACCTGCGGTACCCGCCGGACCCGGCCCTTGGTGTACGAGGCGTACGACGCGGCCGCGACCAGCAGCAGCGCCGGTACGACGAAGAAGGTGTTGTGCCACATGGGCGGTTCCCCCGGAATGGTGTGGGTGGTTCTGGTTCAGTGCCGCGGGCCGGGCCGCAGGGCCCGGCGCAGGCGGGCGAGCGGCCCCTGCGGGCGCTCGGGCGCGGGGCCGTGGAGCCACCGCTCCAGTGCCTGCCGCTGCTCGGGGTCGAGCGTTGGGTCGAGCGCGGGGCCGGGCTCGGGGCCGGGCTCGGTGCCGGGCCGCCCGGCGTCCGGGCGGGTGCCCGGCTCGTCGGTGAGCGCCCACGCGGCGAAGGCGCGGGCGTCGGCGCGGTAGCCGCCGGTCTGCGGGTGCGTCCGCGCGTAGGCGAGGAACAGCGGCCCGTACCGCCGGCCGAGCAGGCGGGGCAGCTCCGGGGCCACCTTGGCGGTGGTGTCCCGGCGCTTGGCGGCCAGACCGGCCGACTGGGCGCGGACCTGGGCCGGGTCGAAGCCGGGCGGGACGGGCCCGCCGGCCACCAGGGCGGCCAGCAGTTCCTCCTGGCGCCGGGCCAGCGCGGCGCGGGCGGCGGTGAGGCCGTGGGCCTCGCCGGTCGGGCCGGTCATCCGGCCCGTCCCCCGTCCAGCACGCGGCGGATGGCGTCCAGTTCGGCCGCCAGCTCGGCGGGCGGCGGGAAGTTGGCGTCCCGCTCCAGCAGGACGCCGGGCGGTGCGACCCGGTCGCAGAGCTCGGCCAGCACCTCCAGCACCGGTTCGGTGACGGGGTGGGCGTGGGTGTCGTGCCAGACGCCGTCGATCATGGTGCCACCGGCGACGTGGACGTAGGCCAGCGCCTCCAGCGGCAGGCGGTCCAGTTCGGCGGCCGGGTCCAGCCCGAGGTTGACCCGGTTGGTGTGCAGGTTGGCGACATCGATCAGGAGCCGGACACCGGTGCGCTCGACCAGCTCGGCGAGGAACTGTCCCTCGGTCAGTTCGTCGTCCGGCCAGGCCAGCTGGGCGGCGATGTTCTCCAGGGCCAGCGGCACCGGGAGCCGGTCCTGCGCGATCCGGACGTTCTCGGCGATCACCCTGAGGGCGTCGCGCGAACGGGGCACCGGCAGCAGGTGCCCGGCCTCCAGGCCACCGGCCCGGACGAACGCCAGGTGCTCGGTCACCAGCGGGGAGCCGAGCGCGCCGGCCGCCTCCGCGAGCCGGTCGAGCCGTGCCGGGTCGGGCCGGTCGGCGCCGCCGAGGCCGAGCGAGACGCCGTGCGGGACCACCGTGACGCCGCGGGCTCGCAGGATCCGCAGCGACTCGGGGAGGTGGTCGGCGCAGACGTTCTCCGCGACCACCTCGACCCAGTCCAGGCCGGGCTGGCGCTCCACGACGGTGTCGATCTCGCCGCGCCAGCCCAGGCCGACGCCGAGCGCGGTGGGTGCGGGACCGGCCGTACCCGCCGGTCGTTCGGTGGCCCCGGTCGGAGCGGCGGGCGTCCTGCGCCGGACGGCAGGAGAGGTCATGGGTTCGCCCCCTTCGGAGGGCTGGGTGGGAAGCCGTCGGCCGACGCGGGCATCGTCGCCAGGGTCGGGCCGGGCCGTGCTGCTGAGGATGTCCCCGGTGGGGGCGGCTGCCAAGCCCCATCCGGTCTTCTCAGAGCATTATTTGAGCTTGTCGACCCGGTGATGAGGGACTTTGGTCCCGTCCCTGTCACCGGCCCCCCGGACGGGGCGGAAATTCGGAGGCGAACCGGTCGGCGGGGCGGTTACGGTACCCGCCCATGACGACGCTGACCGTGCGTGACTTCCGCCCCGCCGACGCCGAGGCCGCCGCGGCCGCCCACCGGGCGGGCCGCGAGCACCTGCTCCTCACCCCCGAGGTCTTCACCTGGCTGAACGCCCGCCGGGCCACGGGGGAGCACTTCCGCACCTTCGTCGCCGAGCTGGACGGCGAGGTGGTCGGCTCGGTCCGGTGCGGTGTGGTCGTCGGCACCACCACCCGGGGCATCGGGTACGCCAACGGCAGTGTGCTGCCGGCCTTCCGGCGCCGCGGGGTCTTCACCGCCCTGCTGGCGGCGGCCGAGCGGCACCTGGTCGGGCACGGCGTGGTCGAGCTGCACAGCTGGGTGGACGAGGAGCCGGCGTCACGCGCCTTCGCCGTCGCCCGCGGCTTCACCGAGGGGCGGCTGGCCCACTTCGCTGGCCGGGACCTCGCCCGGCCGCTGCCCGCCGTCCCGGCGCTGCCGCCCGGGGTCGAGCTGCGCCCGGCCACCGACTGGGCGGACGACCCGTACCCGATCTTCGTGATCGAGGCGGACGCGGCCCTGGACGAGCCGGGCGAGATCGCGATGGACGCCGCCGACTACGAGGCGTTCCTGACGGGGGACTGGGCCCGCCCGGACCTCGACCGCGAGCTGACCGTGGTGGCGGTGGTCGACGGCGAGCCGGCCGCGTTCAGCGCGGTTCAGACGGACGGCGCGGAACGCTACTGGTCGGCGTTCACCGCCTGCCGGCGGGCCTTCCGGGGCCGGGGGCTGAGCAAGCTGGCCAAGACCGAGTCGCTGCACCGGGCCCGGGCGGCCGGCTACCGGTGGGCCTACACCAGCAACGACGCCACCAACGCGCCGATGCTCGCGATCAACGCGTGGCTCGGGTACGAGCGGTGCGCGAGCGAGCGGAAGTTCACCAAGCGGTCGGAGGGGTGACGGGCCGGGAGGGAGCGGCCGGTTTCGGTCACTCGAAAGAGTGAATCCGGCGCACTTCCCCCGCGCTGCGCCGGGTGGACCGCCGTGTCGGGAGTCCCCGGCGTTCTGTGCGGGCATCACCTCACGGCAGACAGTTCGTGCCCGAGTCTTCCTCGGTGGGGGATGCTATGGAGATCCTGCTTCAGGTCCTGGTCGGGTTCGTTCCGGCCGTGATCGGCTTTCTCGCGGCCCGCTCCCTCGCCCGGACCAGACTGTTCCTGCGGTACGGCTTCCTCCGGGTGCTGCTCGCCCCGTACGGCCGGGTCCAGATCGTCACCCCCAGCATCGAGGCGGCGGCGTTCGCGTTCGCGAAGGACGGCCGCCCGCTGATCAGCCGGGGGCCGAAGAACGTCCTCTTCATGCCGATGGCCGAGGCCCGGGCGATAGCCCAACTCACCGATCTGCTGAGGAAGATCAACCGGAAGGCGACGATAGAACTGGTCACCGCCGGGGCGCAGGACCCGAGGATGCCGACCTTCTCGATCGGCGGACCGAGCGTCAATCCGTACTCGGCGACCGTGCTCGGCGCGGGATTCCCGGACTTCTGCATCGAGTACCCGGACGCGGCCCGGGCCCGCTGGGGCGGAATGACCTTCGAGGCGCAGTACAACGCGGCCGACGAGTTGATCCGGGACCACGGTTTCGTCTTCGTGACCCGGACGTCGCGGCAGGCGCCCTGCGTCGTGCTCTGCGGGGTCTTCGCCTTCGGCTCGGCGATGGCCGTGGAGGCGTTGGCGGCCGCCACCCGGAAGTCGCCGCTGGCGGCGATCTTCCGCGCGGGGGAGAAAGGATTCGTCGCGGTCGAGGGCCGGGTGATCGGTCTGGACACCGTCGATGTGACCGTCGAGGTCTGCCGGTTGCTGCCGGTGGTGTGAGCGGACGGCGCCCCGGGTGCGGCGCCGCAGGCCTTTCCGGCAGCTCGGGGCGGCCTTCCCGTCCTGCCCCTTGAGACGAAGTGGTCCAGACCGCACGGGTGCGAAACGGGACAGGTCGGGAGGGTCTGGGGCGAGAAGTGGCTTGAATCGCCGGTGTTTTGCTTCACTGTCATCACATCATCGGCATAATCGCGCCCATGACGATCAGCCGCGCGAACGTGAGCGCGATTGCCGAGGACCTGTATGTGTGGCTTCCGCCGAAGCGCGGCTGGGGCCTGGCCAACTGCGGGCTGCTCACCTCACCGCGGACGGCGCTCTGGATCGACACGCCCTACGATCCCTCCCTCGCCGCGGAGTTCCTCGCGCAGAGCCGGCAGCGGCTGGCCGACGGGGTGGACATCGACCGGGTGATCGTCACCCACGCCAACGGCGACCACCTCTGGGGCGCCGGGGTGGTGCCCGACGCCGAGGTGATCGCCACCCGGGAGGCGCTGGAGCACATCCACTGGGAGCCGACGCCGAAGCAGCAGCACGCGCTGGTCGCGGGCAGCGACCCGGCCTCGCCGCTCGGCGGCTACCTCCGGGAGCACTTCGGCCCGTTCGACTGGTCGCAGACCGATCCCGTCCACCCGCACACCGTCTTCACCGGTGAACTGGAGCTGCGGGTGGGGGAGTACCCCGTGCGGATCACCGGGCTGCCGGCCGCGCACACCGGCGGCGACCTGCTGGTCCACCTGCCGCACCAGCGGGTGGTGTTCACCGGTGACGTGATCTTCGGCTCGACGCCCGAGCAGCCCGGAGACCACCCCTCGCACTGGGCCGGACCGCTGGAGAACATCATCGGCGCCTGCGAGCAGGCGCTGGCCACCGGCGCCGAACTCTTCGTCCCCGGCCACGGTCCGGTGCTCGACCGGTCCGGCGTGGAGGCCCACATCGGCTACCTCGGGTACGTGCGCGGCCGCGCCCACGCGCTGCACCGCGCCGGGATACCGGCCCTGGACGCGGCCCGACGGATCATCGCCGAGCAGCGCCACCCCGAACTCGGCCTGCCCGAAAGGCTGGTGCTCACCGTCGCGGCCGAGTACCGGCACCTGGACGGCAGCGCGGTGCCGAACGTCCTGGAGGCGATGGGCCAGGTCGCCCTGGTGGCGCGGGAGCTGGCCCAGGACGCGGGCCGGATGTCGACGCCGCGCCCCCGGCGGTTCCCCTCCTCGCCGGCCTGACCACCTGTCGCCGAGGCTCCGCCACCGGCACCTCCCCACCCCTTCGAGCGAGGACTTCCGAGGACTTCGATGACCCAGATCGCGCTGCTGGCCCTCGCGGTGGCCACGGTCGCCGCGCTCGCGGCGGCCGCCGTCCTGGCCCGCGGACGCGCCCGGGCACTCGCCCGGGCCACCGCCGCCGAGGCGGCCACCGTCCACAGCGAGGAGCGCACCCGCACCGCCGAGGGCCGGCTGGCCCGGGTCGAGCAGCAACTGCGCGAGGCCCGGACGGCCGCCCGGCGGGCGGACGAGGAGGCCCGCCGGGTCGAGACCAGGGCGCTCGCCGCCGAGGGCCGGGTCCGGGAGGCCGAGCAGCGCACCGCGGCCGCCGACCACCGCGCGGCCGAGGCGGAGCTGCACGCCCGGGCGGCCGAGGACCGCACCGCGGAGGCCGGCCGGCAGCTCGCGGCCGCCCAGGTGCGGTCGGCCGCCCTGCTGGCCGAGGTCGGTCACCTGGCCGAGGAGCGGGTGGCGGCCGCCGCGCTGCGGCTCAGCCACCCCAACGCGCCGGACACCGGGCCGCTGGACGCGCGGGCCGCCGGTCCGGAGGCGGTGCGCGCCCTCCAGGCCGTGCTGGACGCCTCGGTCGCGGCCGTCACCGGTGAGCGCGAGCGGGTCGACGCCGCCGCCCGGGCCGCGATGCGCGGTGCCACCTCCAAGATCCAGACCCTGCTGTACCAGATCCAGAGCCTGGTCCAGCAGCTCCAGCACGACAACGACGACCCGCGGCTGCTGGAGGTCGACTTCCGCAACGAGGTCGCGCTGCGCCGGATCCAGACCATCGCGGTGCTCTGCGAGGCCTGGCCCGGTCTGGCCCGGACCGACTCGCCCCTGGCCGAGGTGGTGGTCGGGGCGCTCTCCCGGGTGCCCGGCTACGCCCGGATCAAGGTGGCCAACCACCTGCGCGAGAACCGGCTCGCCGTGGTCGCCCGGGCCGCCGAGCCGCTCGCCATCACGATCGCCGAGCTGCTCGCCAACGCCGCGTCGTACTCGCACCCGGAAACCGATGTGCCGGTGACCGTCCAGCAGGGCGGCCGCGGCGCCCTGGTGATCATCGACGACAGCGGCATCGGGATGGAGGAGGACCAGCTGCGCCGGGCCCGCCGGCTGCTGGCCGGTCCCTCGGACGTGCTGCTGACGGAGCTCGGCAACCCGCCGAAGACCGGCTTCGCGGTGGTCGGCAAGCTCGCCCGGCAGTACGGGTTCTCCTGTCACATCGAGCCCTCGCCGTACGGCGGCATGCGGACCATCGTGCGGATCCCGGCCGCCCTGCTGACGGTCGTGGACGAGGAGCAGCCGCTCTCGGTGCTCACCCCGCTGCCGCTGCGGGCGGGCGCCGGCCCGGCTCCCGCGCCCACCGTCCAGGCGGTGCCGACCCCGCGTGCGGGAGCCGATGATCCCACCGGGCAGGACGTGCCGGAGTGGCACGACGTGCCGGACGGGCACGACACGCCGACCCGGCACCCGGCGCCGGCCATGCACGTCGTGCCGCCGGTACGGGGGGTGACCGCCGACGACAGCGGTCTGCCGAGCCGGCGCCGGCGCCGACCGCTCGGCCCGCAGGTGCCGGAGGCGGCCCGGCCCTCCGGCGGGGCTGCCGCGCCGGAGGGTGCCGCGGACGGCGCGGCGCGGTCCGCCGCCACCGGCCGGTCCGCCCGGACGCCCGAGCGGGCGGCCGCCTGCTGGGACGCCCTGCAGCAGGGCACGGGCTCAGGCCGCGCCGCCGTCGCGGAGGCGGCCGCCGCGGGCACCTCGCCCGGCGGGGCCCCGGGCCCGACCGCCACCGGAGCCGCCACCGACCCGGCGGGTACCTGCACGACGGGTACCGCCTCCACGAGCGCCGCCTCCACGAGCGCCGCCTCCACGAGCGACACCTCCACGAGCGCCGCCCCCACGAGCACCACCCGCGCCGAGGCCACCGGAGCGGAGGCCGCCGACCACACCGGCTCCGCCGACCGCTCGGACCGGACCGGCCGCCACCCCGCCCAGACCTCCGAAGGAGCCGAGCAGTGAGCACGCCCAGCCCTACCGCCACCGATGAGATCTCATGGGTGCTGACCCCGCTGCTGGAGCTGCCGGGTGTCCTGCACGCGGTGATCGCGACCGGTGACGGCCTCGTCGAGGGCGCCTCGGCCGGCCTCGGCCGAGCCTCGGCGGAGCGGGTCGCCGCGATGACCGCCACCGTGCACGCCGCCGCCCGCGCGTTCACCACCGCCTTCACCGACGTCGAGCAGCCCCGGCTGGCGCAGACGGTCGTGGAGTCCGAGCTGGGCTTCGCCATCGTCGTCCCGGCCGGGGAGAACACCTCACTGGCGGTGTTCACCACGCCGGAGGCCCAACTCGGCAACGTGGCCTACCAGATGCAGGTGCAGGTCGCCGCCCTGGGCCGCGCGCTGGCGAGCCCGGCCCGGCAGCAGGACACCACCGCCCGGTCATGACCGCCGTACCCCGCAGGCGGATGGTCCCCGCCTACCTGGCCACCGGCGGCCGGACCAGGCCCGGCACGGCGGGCTTCGAACGGCTCACCGTCCTGTACGCGGCCGGTGCGGAGCCGCCGCAGGACGTGGAGGACGAACACCGGCGGCTCTGGGAGCTGCTGCGACCGGGCGCACTGACCGTGGTGGAGGCCGCCGCCCACCTGCGCCTGCCGGTCAGCGCCACCGTCTTCCTCGCGGCCGACCTGGTCGAGGCGGGCTGCTTACAGGCCCGTGCCCCGATCCCCCGCGCACAGCAGACCGACCGCTCCATCGTCGAGAGGCTCCTCGTTGGACTCCGCACGCTCCGGTAGCCCGACCGGCCGGACCGACCGGGTGGGCTACCTGCCCGACCGGGACCAGACGCTGATGAAGCTGGTGGTCGCCGGTCCGTTCGGCGTCGGGAAGACCACGCTGATCCGCACCCTGTCGGAGATCCCCACGCTGCACACCGAGGAGGCGATGACCGAGACCGGTGCCCCCGTCGACGACGCGGAGGGTCTGCCGGGCAAGACCACCACCACGGTGGCGGTCGACTTCGGTCGCCTGACGCTGCCCGGGCAGGTGGTGCTCTACATGTTCGGCACCCCCGGGCAGCGCCGGTTCTTCCCGCTCTGGCAGGACATCGCCCGCGGCGCCCTCGGTGCCCTGGTGCTGGCCGACACCCGCCGGCTCGCCGACTCCTTCGAGATCATGGACATGGTCGAGGAGCAGGGGCTGCCCTACGCGGTCGCCGTCAACTGCTTCCCGGGCGCGCCCGCGCACCCGATCGAGGTGCTCCGGGCCCACCTGGACCTGCACGCCGCCACCCCGCTGGTGCTCTGCGACGCCCGTGAGCGCGGTTCCAGCCTCGACGCACTGATCGCGCTGACCGAGCACGTGCTGCACGGTCTGCCCGCCACACCCGACGCCGCCCCGGAGCAGCCGTGACCAGCACCGACGAAGCGACCGCCACCGACGAGGCCCCCACGGCCGCCGGCTCCGGCAGCGCGCCCGGCGCCCGGCCGGTGCCGATCTACGGCCCGGCCTTCGCCGCCGACCCGCAACTCGTCTACGAGCGGCTGCGCCGCTACGGCGCCGTCGCCCCGGTGGAGATCTCGCCCGGCGTGGAGGCCCTGCTGGTCACCGACTACCAGGCCGCGCTGGACCTGCTGCGCGACACCGACACCTTCTCCAAGGACTCCCGGGCCTGGCAGCAGACCGTCCCGCCGACCTCCCCGCTCCTGCCGGTGCTCGGCTACCGCCCCACCGCCTTCTTCAGCGACGGCGAGGTGCACGCCCGCTACCGCCAGGTGATCACCGACGGCCTGGCCCTGCTCGAACCGCACCTGTTGCAGCGCCGGGTCGCCGAGGTCGCGCACCGGCTGATCGACGCCTTCGTGGCCACCGGTTCGGCCGATCTGATCGACGAGTACGCCCGGCAGCTGCCGGTGGCCGTGTTCAACACCTGGTTCGGCGTCCCCGAGGAGCACAGCGCCCGGCTGGTGGCCGGCATCGCCGGCATGATGGAGTCCACCGAGAAGGCCGTCGCCGCCTACGGCGACCTCGTCTCCGTGGTCACCGGCATGGTCGCCGAGCGGCGCGAGCGCCCCCGGCACGACCTCACCTCGTGGTTCCTCACCCACCCGGCCGGGCTGGACAACGACGAGGTGGTCCGGCAGATCACCCTCACCATGATCGCCGGGAACCAGCCGACCACCAATCTGATCGGCAACGCGCTGATGCGGCTGCTCACCGACGCCCGGTACGCGGGATCGCTGTTCGGCGGCGCCATGACGGCCTACCAGGCGATCGACGAGGTGCTCTGGCACGACCCGCCGCTGGCCAACCTCTCCGCCCACTACCCGCGCTACGACATCACTTTCCACGGCCGGGAGATCCCCGCCGGCTCGCTGGTGCTGGTCTCCTACGGGGCCGCCAACTCGCAGGCCGCGCCGCCCACCGACGGCACCGAGCTGCGCAGCGGCGAGTCCGCCCACCTGGCCTGGGCGGCCGGCCCGCACGCCTGTCCGGCCCGGGACCCGGCGCTGCTGATCGCGATCACCGCGATCGAGCAGCTCACCAGCCGGCTGAGCGACCTCGAACTGAGCACCGGCGCCGAGGACCTCCTCTGGCGTCCGGGCCCGTTCCACCGCGCCCTGCTCCACCTCCCGGTGCGCTTCCAGCCGGTCGGCGGATAGCCGCGGGCCCGGGCGCCGAACCGGCTCCCGGGCCCGCGTGCCGTGCCGTGCTTAGCTGCCGTCGGCCGGGCGCAGCGTCAGCGAGATGCTGTTGATGCAGTAGCGCTGGTCGGTCGGCGTGCCGTAGCCCTCGCCCTCGAAGACGTGGCCCAGGTGCCCGCCGCAGCGCGCGCAGCGGACCTCCACCCGGCGCATGCCGAGCGTGGTGTCCTCGATGTACTGCACCCGGTCCCCGGCGAGCGGGGCGTAGTAGGACGGCCAGCCGCAGTGGCTGTCGAACTTGGTCTCCGAGCTGAACAGCTCCGACCCGCAGGCGCGGCAGCTGTAGACCCCGACGGTCTTGGTGTCGGTGTACTCACCCGTGAACGGGCGCTCGGTGCCGGCTTCGCGGAGCACGTGGTACTCGTCGGGGCTCAGCTCGGCGCGCCACTCGGCGTCGCTCTTCTCGATCTCGTAGCTCATCGCAGACTCCCGGTCGGCAGGTCTCGGACGTCGGTGCCAACGCTCGCGAGGTGCCGGAGGATTTCCGGCCCGAGGTTGGTGACGTCACCGGCGCCCATGGTGAGCAGCAGGTCGCCCGGGCGGGTCAGGCCCGCCAGCAGGGCGGGGGCGGCGTCGAACGCGTGCTCGGCGGTGACCTCGGCACCGGCCCGCTTCGCCGCGTCGATGATCAGCTCGCTGGTGACGCCGGGGATCGGGTCCTCGCGGGCGGGGTAGATGTCCAGCACCACCGAGGCGTCGGCCAGGGCGAGCGCCCGGCCCATCTCCTCGGCGAGCTGCTGGGTGCGGCTGAACAGGTGCGGCTGGAAGACCACGAGCACCCGCCCGGCGCCGTGCAGGCCCTCCCGGATCGCCTCCAGGTCGGCGGTCATCTCGGTGGGGTGGTGGGCGTAGGAGTCGATCACCTGGACGCCGGCCGCCTCGCCCTTGAGCTGGAGCCGCCGCCGCACGCCGGTGTAGGCGCCGAGCGCCTTGGCGAGGTCGGCGGCCGGCACGCCCAGGGCGACGCCGGCGGCCAGCGCCGCGACCGCGTTGTGGGCGTAGTGCCGGCCGGGCACCGAGACGGTGAAGGTCAGCTCGGCGCCGTCCAGCCGGACGGTGACCTCGCTGGTCATGCCGTGCGCGACCACCGACAGCACGCGGACGTCGGCGTCCTCGGCCGCGCCGACGGTGACGACGTTCAGGCCCTCGCGGCCGGCCACCCGGGAGGTCAGCTCGCGGGCGCCGTCGTGGTCGGCGGAGACCACCAGGGTGCCGCCGGGGGCGATCCGGCCGACGAAGGTCTCGAAGGACTCGTAGATCTCCTCGATCGAGGCGTAGTTCGCGTGGTGGTCGAGCTCGACGTTGAGCACGATCGCCACCTCGGGCGCGTACTTGTGGAAGCTGCGGTCGCTCTCGTCGGCCTCCGCGACGAAGATCTCGCCGGTGCCGTGGTGGGCGTTGGAGCCGGGCGCGTCGAGGTCGCCGCCGATCGCGTACGAGGGGTCGAGGCCCAGCTCGCCGAGGGCGACGGCGAGCATGCTGGTGGTGGTGGTCTTGCCGTGGGTGCCGGCCACGGCCAGCGCCCGGCGGCCGCCCATCAGCGCGGCCAGCGCGTCGGAGCGGTGGACCACCGGGACGCCCCGCTCGCGGGCGGTGGCCAGCTCCGGGTTGTCCGCGCGGATGGCGCTGGACACGACCACGCTGCTGACGCCGTCCGGCACGTGCTCGGCGGCGTGGCCGATGTGCACGACGGCGCCGAGCGCGCGCAGCGCCAGGACGGTCTCGGACTCCTTGGAGTCGCTGCCGGAGACGCTGGCGCCGCGCACCGCGAGGATCTTCGCCAGGCCGGACATCCCGGCGCCGCCGATACCGATGAAGTGCGGGGCGTGCAGGTCGTGCGCGGCGTCGTTCAAGGCAAGGCTCCGTACGGGCGGGGGCAGACAAGGGGCAGAGCGGGTACAGCGGGTACGTCGGTCGGCGGACCAACGGGCGAATCGTCCTCGCGGACGGGCCGCAAGGACGATTCTGCACCACCGGCGGGTCGGGTCAGGAGTCGCTGGCGAACAGCCGCAGGACGGGGACACCCACCTTGTGCCGGGCCTGGGAGGCCCAGTCGCGGTGGAAGAACTCCTCCACGAAGTGCGGCGAGGTGAGCACCACGACCTCGTCGGCCCGGTGCTCCTCGACCACCGCGCGCAGCCGGTCCAGCGGCTTCTCCTCGACCAGCTCGCCGATCGCCTCCGCGCCGGCCTGGCGCAGGTGGCGCAGGCTGTGGGCGAGCGATTCGCCGGCCACCGTCGGCTCGTGCTCGGACTCGTCGTGCTCGCGCACCACCTTGTCGAGGTGGCCGAGGGCGACGTCGTCCAGCGCCCTCAGCAGCTCGTCCTGTTTGCCGCGCGGCTGCATCAGGACGACGAAGGACACCTTCTCGTCGCTGTGGAGCGTGGTGACGAGCTCCACATCGGCGTCGGAGAGCGCCTTTTCGATCATCAGTACCGTCTTGAACACGTGAGTCCCTTCCAGTGACCGGCCCCCGGGCCCCGGCATCGCATCCCATACTGCCCGGCGGGAAGCTTTCCGCATGCTGCCCCGCGACCCTGCGGGCCACGCGGGTGGAGCTCCCGAAGGAGAGCGGGATCACTGTCCGGCGGTCACGGGGGCCGGTGACGCGGCTTGCGGGTGAAGACGCAGGTAGCGGGTGAAGAGGAATCCTTTCTGCTCGATCAATGAGACCAGTCGCATCCGCTGCACGTCAGGCATTTCCGCATCGTGGATGATGCGCGGCGCGTCGCCGGCCGTGATCAGCGGTGCCACCGACAGGCACAGCTCGTCCAGCAGGTCCGCGGCGGCCAGCTGCCCCAGCAGCCGCGGACCGCCCTCGCTCAGCAGCCTCGTCCACCCCCGCTCGGCCAGGGCCGCGACCGCGGCGGGCAGGTCCACCGAGCCCTTCCCGGCCACCACCACGTCGGCCACCTCGGCCACCGCCCGGCGGCTGCGCGCCGGCGCGTCCTCGGTGGTGATCACCACCGTCCGCACCAGCGGCTCGGTGAACAGCGGCGCCGCGAGGTCAAGCCCC
The DNA here is from genome assembly GCF_040630735.1 of Kitasatospora sp. NPDC005748. NCBI lineage: Bacteria > Bacillati > Actinomycetota > Actinomycetes > Kitasatosporales > Streptomycetaceae > Kitasatospora > Kitasatospora sp. NPDC005748. The sequence goes on from NZ_JBEXYD010000004.1 coordinate 134,987, forward strand.
AGCGAGCGGCTGACGATCGCGATCACCGGGGCCGGGGCCTGCCCGGCCGCCGCCCGCGCCGCGGCGAAGTCGGCCCGGGCCCGGCCCGGCCGGTACCCCTCGGCGCGGACCGTCTCGGCGCCCACCAGCACCACGTCCGACAGCGCCCGCAGCACTCCGAAGATCCGTTTGTCGGCGTCCCCCGAGAGCCCCTCGGACAGGCCCGCCAGCTTCGCCCCGCCGTCCAGGCCGGCCACCATGTTGGCCCGCAGCCACGGCCGGCCGTGATTCACCTGCTCGGGGTACGCGTAGACGGCGGCGAGCGACTCCAGCGACGCGGGATCGGCGAACGGCCGGGACAGCGGACTGATCAACTGTTGCATGCCGCCCAGTCTCGTCGCCCGGGGCCCGGCGATCCACCGGCGGCCCTCGGCCCGAGCGGTGCGCCGGCAGGCGTACCCTCTAGTACCGTGCCCGCAGCCCCACTCCCCGACGCGCCGACCGAGCCGATAGCGACCGCAGACGTGGCCACCGCTCCCCTCGCGCTCACCGACCGGCGCCCCGTCGTCCCCGCCGAGCGCCTGGTGGCCGAGATGGTCCCGCCACCGCGCTTCTCCCTCGTCAGCTTCGGAACGTACCTCCCGGACCCGAACCAGCCCAGCCAGTACGAGGCGGTCCAGGTCCTGGAGCAGTTCGCCGGCACGCTCAACGCCGGACACGGCGGCGCCCCCAAGCGCAGCTGGTTCCGCCGTACGGCCCCCGTGCCCACCGGCCCGGCCGGCGTCTACCTGGACGGCGGCTACGGCGTCGGCAAGACCCACCTGCTGGCCTCGCTCTGGCACGCCGCCCCCGGCCCCAAGGCGTTCGGCACCTTCGTCGAGCTGACCAACCTGGTCGGCGCGCTCGGCTTCCAGCAGGCCGTCCGGACCCTCTCCGACCACCGCCTGCTCTGCATCGACGAGTTCGAGCTGGACGACCCGGGCGACACGGTGCTGGTCTCCACCCTGCTCGGCCGCCTGGTCGACAACGGCGTCAAGCTCTGCGCCACCTCGAACACCCTTCCGGAGAAGCTGGGCGAGGGCCGGTTCGCCGCCGCCGACTTCCTGCGCGAGATCCAGGGCCTCTCCGCGCACTTCCGCCCGATGCGGATCGACGGCCAGGACTACCGCCACCGCGGCCTGCCGGCCGCCCCGCCGCCGTACGACGACGAGACCGTCGCCGCCGTCGCCGCCCGCACCCCGGGCGCCTCGCTGGACGAGTTCTCCGGGCTGCTCGACCACCTCTCCGCCGTCCACCCGAGCCGCTACGGCGCGCTGCTGGACGACGTGCAGGCGGTCTGCCTGCGCGGCGTGCGGCAGGTCGACGACCAGTCGACCGCGCTGCGCCTGGTCGTCCTCGCCGACCGGATGTACGACCGCGAGCTGCCGATCACCGCCTCCGGGATCCCCTTCGACCAGGTCTTCCCCGAGGAGATGCTGCGCGGCGGCTACCGCAAGAAGTACCTCCGGGCGGTCTCCCGGCTGGTCGCGCTGGCCCGGGACAGCGCCAAGTAGGCACCGGTTGTCAGTGGTGGGTCGTACGGTGGACACGTGCGACCCATCACGAGTATTGAGCGCTCAGAGACGCCCTTCGAGGTCGTCAGCCCCTTCCAGCCCAATGGCGACCAGCCGGCGGCGATCGCCGAGCTGGAGCGCCGGATCCGCGCGGGGGAGAAGGACGTCGTCCTGCTCGGCGCCACCGGCACCGGCAAGTCGGCCACCACGGCCTGGATGATCGAGAAGCTGCAGCGCCCCACCCTGGTGATGGCGCCGAACAAGACCCTGGCCGCCCAGCTGGCCAACGAGTTCCGGGAACTCCTGCCGAACAACGCGGTCGAGTACTTCGTCTCGTACTACGACTACTACCAGCCCGAGGCGTACGTCCCGCAGACGGACACCTACATCGAGAAGGACTCCTCGATCAACGAGGAGGTCGAGCGGCTGCGCCACTCCGCGACCAACTCGCTGCTCACCCGCCGGGACGTGGTCGTCGTCGCGTCCGTCTCCTGCATCTACGGCCTCGGCACCCCGCAGGAGTACGTCGACCGGATGGTCCGGCTCAAGGTGGGCGAGGAGATCGACCGCGACGTGCTGCTGCGCCGCTTCGTCGACATCCAGTACACCCGCAACGACCTCGCCTTCACCCGCGGCACCTTCCGGGTCCGCGGCGACACCATCGAGATCTTCCCGGTCTACGAGGAGCTCGCCCTGCGGATCGAGATGTTCGGCGACGAGATCGAGTCGCTGTACACCCTGCACCCGCTGACCGGCGAGATCATCAGCCAGGACGACTCCGTCCACGTCTTCCCCGCCTCGCACTACGTGGCCGGCCCGGAGCGGATGGAGCGGGCGGTCAACGACATCGAGAAGGAGCTGGCCGAGACGCTGGCCCGGATGGAGAAGCAGGGCAAGCTGCTGGAGGCCCAGCGGCTGCGGATGCGCACCACCTACGACATCGAGATGCTCCGCCAGATCGGCACCTGCTCGGGCGTCGAGAACTACTCGATGCACTTCGACGGCCGCGCGCCCGGCTCCCCGCCGAACACCCTGCTCGACTACTTCCCGGAGGACTTCCTCCTGGTCATCGACGAGTCGCACGTCACCGTCCCGCAGATCGGCGCGATGTACGAGGGCGACGCCTCCCGCAAGCGCACCCTGGTCGAGCACGGCTTCCGGCTGCCCTCCGCGATGGACAACCGCCCGCTCAAGTGGGAGGAGTTCCTGGAGCGGACCGACCAGACCGTCTACCTCTCGGCCACCCCCGGCGCGTACGAGCTGTCCCGCGGCGACGGCCAGGTCGAGCAGATCATCCGCCCGACCGGCCTGATCGACCCCGAGGTGATCGTCAAGCCGACCGAGGGCCAGATCGACGACCTGGTGCACGAGGTGCGGACGCGGGTGGAGCGGGACGAGCGCGTCCTGGTCACCACCCTCACCAAGAAGATGGCCGAGGACCTCACCGACTACATGCTCGGTCTGGACATCCGGGTCCGGTACCTGCACAGCGACGTCGACACGCTGCGCCGGGTCGAGCTGCTGCGCGAGCTGCGGGCCGGCCGGTACGACGTGCTGGTCGGCATCAACCTGCTCCGTGAGGGCCTCGACCTGCCCGAGGTCTCCCTGGTGGCGATCCTGGACGCGGACAAGGAGGGCTTCCTGCGCTCCGGCACCTCGCTGATCCAGACCATCGGCCGCGCGGCCCGCAACGTCTCCGGCCAGGTCCACATGTACGCGGACCGGATCACCCCCTCGATGGCGAAGGCGATCGACGAGACCAACCGCCGCCGGGCCGTGCAGCAGGCCTACAACAAGAAGCACGGGATCGACCCGCAGCCGCTCCGCAAGAAGATCGGCGACATCCTGGACACCCTCGCGCGCGAGGAGGTCGACACCGACGAGCTGCTCTCCTCCGGCTACCGGGCGGGGGGCAAGGGCAAGGCCCCGGTGCCGGCGCTGGGCGCGGACCGCAAGCCCGCCAAGAGCCTGCCGGCGGCCGAGCTGGCCGAGCTGATCCAGTCGATGACCGAGCGGATGCACGCGGCCGCGACGGACCTCCAGTTCGAGGTCGCGGCCCGGCTGCGCGACGAGGTCAAGGAGCTGAAGAAGGAGCTCCGCCAGATGCGCGAGGCGGGTATCGCGTAGCGCCGGTCGCGGCCCGCGCCGGGCTTGGCCGGATCCGGTACCGGTCAAGCCCGGCGGTGTCTCAGCCTTGCCACAAACGGGTAGACGCTGACGGACGCGGCCGACCGCAGGCCCTAGGCTGGCCTGCGGTGCCGCCCGGGACGGGCGGTCGCATCAGGGGGCCTCAGCCGGGGGACGGCAAGGGGGTGTTCCACCGTGAAGCCGGCGCGGATACCGACCGCCCGGCTGGGCAGAGAGGACAAGGCCGTGTCGGTGAACCTTGCCAAGGGGCAGCAGGTCAGCCTGCAGAAGGGTTCGGGCGAGTCGCTGACGGTCGTCCGGATGGGGCTGGGCTGGAAGGCGGCGCCCAAGCGCGGTCTCTTCGGCAGCCGGACGCGACAGATCGACCTGGACGCCTCGGCGCTGCTGTACGCCGAGCAGACCCCGTCCGACGTGGTCTTCTTCCAGCACCTGGAGAGCAACGACGGCTCCGTCCGGCACACCGGGGACAACCTGGTCGGCGGCACCGGGGCGGGTGAGGACGACGAGTCGATCCTGGTCGACCTGGCCCACGTACCGGTGCACATCACCCAGGTGGTGTTCACGGTCAGCTCGTACACCGGGCAGACCTTCGCCGAGGTGCAGAACGCGTACTGCCGGCTGGTGGACGACTCGACCGGGCTGGAGCTGGCCCGCTACGAGCTGGCCGGCGGCGGCCCGCACACCGGCCAGATCATGGCGAAGGTGTTCCGCGAGCCGTCCGGCGGCTGGGGGATGCAGGCGATCGGCGCGCCGGCCCGGGGCCGGACCTTCCAGGACCTGCTGCCGGCCATCGAGCCCTTCCTCTAGCGGGCGGGGTCCCGGCCGGCGGCAGGCGCCCCGGGTCGTTCTTTACCTTCTTTACCTTCTCTTGGTTCTTCTGTTAGCCTCGTGGGAGCGGAGGGGAGTATTCCCTCGCAGTTGTCCCGTCATCACGGGCGCCCACCTGGCGGCGTCCCGGGGCGCTGGTCCGCGGGCGCCGCACATGCGCCCGGCGGGCGGAAGAGACCTCCGGCAGTGACGATGACTGTCTCGCCTACCTGCCGGAGGAGCAGTAGTGGACGTTTCCGTAAGTTTGTGGATCGGCACGATCGGTGTGCTGTTGGCCCTGATCGTGGCCGACTTCTTCATCGGCGGCCGCAAGCCGCACGAGGTGTCGGTCAAGGAAGCCGGTGTCTGGACCACGGTCTGGATCGTGCTGGCCGCCGTCTTCGGCGGGTTCCTCTGGTGGCACTCCGGCTCCAAGCCGGCCGGTGAGTTCTTCGCCGGGTACATCACCGAGAAGTCGCTCAGCGTCGACAACCTGTTCGTGTTCATCCTGATCATGGGCAAGTTCGCGGTGCCGAAGATCTACCAGCAGCGCGTGCTGATGTTCGGTGTGATCATCGCCCTGGTGCTGCGGGCGGTCTTCATCGCCGGCGGCGCGGCCCTGGTGGCGCAGTTCTCCTGGGTGTTCTTCATCTTCGGCGGCTTCCTGGTCTGGACGGCCTGGAAGCTGATCAAGGAGGCCCGGGCCGACGAGGAGGACGAGGAGTTCGAGGAGAACCGGCTGCTCAAGTCGATCGAGCAGCGCTTCCCGTCGACCGACAAGTACCACGGCACCAAGCTCTTCATCCGGGAGAACGGCCGTCGGCTGATGACGCCGATGCTGATCGTGATGCTCGCGATCGGCACCACGGACGTCCTGTTCGCGCTGGACTCGATCCCGGCGATCTTCGGCCTGACCCAGGACCCGTACATCGTCTTCACCGCGAACGCCTTCGCCCTGATGGGGCTGCGCCAGCTGTACTTCCTGATCGGCGGGCTGCTGAAGAAGCTGGTCCACCTCTCCTACGGCCTGTCGGTGATCCTCGGCTTCATCGGCGTGAAGCTGGTGCTGCACGCGCTGCACGAGCAGGGTGTGCACGTCCCCGAGATCGGCATCCCGTTCTCGCTGGGCTTCATCGTGGTGGTGCTGGCCGTCACCACGGTGACCAGCCTGATCGCCGCGAAGAAGCAGGAGCGGGCCGACGAGGCCCCGGAGAAGATCGACGCCTGATCCCCTGATCCCCGGGACCCCCGGGGTCCAGGGCGGCGGGCCCGCGACCGAGCAGTGGTCGCGGGCCCGCCGTTCGTCGTACCGGGGCTACCAGCCGCGCTCGCGCCACTCCTGGAGGTGCGGGCGCTCGGCGCCGAGGGTGGTGTCCTTGCCGTGGCCGGGGTACACCCAGGCCTCGTCCGGCAGCACGTCGAAGATCTTCTCGTTGACGTCCCGGTAGAGGCTCTCGAAGGCGGCCCTGTCGTCCCAGGTGTTCCCGACGCCGCCGGGGAAGAGGCAGTCGCCGGTGAAGACGTGCGGGTGGCCCTGGGGGTCGTCGTAGACCAGCACGATGGCGCCGGGGGTGTGCCCGACCAGGTGCCGGACGGTCAGCTCGATCTGCCCGAACCGCAGCGGCTCGCCGTCCTCCAGCAGCAGCTCGGTCGGGACGTCGATGCCCTCGGCGTCGTACCGCCCGGCGGCGGTGCGGGCGCCGGTCGCCGCGACCACCTCGGCGAGCGCGCCCCAGTGGTCGTGGTGGCGGTGCGTGGTGACCACGGTGGTCAGCTCGTCACCGACCGTCTCCAGCAGCACCGCCGCGTCGGCGGCGGCGTCGATCAACAGCTGCTCGTCGGTGGCCCGGCAGCGCAGCAGGTAGGCGTTGTTGTCGTACGGGGCGACGGCCGCCTTGGTGATGATCAGGTGGGCCAGCTCGCGCACGTCCGGCGGCCCGCCGACCTTGACCGCTCCGTGGTACGTCATCCGTCCGCTCCTCGTCGTTCCGGGGCCGCCGTCGGCATCGCCCCTGCTGCCAGCATCGTCGCGCGGCCGGGCCGCGTCTTGTGGATCTTCCCGCGCCGGGGCCCGGCCCGGTGCGGGGGCCCGCCCCGCGTCAGCCCAGCGGCGGGAGCGCGGGCAGCGCGGCGCGGCCGTCGGGGAGCTGGTCGCCGCCGCGGTGGACCTGCAGGCCGTCGCCGTCGGAGCGGCCCGAGAGCCAGGCGGCGAGCGCCCGCACCGGGCCCTCGGCGGTCAGTCCGGGCCCCTCGCCGGCGGTGCCGATCACGGCCCGGTCCTCGGTGTCGTCGGCGACCAGCTCGACCGCGGGCAGGCCCTCGGCGCCCGCCAGCCGGTCGGACAGGCGCCGGAACTCGGCCACCGCGAAGAGCTCCGGCCAGTGCGCGGGGGAGTAGCCGGCGGCCAGGTCGACGTGGTGGTACTCGACCTCCATCAGCCGCTTCCACGGGATGTCGGCGGCCGGGAAGACGTAGCCGGTGCGGTGGCGCACCTCGGCCGTCCAGGCCCCGGGCGCCAGCGCCGCGGCGGCCGCGGCGAACCGCTCGTCGGAGTCGCGCAGGTCGTCGAGCTGGACATCGAGCGGGCGGTCGGCGCCGTCCTCGATGCCCTGGTCACGGGCCTCGTCGCTGGGGTACTGCGGGATGTCGGTGGCGGTCCGGGCGCCGTCGAGCAGATTGACCAGCGAGTCCGCGTTGCGGGCCAGGTGGGCCAGGACGTGGCCCCTGGTCCAGCCCGGCAGGGCGGAGGGCTCCGCGAGGGCCTCGGGCTTCAGTCCGGCCACGGTGTGCAGCAGGTGCCCGGTGCTGGTGGCGACCAGCCGGAGCCGCTCGTCGGCGAGGTCGGCGGCGGTCTGGGGGTCGGTCATCGGTGGCGGCCTCCGTCGGAGTGGTCGGCAGCGTTGCCCGCACGGGCACTCGCTCGTTGACGAGGGTGACGCTATCTCCGATGTCACGGCTGAGCAGGGCTTTTCTCGAACAGGCCCGGTCAACGTCGAGCAGGTCTCTCACTCGATCGGGTGGACTCCGCTGGACAAGGTCGAGAATCGAACGCCTGAGCTATAGGCTGGCAGGCGCATCCTGGAAGAAGTACACCTCTCACGCAAAGCCATCTCGCCCCGGAGAAAGGCGCCAGAAGCAGTGGCCGACCGCCTCATCGTCCGCGGTGCTCGCGAGCACAACCTCAAGAACGTCTCGCTCGACCTGCCCCGCGACTCCCTCATCGTCTTCACGGGCCTCTCCGGCTCCGGCAAGTCCTCGCTCGCCTTCGACACGATCTTCGCCGAGGGCCAGCGCCGATACGTCGAGTCGTTGTCCTCCTACGCCCGTCAGTTCCTCGGGCAGATGGACAAGCCCGACGTCGACTTCATCGAAGGCCTCTCCCCGGCCGTCTCGATCGACCAGAAGTCCACCAACCGGAACCCGCGCTCGACCGTCGGCACCATCACCGAGGTCTACGACTACCTGCGCCTGCTGTTCGCGCGGATCGGCAAGCCGCACTGCCCGCACTGCGGCCGCCCGATCGCCAAGCAGTCCCCGCAGGCGATCGTGGACAAGGTGCTGGAGCTCACCGAGGGCACCCGGTTCCAGGTGCTCAGCCCGGTGGTGCGCGAGCGCAAGGGCGAGTTCGTCGACCTCTTCGCCGACCTCCAGTCCAAGGGCTACGCCCGGGCCCGGGTGGACGGCGAGACGGTCCAGCTCGCCGAGCCGCCCAAGCTCAAGAAGCAGGAGAAGCACACCATCGAGGTGGTCATCGACCGCCTCACCGTGAAGAGCAGCGCCAAGCGCCGGCTGACCGACTCGGTGGAGACGGCCCTGCGGCTCGGCGGCGGCATGGTCGTGCTCGACTTCGTCGACCTCCCGGAGGGCGATCCGGAGCGCGAGCGGATGTACTCCGAGCACCTCTACTGCCCGTACGACGACGTGTCGTTCGAGGAGCTGGAGCCGCGCTCGTTCTCCTTCAACTCGCCGTTCGGCGCCTGCCCGGACTGCTCCGGCCTGGGCAACCGGATGGAGGTCGACCCGGAGCTGGTCGTCCCCGACGAGGAGAAGTCGCTGGACGAGGGGGCCATCCACCCCTGGTCCGGCGGCCACACCAAGGAGTACTTCCAGCGCCTGATCGACGCCCTCGCCGGCGAGCTGGGCTTCCGGACGGACCTCCCCTGGGCCGGGCTGCCGGCCCGCGCCAGGAAGGCGCTGCTGTACGGGCACAAGCACCAGGTCGAGGTGCGCTACCGCAACCGCTACGGCCGGGACCGCTCCTACACCACGGGCTTCGAGGGCGCGGTGCCGTTCATCCAGCGCCGGCACACCGAGGCGGAGAGCGACAGCAGCCGCGAGCGCTTCGAGGGCTACATGCGCGAGGTGCCCTGCCCGACCTGCCGGGGCACCCGGCTCAAGCCGGTCGTGCTGGCCGTCACCGTCGAGGGCCGGTCCATCGCGGACGTCTCGGCGATGTCGATCAGCGACTGCTCGGACTTCCTCGGCGCGATGAAGCTCAACGCGCGGGACAAGCAGATCGCCGAGCGCGTCCTGAAGGAGGTCAACGAGCGGCTGCGGTTCCTGGTCGACGTCGGCCTGGACTACCTCTCGCTGAACCGCGCGGCCGGCACCCTGTCCGGCGGCGAGGCCCAGCGGATCCGGCTCGCCACCCAGATCGGCTCCGGCCTGGTCGGCGTGCTCTACGTGCTGGACGAGCCCTCGATCGGCCTGCACCAGCGGGACAACCACCGGCTGATCGAGACCCTGGTCCGGCTGCGGGACATCGGCAACACCCTGATCGTCGTCGAGCACGACGAGGACACCATCAAGATGGCCGACTGGGTGGTCGACATCGGCCCGGGCGCCGGTGAGCACGGCGGCAAGGTGGTGCACTCCGGCTCGCTCAAGCAGCTGCTCGCCAACAAGGAGTCGCTGACCGGCCAGTACCTCTCCGGCAAGCGGTCCATCCCGATCCCGGCCACCCGCCGCGAGCGGGACAAGAAGCGCCAGCTGACCGTCCACGGCGCCCGCGAGCACAACCTCAAGGACGTCACGGTCGGCTTCCCGCTCGGGACGTTCACCGCGATCACCGGGGTCTCCGGCTCCGGCAAGTCGACGCTGGTCAACGACATCCTCTACACCCACCTCGCCCGGGAGCTGAACGGCGCCCGCAGCGTGCCGGGCCGGCACACCCGGATCACCGGCACCGACCAGGTGGACAAGGTCGTGCACGTCGACCAGTCGCCGATCGGCCGCACCCCGCGCTCCAACCCGGCCACCTACACCGGCGTGTTCGACCACGTCCGGCGGCTCTTCGCCGAGACGCAGGAGGCCAAGGTCCGCGGCTACCTGCCCGGCCGGTTCTCGTTCAACGTCAAGGGCGGCCGCTGCGAGAACTGCTCCGGCGACGGCACCATCAAGATCGAGATGAACTTCCTGCCGGACGTCTACGTGCCGTGCGAGGTCTGCCACGGCGCCCGGTACAACCGGGAGACGCTGGAGGTCCACTTCAAGGGCAAGTCCATCGCCGAGGTCCTGGACATGCCGATCGAGGAGGCGATGGACTTCTTCGAGGCCGTCCCGGCGATCGCCCGGCACCTGCGGACGCTCAACGACGTCGGCCTCGGCTACGTCCGGCTCGGCCAGTCCGCGCCGACCCTCTCCGGTGGTGAGGCGCAGCGCGTCAAGCTCGCCTCCGAGCTGCAGAAGCGCTCCACCGGGCGGACGGTCTACGTGCTGGACGAGCCCACCACCGGTCTGCACTTCGAGGACATCAGCAAGCTGATCAAGGTGCTCTCGGGTCTGGTGGAGAAGGGCAACACGGTGATCGTCATCGAGCACAACCTCGATGTGATCAAGACCGCCGACTGGATCGTCGACATGGGCCCCGAGGGCGGCTCCGGCGGCGGCATGGTGGTGGCCGAGGGCACGCCGGAGCAGATCGCGGCGGTCTCCGAGAGCCACACCGGCAAGTTCCTCCGGGACATCCTCCCGGGCGAGTTCACCGACGCCCCGGCGCCGGTGAAGGCCCCGCGCAAGCGGGCGGTCGCCAAGAAGAAGTAGCGCCGCGAGGTCGGCGGCACGACATCGGCCCGGCCGACCCCCGTTCGGGGGGCGGCCGGGTAAGGGCCGCATAGAATCACCGCCGACCGGCGCCGCGGGGGGACCCCCGGCGAACCGCAGCGACTCCAGGAGCGAACCACATGTCCGAGGCCCCCGAGAGCCCGCTGGGCGAGAACCCCGCCACCTCCCGCCGCACCCTGCTCTGCGGTGCCGCGGCCGTCCTCGCCGCAGGCGGCGGCACGCTGGCGGTCGCCGGCTGCTCCTCGTCGTCCTCGTCCACCTCCACCTCCTCCGGGCCCAAGACCCCGGTGGACGTCGGCCCGGCCACCGCCGTGCCGGTCGGCGGCGGCACCGTCTACCGGGACAAGAAGATCGTGGTGACCCAGCCCAACGCCGGTGAGTACAAGGCGTTCAGCGCCACGTGCACCCACGCCGGCTGCATCGTCGACCAGGTCAAGAACCAGAAGATCCAATGCCCCTGTCACGGCAGCATGTTCGCCATCACCGACGGCGCGGTGCTGGACGGACCGGCGCCCACCCCGCTCCCCGCCTACTCCGTGGCGGTCGAGGGCGGCAACCTCAAGGTGACCCCGAGCTGAACCAGTTGATCTCCCCTCCGCAGCCCCGGCCCGACTCGGTACGGTGGACCCATGGCTGACCCGTCCACCTACCGCCCCGCACCGGGCGCGATCCCGACCTCGCCGGGCGTCTACAAGTTCCGCGACGCCCACGGGCGGGTCATCTACGTCGGCAAGGCCAAGAGCCTGCGGCCCCGGTTGTCGTCCTACTTCCAGGACCTCGCCGGGCTGCACCCGCGGACCGCGACGATGGTCACCACGGCCGCCTCGGTGGAGTGGACGGTCGTCGCCACCGAGGTCGAGGCGCTCCAGCTGGAGTACTCCTGGATCAAGGAGTTCGATCCCCGCTTCAACGTCAAGTACCGCGACGACAAGAGCTATCCGGAGCTCGCGGTCACCCTCAACGAGGAGTACCCGCGAGTCCAGGTGATGCGCGGGGCGCACAAGAAGGGCGTGCGCTACTTCGGCCCCTACGGGCACGCCTGGGCGATCCGCGAGACGGTCGACCTGCTGCTGCGCGTCTTCCCCGTCCGCACCTGCTCCAACGGCGTCTTCAAGCGGGCCCGCCAGGTCGGCCGGCCCTGTCTGCTCGGCTACATCGGCAAGTGCGCCGCGCCCTGCGTCGGCAAGGTCTCGGCCGAGGAACACCGCGAGCTGGCCGAGGACTTCTGCGACTTCATGGCCGGCCGCACCGGCAACTACCTGCGCCGGCTGGAAGAGCAGATGCGGGAGGCCGCCGCCGACCTGGAGTACGAGAAGGCGGGCCGGCTGCGGGACGACATCGGTGCGCTGAAGCGCGCGATGGAGAAGAACGCCATCGTCCTCGCCGACGCCACCGACGCCGACCTGCTCGCCCTCGCCGAGGACGAGCTGGAGGCGTCCGTCCAGATCTTCCACGTCCGCGGCGGCCGGGTCCGCGGCCAGCGCGGCTGGGTCACCGACAAGGTCGAGGACGTCGACACCGCGGCCCTGGTCGAGCACGCCCTGCAGCAGCTCTACGGCGGCGGCGACGGCGCCGTGCCGCGCGAGGTGCTGGTGCCCGCACTGCCGGAGCCCGCCGAACCGGTCCGGGAGTGGCTGACCGGCCTGCGCGGCAGCCAGGTCGACCTGCGGATCCCGCAGCGCGGCGACAAGAAGGACCTGATGGCCACCGTGCAGCGCAACGCCCAGCAGGCGCTGGCGCTGCACAAGACCAAGCGCGCCTCCGACCTCACCACCCGCAGCCGCGCCCTCCAGGAGATCGCCGACGCGCTGGAGCTGGACTCCGTCCCGCTGCGGATCGAGTGCTTCGACATCTCGCACCTCCAGGGCGAGGACGTGGTCGCCTCGATGGTGGTCTTCGAGGACGGCCTGGCCCGCAAGAGCGAGTACCGCCGGTTCCAGATCAAGGGCTTCGAGGGCCAGGACGACGTCCGCTCGATGCACGAGGTGATCGGCCGCCGGTTCCGCCGCTACCTCCAGGAGCGCGAGCAGACCGGGGAGTGGGCCGTTCCCGAGGCGGACGACCCCGGCGCGCCCGCGGAGGCCGGCGCACCCGGGCTGCACGGCGCCGCCCGCGGGTCCGACGACCCCGACGGCCCGGAGGTCGTGGTCGGCCCGGTGGACCCGGAGACCGGCCGCCCGCGCCGCTTCGCCTATCCGCCGCAACTGCTGGTCGTCGACGGCGGCCAGCCGCAGGTCGCCGCCGCCAAGCGCGCCCTGGACGAGCTCGGCATCGACGACGTCGCCCTCTGCGGCCTGGCCAAGCGGCTGGAGGAGGTCTGGCTGCCCGGCGAGGAGGACCCGGTGGTCCTGCCGCGCAGCAGCGAGGGCCTCTACCTGCTCCAGCGGGTCCGCGACGAGGCGCACCGGTTCGCCATCACCTACCAGCGCAGCAAGCGGTCCAAGCGACTCACCGCCGGGGAGCTGGACTCCGTCCCCGGCCTCGGCGAGACTCGCCGCCAGGCGCTGCTCAAGCACTTCGGCTCGCTGAAGAAGCTCCGGCTGGCCACCGTCGACGAACTCTGCGCCGTCCCCGGCATCGGACGCCGGACGGCGGAGACTGTTGCGGCGGCGTTGTCGTCCCGTCCATCCGCGACACCCGCCGTGAACACCGCCACCGGCGAGATCATCGATGACGGCGCCGTCCCGGCCGGCCCGGCGGCCGGCACCGGGACCGACGCCGCACCCCAGACCGCACCATTCCAGGAGACGCCATGACGGCCGACGCCGTCCGTCAGCCGGCGCGCCCCGCGTTCACTCGCCCGAGTGAGCAGGGGAAGCGTGGCCGTGCCGCGCGCGTTCTCCACAGCAGAACCACCGAGAGCGGGGAACCGAAGTGACGATGTCCGACGATGGCGGCACCGCCCGACCACTGGCCGCGGGCGAGAACGTGCCGGAGCTGGTGATCATCTCCGGGATGTCCGGAGCCGGCCGGTCGACGGCGGCCAAGTGCCTGGAGGACCTGGGCTGGTTCGTGGTGGACAACCTGCCGCCGGCCCTCATCCCGACCATGGTCGACCTCGGCGCCCGTTCCCAGGGGAACGTCGCCCGGATCGGCGCCGTGGTCGACGTCCGCGGCCGCCAGTTCTTCGACGACCTGCTCACCTCGCTGGACGAGCTGGAGAAGCGCGGCGTCCGGCTGAGCGTGGTCTTCCTGGACTCCTCCGACGACGCCCTGGTCCGGCGCTTCGAGAGCGTGCGCCGCCCGCACCCGCTCCAGGCCGACGGCCGGATCGTGGACGGCATCGCCCAGGAGCGCGACCTCCTGCGCGAGCTGCGCGGCGAGGCCGACCTGGTGATCGACACCTCCAACCTCAACGTGCACCAGCTGCGGGCCAAGCTGGACGCCCAGTTCGCCGACCACGACGAGCCCGAGCTGCGCGCCACCGTGATGTCCTTCGGCTTCAAGTACGGCCTCCCGGTCGACGCCGACCTCGTGGTGGACTGCCGCTTCCTGCCGAATCCGCACTGGGTGCCCGAGCTCCGCGCCCGGACGGGCACCGACGCCGACGTCGCCGACTACGTGTTCCAACAGCCCGGTGCCAACGAGTTCCTCAACGGCTACGCGGAGCTGCTGCGCATCATCACCGAGGGGTACCGCCGCGAGGGGAAGCGTTACATGACCCTTGCCGTAGGCTGCACCGGTGGCAAGCACCGCAGCGTCGCGATGTCCGAGCGGCTGACCAAGCGTCTGATCGCGGACGGCGTCGAAACGGTGCTGGTCCACCGTGACATGGGACGGGAGTAGCCGCCTCACCCCCTGCCGGGCCGCCGGTGGAGGCCGGCGGCGGGCAAGAGGAACGCGAGGTAGGTGTGACGGGATACGTGCCCGGGCGGCAGCCGCAGAACAAGACCGCCGACCGGACGGGGGTCCCGTCACGCGGCGCGTCGCCCAACCGGCCGCGGACCGGCCAGGTCCGCACCAGCCCGGCCCGTACCAACCAGGCACCCCGCGGCAACCAGGCGCCCCGGATCGCCGCCCTCGGCGGCGGTCAGGGGCTCTCGGCCTCGCTCTCCGCCCTCCGCCGGCTCACCACCGACCTCACCGCCGTGGTCACCGTCGCCGACGACGGCGGCTCCAGCGGCCGGCTGCGCGAGGAGCTCGGGGTGCTGCCCCCGGGCGACCTCCGCAAGGCGCTGGCCGCGCTCTGCGGCGACGACGACTGGGGCCGGACCTGGTCCGAGGTGATCCAGCAGCGCTTCACCGGCTCCGGCGGCCTGGGCGGCCACGCCGTCGGCAACCTGCTGATCGTCGCGCTCTGGGAGAAGCTGGGGGACCCGGTCGCCGCCCTGGACTGGGTGGGCCGGCTGCTGAACGTCCAGGGCCGGGTGCTGCCGATGTCGGCGGTACCGCTGGACATCGAGGCGGTCGTGCGCGGCCACGACCCGGCCAGCCCGGGCGAGCTGTCCGCCGTCCGGGGCCAGGCGAGCGTCGCCGTGACGCCCGGCACCGTGCAGTCCATCCGGCTGCTGCCGGACGGGCCGCCGGCCGTCCCGGAGGCCGTCACGGCCGTCCGGGAGGCGGACTGGGTGGTGCTCGGGCCCGGCTCCTGGTTCACCAGCGTGCTGCCCCACCTGCTCGTCCCCGAACTCGCCGAGGCGCTCACCGAGACCCGCGCGCGCCGGCTGCTCACCCTGAACCTGGCCCCGCAGCCGGGCGAGACGGAGGGCTTCACCCCGCAGCGCCACCTGGAGGTCATCGCCGACCACGCACCCGCCCTCGCGGTGGATGCGATCCTGGTGGACGAGCGCGCCGTCACCGGCGGCGCCTTCGGCCAGGCGGACCTGGCCGGCCTGGAAAAGGCCGCGGAGCGGATGGGCGCGGCCCTGGTGCTCGGCCGGGTCGCCCGTACCGACGGCACGCCGCGACACGACCCGGAGCTCTTGGCCGCCGCGTACGACCGGATTTTCCGGACACATGGAAGGATCGGGCCATGGCGATGACTCCAGCGGTGAAGGACGAAATCAGCCGGCTCCCGGTCACCCGGGCCTGCTGCCGCAAGGCGGAGGTCTCGGCGATCCTGCGTTTCGCGGGCGGGCTGCACATCGTGAGCGGCCGCATCGTGATCGAGGCGGAGCTGGACACCGGGGCGGCAGCGCGACGCCTGCGCAAGGACCTCCTGGAGATCTTCGGACACTCCTCGGACCTGGTGGTGATGGCGCCCGGCGGTCTGCGGCGCGGCAGCCGCTACGTGGTGCGGGTGGTCAAGGACGGCGAGCTGCTGGCGCGGCAGACCGGTCTGGTGGACGGCCGCGGCCGACCGATCCGGGGCCTGCCCCCGGCCGTCGTCTCCGGGGCGACCTGTGACGCGGAGGCGGCCTGGCGGGGCGCCTTCCTGGCGCACGGCTCGCTCACCGAGCCCGGCCGCTCCTCCTCGCTGGAGATCACCTGCCCCGGCTCCGAGGCGGCCCTCGCCCTGGTCGGCGCGGCCCGCCGGCTCGGCATCCCGGCCAAGGCCCGCGAGGTGCGCGGCGTCGACCGGGTGGTGATCCGGGACGGCGACGCCATCGGCGCGCTGCTGACCCGCCTCGGCGCCCACGAGTCGGTGCTGGCGTGGGAGGAGCGGCGGATGCGGCGCGAGGTCCGGGCCACCGCCAACCGCCTGGCCAACTTCGACGACGCCAACCTGCGCCGCTCGGCCCGGGCCGCGGTCGCGGCCGGCGCCCGGGTGCAGCGCGCGCTGGAGATCCTCGGCGAGGAGGTGCCGGACCACCTGGCCGCCGCCGGCCAGCTGCGGATGCAGCACAAGCAGGCCTCGCTGGAGGAGTTGGGCGCCCTGGCCGACCCGCCGCTGACCAAGGACGCGGTGGCCGGCCGGATCCGCCGGCTGCTGGCGATGGCCGACAAGCGCGCCTCCGAGCTCGGCCTGCCGAGCACCGAGGCCAATCTGACCGACGAGATGGCGCTCAACTAGCGATCACAGCCAGTGACGACAGACCAGCCGGTGTCCGGATTCCGGGCACCGGCTGTGCCGTGTCCGGACGGTGCGGCCGGGGGGCTTCGGACCGGTCCGCGCGGGCCGCGACCAACTGCCCCCGACGGCAAGGACGGAAGCCCTGCTCGCACCCTCTTGACACGCCACGCCAAGGCGTCCGACCCGGCCTGATGTGCCCTCCCAGGCCTGGGAGAGGTAGGGTCATAGGCGGTCGGGGACCTCCCAAATTCCACCCCGTCGGCATAGCTCCGGCGTACCTAACGAGGAGATCGGTTCGTGACGATCCGGGTAGGCATCAACGGATTCGGCCGCATCGGCCGCAACTTCTTCCGTGCGGTCAAGGCTCAGGGCGCGGACATCGAGATCGTCGGTGTCAACGACCTGACCGACACCAAGACCCTGGCGCACCTGCTCAAGTACGACTCGATCCTGGGTACCTTCCCGGGCGAGGTCTCGCACACCGAGAACAGCATCACCGTCGACGGCAAGACCTTCAAGGTCATCGCCGAGCGTGACCCGGCCAACCTCCCCTGGGGCGAGCTGGGCGTGGACATCGTGATCGAGTCCACCGGCATCTTCACCAAGGCCGAGGCGGCCAAGAAGCACATCACCGCCGGTGCCAAGAAGGTCATCATCTCGGCGCCCGCCACCGACGAGGACGTCACCATCGTGATGGGCGTCAACGACGAGAAGTACGACGCCGCCAAGCACGACGTGATCTCCAACGCCTCCTGCACCACCAACTGCGTGGCGCCGCTGGCGAAGGTGCTCAACGAGAACTTCGGCATCGTCAAGGGTCTGATGACCACGGTGCACGCGTACACCAACGACCAGGTCACCCTGGACTTCCCGCACAAGGACCTGCGTCGCGCCCGCGCCGCGGCCCTCAACATCATCCCGACGTCCACCGGTGCCGCCAAGGCCACCGCGCTGGTCCTGCCGGAGCTGAAGGGCAAGCTGGACGGCACCTCGCTGCGCGTCCCGGTCCCGACCGGTTCGATCACCGACCTGGTCGTCACCCTTGAGCGCGACGTCACCGTCGAGGAGGTCAACGCGGCCTTCCAGAAGGCCTCCGAGGGCTCCCTCAAGGGCATCCTGCAGTACACCGAGGACCCGATCGTCTCCTCCGACATCGTGAACTCGCCGTTCTCCACGATCTTCGACTCGCTGATGACCATGGTCCAGGGCAACCAGGTCAAGGTCTTCGGCTGGTACGACAACGAGTGGGGCTACTCGAACCGCCTCGTCAACCTGACCACCCTCGTCGGCGGCCAGCTCTGACGCAGCGGGAGCTGACGTGAAGTAGGGGGGAGGGCCCGGACACCGCACGCCGTCCGGGCCCTCCGTCTGCGCACCCTCGAAACTCAACTCCCAGGCGGCCCGCCGTTGTGCCGCTGCCAACAGCGCAACCATCTCCCCAGGAGACCGAAGACCGTGAAGACCATCGAAGACCTCGACGTCGCCGGCAAGCGCGTGTTCGTCCGCGCCGACCTCAACGTCCCGCTGTCCGACGGCACGATCACCGACGACGGCCGGATCCGCGCCGTCGCCCCGACCATCGCCAAGCTCGTCGAGCGCGGTGCGAAGGTCGTCGTCGCCTCCCACCTCGGCCGCCCGAAGGGCGAGCCCGACCCGCAGTTCTCCCTCGCGCCGGTGGCCGCCCGCCTCGGCGAGATCCTCGGTACGCCGGTCTCGTTCGCGACCGACACCGTGGGCGAGAGCGCGAAGGCCACCGTCGCCGCCCTGGCCGACGGCGAGGTCACGCTGCTCGAGAACCTGCGCTTCAACGCCGGTGAGACCAGCAAGGACGACGCCGAGCGCGGCGCCTTCGCCGACGAGCTGGCCGCGCTGGCCGAGCTGTACGTCGGCGACGGTTTCGGCGCCGTGCACCGCAAGCACGCTTCGGTGTACGACCTGCCGGCCCGCCTGCCGCACGCCGTCGGCGACCTGATCGCCGCCGAGGTGGCCGTGCTCAAGCGGCTCACCGAGGAGGTCGAGCGGCCGTACGTGGTCGTCCTGGGCGGGTCCAAGGTGTCCGACAAGGTCGGCGTGATCGAGAACCTGCTCGGCAAGGCCGACCGCATCCTCATCGGCGGCGGCATGGCGTACACCTTCCTCGCGGCCCTGGGGCACGAGGTCGGCATCTCGCTGCTGCAGAAGGACCAGATCCCGGTCGTCCTGGACTACCTGGAGCGGGCGAAGGCGAACGGCGTCGAGTTCGTGCTGCCGGTGGACATCGCGGTCTCCGGGTCGTTCCCCGACACCAAGACCCACAAGCCGGTCGAGGACTTCGCGGTCGTCGACGCCGACAAGATCCCCGCGGACAAGGAGGGCCTGGACATCGGCCCGAAGACCCGGGAGCTGTTCGCGGCGAAGCTGGCCGACGCCAAGACGGTGTTCTGGAACGGTCCGGTCGGTGTCTTCGAGCACCCGACCTTCGCCGAGGGCACCAAGGCCGTCGCGCAGGCCCTGCTCGACAGCGACGCGTTCACCGTGGTCGGTGGCGGCGACTCCGCCGCGGCCGTCCGCATCCTGGGCTTCGACGAGACGAAGTTCGGGCACATCTCGACCGGCGGTGGCGCCAGCCTTGAGTACCTGGAGGGCAAGACGCTCCCCGGTCTCGCCGCCCTGGAAGGCTGAGGCAATGACTGAGCGTCTCCCGCTGATGGCGGGCAACTGGAAGATGAACCTCAACCACCTTGAGGCCATCCAGCACACCCAGAAGCTGGCGTTCGCGCTGGCCGACAAGGACTACGAGTCGGTCGAGGTCGCCGTTCTGGTGCCGTTCACCGACCTGCGCTCGGTGCAGACCCTGGTCGACGGCGACAAGCTGAAGATCAAGTACGGCTCGCAGGACATCTCGCAGCACGACTCCGGTGCCTACACCGGCGAGATCTCCGGCCCGATGCTGTCGAAGCTGAAGTGCACCTACGCGGTGATCGGCCACTCGGAGCGCCGCCAGTACCACGGCGAGAACGAGGAGATCGTCAACGCCAAGGTCAAGGCCGCCTACCGCAGCGGGGTCACCCCGATCCTCTGCATCGGCGAGCCGCTGGAGATCCGCAAGGCCGGCACCCACGTCGAGTACACCCTGGCCCAGCTCGACGGCGCCCTGCAGGACGTCCCGGCCGACCAGGCCGAGTCCGTCGTGGTCGCCTACGAGCCGGTCTGGGCGATCGGCACCGGCGAGGTGGCGACCCCCGAGGACGCCCAGGAGGTCTGCTCGGCCATCCGCAAGCGGATCGCCGAGCTGTACGACGCCCCGCTGGCCGAGAAGGTCCGGGTGCTCTACGGCGGCTCGGTCAAGTCCTCCAGCGCGGCCGGCCTGATGGCCAAGCCGGACGTCGACGGCGGCCTGATCGGCGGTGCCTCCCTGGACGCCGACGAGTTCGTCAAGATCGTGCGGTACCGTGACCAGGCAGTAGGCTAACGCCGCCGCAGCAACGTAGGCTTTGGGGCCGGACCGCATCGTGCGGCCCGGCCCCTTCGCCGAAGATACGAGAGAGTTGGTCCCGCCGTGGTTCTCGGGTTCTCGATTGCCCTGATCATCTTCAGCCTGCTGATGGTCCTCCTGGTGCTGCTGCACAAGGGGAAGGGCGGCGGCCTGTCCGACATGTTCGGTGGCGGCGCGATGTCCACCGGCGGCGGCTCGGCCGTGGCCGAGCGCAACCTGGACCGCATCACGGTCATCGTGGGTTTCGCCTGGTTCGCGTGCATCATCGTGCTCGGCCTGGTGCTCAAGTACAAGAGCTGACGTATCTCTGACGCCCTGTCGCCCCGCGGCCTATGCTGGAACGGTCCGGGGCGGAGTCGGTGACGGTGCATCCTTAACTCCTGCTTACACTAGGACGACTTTAGCCACCGACGCGCACCGCGGCGGGTCGGCGCACCAGCACGCAGGGAGTCAGACCGTGGCAAGTGGCAACGCCATCCGTGGCAGCAGGGTCGGAGCCGGCCCGATGGGCGAGGCGGAGCGCGGCGAATCCGCCCCCCGCAACCGGATCTCCTTCTGGTGTGCCAACAAGCACGAGACCCGTCCCAGCTTCGCCGCGGAGGCGGTCATCCCGGACACCTGGGACTGCCCGCGGTGCGGGTTTCCGGCCGGTCAGGACGAGCACAACCCGCCGGCCCCCTCGCGCAACGAGCCCTACAAGACCCACCTCGCCTACGTCCGTGAGCGGCGCACCGACGCCGACGGCGAGGCGATCCTCGCCGAGGCGCTGGCCAAGCTGCGCGGTGAGATCTGAGCACCTGACCGACGCCGAAGGGCGCCACCGTGGAGAACGGTGGCGCCCTTCGTCATGCCGTCGGGCCGAACGCGGTCAGGCCGAGGCCGGCGGGTACAGCTGCGGCGGGAGCTGAGCCGCCGCCGCGCGGTCCAGCAGCCACAGGGTCCGGCTCCGTCCGTGGGCGCCCGAGGCGGGCGCCTGGAGCTCGCCCGGGCCGGACAGGGCCAGTGCCACGGCGCCGGCCTTGTCCTCGCCGGCCGCCAGCAGCCAGACCTCGCGGGCCGCCCGGATGGCCGGGAGGGTGAGCGAGATCCGGGTCGGCGGGGGCTTGGGCGCACCGCGCACGCCGACCACCGTCAGCCCGGTCTCCCGGACGCCCGGGTGCTCGGGGAAGAGCGAGGCGACATGGGTGTCCGGGCCGACGCCGAGCAGCAGCACGTCGAAGGCGGGCACGCCGAGGCGGTCACCCGGACCGGCGGCCTTGGCCAGCTCCTCCGCGTACCGGGCCGCGGCGGCCTCGACGTCCGAGCCGTCGACGCCGTCCGAGGCGGGCATCTCGTGCACCCGAGCCGGGTCGAGCGGGACGGCGTCGAGCAGTTCCGCCCGGGCCTGGACGGCGTTGCGCTCGGCGTTGTCGGCGGCGACGAAGCGCTCGTCGCCCCACCAGAGGTCCAGCCGGGCCCAGTCGACCGCGTCCCGGGCGGGGGAGGCGGCGATGGCGGCGAGCAGCGCGTTGCCGTTGCGCCCGCCCGTGAGCACCACCGAGGCGGTGCCGCGGGCGGCCTGGGCGTCCACGATCCGGGTGATCAGCCGGGCCGCGGCCGCCTGGGCCATCAGTTCCTTGTCCCGGTGGACGACCAGCTGCGGGGTCGCCGCCGTCACGAGGACGCCTTCTTGCCGGTGCGCTTGGCCGGGGCCTTCTTCGCCGGGGCGGCCTCCCCGGCCGGCTCCGACGCGTCCTGGACCTTGGCGGTCACCCGGGTCGGGTTGGCCACCGCGGCCTCGGAGACCACCGCCCGGGTGGCCTCCTCGGCCGCCTCGGTCTCGGCGGTGTCCGGCTGGCTCAGCCGCTCGACCGGCGTGCGGACGGCCGTCGCGTAGATGTCGTCCGGGTCGAGCCGGCGCAGCTCCTCCGCGATCAGCTCGGACGTCTCGCGACGCTTGAGCGCCACCTGGCGGTCCGGCGAGCCGGGCATCGACAGGGTGCCCATCAGGCCGTCCGGGCGGTCCAGGGTGATGTCCCCGTCCTTGGTGCGCAGGTGCACCGCGGTGATGCCCGGGCCGCCGGTGACGACCCGCTCGACCGGCACGTGCAGCCGGTTGTGCAGCCAGAGGCCGAGCAGCTCGACGCTGGGGTTGTACGACTCGCCCTCGACCACCGCGGAGGTGACCTCGGAGGGTCGCTGGTCCAGTGCGGCGGCCAGCATCGAGCGCCAGCCGGTGATCCTGGTCCAGGCCAGGTCGGTGTCGCCCGGGGTGTAGCTCTGGGCCCGCTGGGCGAGCTGACCCACCGGCGACTCGGCGGTGACGGCGTCGGTGATCCTGCGCTGGGCGATCGAGCCCAGCGGGTCCTGTGCCGGGTGCAGCGGCGCATTCTCGGGCCACCAGACCACCACCGGGGCGTCCGGCAGGAGCAGCGGCAGGACGACCGACTGGGCGTGGGCGGCGAGTTCGCCGTGCATGCGCAGGACGACCGTCTCGCCGGAGCCGGCGGCGGTGCCGACCAGGATCTCGGCGTCCAGGCGGGTCTCCGCGCGCGCCCGGGGCGAGCGCCCGGCGCGCTTGATGACCGCCAGGGTGCGCGAGGGGTGCTCGCGGGAGGCGTCGTTGGCGGCCTTGAGGGCGTCGTAGGCGCTGCCCTCGTCGGTCACGATCACCAGGGTGAGCACCATGCCGGCGGCGGTGGAGCCGCTGGCCCGGCGCGCCTCCATCAGGGCTGCGTTGATCTTGCTGGACGTGGTGTCCGTGAGGTCGATCTTCATGGCCGGCGCCAGCTCCTGCCGTCTCGTGCGAGCATCTCGTCGGCCTCGACCGGACCCCAGGTCCCTGCCGGGTACTGGGCGGGCTTGCCGTGGTCGTCCCAGTACTTCTCGATCGGGTCGAGGATCTGCCAGGAGAGTTCGACCTCCTGGTGGCGCGGGAACAGGTTGGCGTCGCCGAGCAGCACGTCGAGGATGAGCCGCTCGTAGGCCTCCGGGCTGGACTCGGTGAAGGACTCGCCGTAGGCGAAGTCCATCGTGACGTCCCGGACCTCGAAGGAGGTCCCCGGCACCTTGGAGCCGAACCGCACCGTCACGCCCTCGTCCGGCTGGACCCGGATGACCAGGGCGTTCTGCCCCAGCTCCTCGGTCGCGTAGGAGTCGAACGGCAGGTACGGGGCGCGCTGGAAGACCACCGCGATCTCGGTGACCCGGCGGCCGAGCCGCTTGCCGGTGCGCAGGTAGAACGGCACCCCGGCCCAGCGCCGGTTGTTGATCTCCAGCTTGATGGCCGCGTAGGTGTCGGTCTTGGAGTCCGGGTTGATGCCGTCCTCGTCGAGGTAGCCGAGCACCTCCTCGCCGCCCTGCCAGCCGGCCGCGTACTGGCCGCGCACGGTGTGCTTGCCCAGGTCGGCCGGGAGCTTGACGGCGCTGAGTACCTTGAGCTTCTCGGCCACCAGCGCCTTGGGGTGGAACGAGGCCGGCTCCTCGATGGCGGTGAGCGCCATCAGCTGGAGCAGGTGGTTCTGGATGACGTCGCGGGCCGAGCCGATGCCGTCGTAGTAGCCGGCCCGGCCGCCGATGCCGATGTCCTCGGCCATGGTGATCTGCACGTGGTCGACGTACGACCGGTTCCAGATCGGCTCGAACATCTGGTTCGCGAAGCGCAGCGCCAGGATGTTCTGGACGGTCTCCTTGCCCAGGTAGTGGTCGATCCGGAAGACCTCGTCACGGGGGAAGACCTCGTGGACGATCCGGTTCAGCTCCTGGGCGCTCTCCAGGTCGTGGCCGAAGGGCTTCTCGATGACGGCGCGCCGCCAGGAGCCCTGGGGCGGGTCGGCCAGGCCGTGCTTCTTCAGCTGCTGGACGACGGTCGGGAAGAACTTCGGCGGTACCGAGAGGTAGAACGCGAAGTTGCCGCCGGTGCCCTGGGCCTTGTCGAGCTCCTCGATGGTCGCCCGGAGCTTGTCGAAGGCGTCGTCGTCGTCGAAGGTGCCGTGGACGAAGCGCATGCCCTTGGCGAGCTGCTGCCAGACCTCCTCGCGGAACGGGGTCCGGGCGTGCTCCTTGACCGCGTCGTGGACCTCCTTGGCGAAGTCCTCGTCCTTCCACTCGCGGCGGGCGAAGCCGACGAGCGAGAAGCCCGGCGGCAGCAGGCCGCGGTTGGCCAGGTCGTAGATGGCCGGCATGAGCTTCTTGCGGGACAGGTCGCCGGTGACCCCGAAGATGACCAGGCCGGACGGCCCCGCGATGCGCGGGAGCCGCCGGTCGGTGGGGTCACGAAGCGGGTTGACGGGAGCGGCGGGAGCGTCGCTCGGGTCCGAGTCCGACGTCAACTCAGGGAAATCAGTGCTCACTGGATGTGCTCCGCTTTCGTGCGCTGGCTGTGAGCAGGGGTCACTTCTCGTCGGCGAACGAGGCGAGCGAGGCGGTGACGGTGTCGAGCAGCTCGTTCCAGGACTGCTCGAACTTCTGGACGCCCTCGTCCTCCAGGACCTGGACCACGTCGTCGTAGTCCACGCCGGCGGCGGCGATGGCGGCCATCACCTCGGTGGCGTCGGCGTAGTTGGCGACGATGGTGCCGCCGGTGATCACGCCGTGGTCGCCGGTGGCCTCCAGGGTGGCCTCGGGCATCGTGTTGACGGTGCCGGGGGCGACCAGCTCGGTGACGTAGAGGGTGTCCGGCAGGGCCGGGTCCTTGACGCCGGTGGAGGCCCAGAGCGGGCGCTGCGGCTTGGCGCCGGCGGCCTCCAGGGCCTTCCAGCGGTCGCTGCCGGCGGTCTTGCCGTCGACGCTGCCGAAGACCTCCTCGTACGCCTGGTAGGCCAGGCGGGCGTTGGCCAGGGCGGCCTTGGAGCGCAGCTGCTTGGCGTCGCCGCCGACCTCGTCGAGGCGCTTGTCGATCTCGGTGTCCACGCGGGAGACGAAGAAGGAGGCGACCGACTCGATCTGCGAGAGGTCCAGGCCCTTGGCCTTGGCGGCCTCCAGACCGGTCAGGAAGGCGTCGATCACCGCGCGGTAGCGCTCCAGCGAGAAGATCAGCGTGACGTTGACGCTGATGCCCTTGCCGATGACCTCGGCGATCGCGGGCAGGCCGGCCTTGGTGGCGGGGATCTTGATGAAGACGTTCGGGCGGTCGACCAGCCACCAGAGCTGCTTGGCCTCGGCGACGGTCGCGGCCGTCTCGTGGGCCAGCCGCGGGTCGACCTCGATGGAGACCCGGCCGTCGCGGCCGTTGGAGGCGTCGTAGACCGGGCGCAGCACGTCGGCGGCGTCCCGGACGTCCGAGGTGGTGATCATGCGGACGGCTTCGTCGGTGGTGACCTTGCGGACGGCGAGGTCGCGCAGCTGGCCGTCGTAGGAGGAGTCCCCGCCGCCGATGGCCTTCTGGAAGATGGTGGGGTTGGTGGTGACGCCCACCACGTGCTTGTTCTGTACCAGCTCGGCGAGGTTGCCGGTGTTCAGTCGCTTCCGGCTGAGGTCGTCCAGCCAGATCGCCACGCCTTCGTCGCTGAGGCGCTTCAGTGCGTCAGTCATGGTGCTCAGTCCTTCTTCTGTCTTCATCTGTCTGTGGGGTCGTCAGACGGGCCGCGTACCCGCTGTGCGGGCGGGCACGCGGCCCAGGCGGTACTAGCGGTTGACGGCTTCGAGCGAGCGCAGGGCGTTGTGCGCCTCCGCGACGACCCGCTCGGCGGTCAGACCGAACTCCTCGAAGAGCACCTGGTAGTCGGCGGAGGCGCCGAAGTGCTCCAGCGAGACGATCCGGCCGTGGTCGCCGACCAGCTCGCGCCAGCCCTGGGCGATGCCGGCCTCGACCGAGACGCGGGCCCGGACCGACGGCGGCAGCACGCTGTCGCGGTAGGCCTGGTCCTGCTCCTGGAACCACTCGAAGGACGGCAGCGAGACCACGCGGGTCGCGACGCCCTCGGCCTCCAGGACCTCGCGGGCCCTGACGGCCAGCTGGACCTCGGAGCCGGTGGCGAGCAGGATCAGCTGCGGGTCGCCGGTCGACGCCTCGGCCAGGACGTAGCCGCCCTTCGCGGTGCCCTCGGCGGAGCCGAAGACCTCGCGGTCGAAGGTCGGGACGTTCTGGCGGGTGAGCGCCAGGCCGACCGGGCCCGGGTGGCTGCTGTGCCGCTCGACGATGGTGCGCCAGGCGACGGCCGTCTCGTTGGCGTCGGCCGGGCGGACCATCGACAGGCCCGGGATGGCGCGCAGCGAGGCGAGGTGCTCGACGGGCTGGTGGGTCGGGCCGTCCTCGCCGAGGCCGATCGAGTCGTGCGTCCAGACGTAGGTGACCGGCAGCTTCATCAGCGCGGCCAGGCGGACGGCCGGGCGCATGTAGTCGGCGAAGACCAGGAAGGTGCCGCCGAAGACCCGGGTCCCGCCGTGCAGCGCGATGCCGTTCATGGTCGAGCCCATGGCGTGCTCGCGGATGCCGAAGTGGATCGTCCGGCCGTAGGGGCTGGCCGACTTCAGCGGGTTGCCCTCGGGGAGGAAGGAGCTGTCCTCGTCGATGGTGGTGAGGTTGGACTCCGCGAGGTCGGCCGAGCCGCCCCACAGCTCCGGGATCACCGCGCCGAGCGCCTTGAGGGTCTCGCCGGAGGCCTTGCGGGTGGCGACGTCCTTGCCGGCCGCGAAGACCGGGACGGCCTTCTTCCAGCCGTCGGGGAGCTCGCCGGCCTGGATGCGGTCGAACTCGGCGGCGCGGTGCGGGTGGGCGGCGCGCCAGGCGTCGAGGGAGCGCTGCCACTCGTCGCGGGCGGCCTTGCCGCGCTTGATCACCTGGCGGGCGTGCTCGATGACCTTGTCGCTGACCTCGAAGGTCTTCTCCGGGTCGAAGCCCAGGACCTTCTTGGTGGCGGCGATCTCGGCGGCGCCGAGCGCGGAACCGTGCGCCTTGGCGGTGTTCTGCGCGTCCGGGGCCGGCCAGGCGATGATGGTGCGCATCGCGATGATCGACGGGCGGGAGGTCTCGGCCTTGGCCGCGGCCAGCGCCTCGGCCACGAGGGCCACGTCGATGTCGCCGTTGGACTTCGGGGCGACCCGCTGCACGTGCCAGCCGTACGCCTCGTAGCGCTTGAGCACGTCCTCGGAGAAGGCGGTCTCGGTGTCGCCCTCGATCGAGATGTGGTTGTCGTCGTAGAGCGCGACCAGGTTGCCCAGCTTCTGGTGGCCGGCCAGCGAGGAGGCCTCGGCGGAGATGCCCTCCTCCAGGTCGCCGTCGGAGACGATGGCCCAGATGGTGTGGTCGAACGGCGACTCGCCGGCGGGGGCGTCCGGGTCGAACAGACCGCGCTCGAAGCGGGCGGCCATCGCCATGCCCACGGCGTTGCCGATGCCCTGGCCGAGCGGGCCGGTGGTGGTCTCGACACCCGCGGTGTGACCGTGCTCGGGGTGGCCCGGGGTGCGGCTGCCCGCGACCCGGAACGCCTTGAGGTCGTCCAGCTCCAGGCCGTAGCCCGAGAAGTAGAGCTGCGTGTAGAGGGTCAGGCTGGTGTGCCCGGGAGAGAGGACGAAACGGTCGCGGCCCACCCAGGCCGGGTCGGTCGGGTCGTGGCGCAGGAAGCGCTGGAAGATCAGGTACGCCGCCGGGGCCAGCGACATGGCCGTCCCGGGGTGTCCGTTGCCGACCTTCTGGACCGCGTCCATGGCCAGGACGCGGGCGGTGTCGACCGTCCGCTCGTCCAGCTCGGACCACTCGAATGCATTCGTCGGCGTCGTGCTCACCCTGTCTCAGGGCTCCTTCCGTTGTGAAGAGTGACCCCGTGAAGGGGACCGGGTCGGCCACGTCGATGGGGCCGGACGCTGGGTGGTGCCGGTCACGGAGGGTAGATCCCGCTTCTCGGTGCGAGCCTACCGTCCGGGTCGGGGATCACCCTCCGTGCTGAGACAACGGGCATTTCCGTATGGCGATTCCCACGAGGGTTCGAAGGGTTCTTTTGTCCCAGCCTCTCCCGGTTTCACGGCCTCTGCCCGTTCGGGGGCCGGGACGGGGGACAGGTATCGCAGCAGGTCGGCTTCGTGTGTTCGCCCAGGGGTTCACCCAGGGGTGTGCGTTCCGCCCCGCCCGGGGGACCCCGGAGCCGGTGGGGAGATATGGAGCGTCTAAGGTGGCGTGGTACGCGCAGAGCGGACGATTCGGGAACATCGTTCCGGTGGACGCCTGCGAAGATTCATCTTCAGTTGGGGTGTTAGTGACCGCCGTCGAATCCCGTCCCGCCGGGGTCACCGGGGCGACGCCTGCGCACCGGCCGTTCGGGGCCCGTGTCGGCGCATTCGTCGCACTGACCAAGCCTCGGATCATCGAACTGCTGCTGATCACCACCGTCCCGGTGATGTTCCTGGCGCAGCGCGGTGTCCCGGATCCGCTGCTGGTCCTCGAGGTGGTCATCGGCGGCTACCTGTCGGCCGGTGGCGCCAACGCCCTCAACATGTACATCGACCGCGACATCGACGCGGTGATGTCGCGCACCGAGCGGCGGCCGCTCGTCACCGGGATGGTGTCACCGCGCGAGGCGCTGGTCTTCGGCATCGCGCTGGCGGTCGGTTCCACGCTCTGGCTCGGCTTCCTGGTCAACGCGCTCTCCTCGCTGCTGGCGCTGTCGGCCCTGCTGTTCTACGTGTTCGTCTACACGCTGGGGCTGAAGCGGCGCACCGCGCAGAACATCGTCTGGGGCGGGATCGCCGGCTGCATGCCGGTCTTCGTCGGCTGGGCGGCGGTCACCGGCTCGGTGTCCTGGTCGGCGCTGGTGCTCTTCCTGGTCATCTTCTTCTGGACGCCGCCGCACTACTGGCCGCTGTCGATGAAGGTGCGCGAGGACTACGAGCGGGCCGGCGTGCCGATGCTCCCGGTGGTCAAGGGCAACCTGGCGGTCGCCAAGCAGATCGTCCTCTACTCCTGGGTGATGGTCGCCGTCTCGTTGGCGCTCTGGCCGCTGGCGGAGACCAGCTGGCTGTACCCCGTCTCGGCGGTCGTGCTGGGCGCGGCCTGGCTGAAGGAGGCGCACGGACTGTACGCCCGGGCCAAGGCCGGGGTGGTCGGTGCGCAGCTCAAGGAGATGCGCCTCTTCCACTGGTCGATCACCTACCTGACGCTGCTGTTCGTGGTGATCGCGGTGGATCCGTTCGTGAAGTAGCCGCCGACGTGGAGAAGGGGCCCCGGTCTTCGGACCGGGGCCCCTTCCGCGTCTCAGCGCGGGGGCAGTTCGGAGGGTCCCACCCGGTCGTCCAGCCAGTCCCGCAGCGGCTGGGAGGCCCGCAGGAAGCCGGTGATCCGGTCGTGGGCGGCCCGGGTGCCGAGCCACGCCGCCGGCGGCCACTCCTGCCAGGCGACCAGCCCCTTGTGGCGGAGCAGCTCGATCCGCGGGTGGTCCCGGGGGTAGCCGCGCGGCGCGGACCTGAGGCTGTCCCGGCCGACCACCTCCGGCCCGGCCGCGCGGACCCGGGCGATCACCCGCTCCAGCTCGGCGCCGCCGACCTCCTCGGCGACGGCGGCCCGGTAGCGCGCCAGCTGGTCCGGGGCGAGCCGGTACAGCCCGTTGCCGCAGGCCAGGCCGTCGGCGGAGAGCTGGATGTAGCCGCCGCTCTCCAGGTGGGCGCCGATGTGCGTCTTGTACGGGGACTTGTCGGCGCTGAACCGGACGTCCCGGTTGGGGCGGAAGATCTTGCCCGGCCCGAACCCGGGCTCCAGCTCGGCGAGCAGTCGCTCCATCGGCTCCCGCACGGCGTGCTCGTACCGGTCCTTGTGGGACTGCCAGAAGGTCCTGGAGTTGTCGGTCTCCAGGTGCTCGTAGAACTCTAGGGCCTCGGCCGGCCAGCCTTGGAAGGTCACCGCTCCAGTATGTGGTCCGGTGCACAGCCCGGTCCCGTCGCCAGCTCCGCTACCGATCGGTAGCATGCGGGCATGAGCAGCGCAGAGACCGCCACCCCCGCCGCGCCGGACGCCCGCGTCGAGCGCCGCGCCAAGCGCATCGCCAAGCACCTGACCGCCTTCGCCAAGCAGCACGGCGGCAGCGCCGACGGCGTCGTCGAGTACGTGGGCACCGTCGCCACCCGGATCGTCGTGGTCGGCGCGGACGGCGCCTGGGGCGACCAGGTCGCCCCGAGCTACGCCGTCGGCCGCCGGGCCGCCGAGCTGGCCGGGGTCACCCTGCACGACAGCTTCGAGGGCGAGCTGGGCCTGAAGGTCAGGACCGGCCCGTACGAGTGGAAGCGGATGGCCGGTATCCAGATCGGCGGCTGAGGCCGCGCCGAGTACGCGAGAGGGGCCCCGGGTTTCCCCGGGGCCCCTCTCGCACGCTCAGACCGCGGCGGTCCGCGGCGCCTGCGCGGGCAGCGGCGCGGTGGGCGCGGCGCCCTCGCGCACGCGCAGCGCCAGCGGGATGCGCAGGACGGCGATCCAGGTGAGCGTGGCGCCCAGCATGTGGATGCCGACCAGCAGCTCCGGGACGTCCGTGAAGTACTGGACGAAGCCGAGCACGCCCTGCAGCAGCAGCACCGCGAGCAGCTCGCGGGCCCGCGCGCGGGCGGCCGGCGGGGCCTTCACGGCGGCGAACACGAAGAGCACCGCGACCGCCAGGCCGACCGAGACGAACGCCAGGTCGGCGTGCACCTGGGCGAGGCGGTCGTAGTCGAGGGGGATCCGCGGCACCAGCTTGTTGTCCTTGGGCGTCCCGGGGTGGTGCCCGGCACCGGTCACCAGCGTCCCGGCCGCCACCAGCAGGCCGATCACGGTGACCAGGACGTAGGAGAGCCGGACGATCGGACCGGCCACGGCCGGCCGCGGCGGGCCGTCGCCCTCGCGCGAGCGCTCCCACATCAGCAGCGCGACCCAGACCAGGGCCATCGCGGAGATCAGGTGGACGGCGACCGTGTAGGGGTTGAGGCCGGTCAGCACGGTGATGCCGCCGATCACGGCGTTGCTCATCACCAGCCAGAACTGGGCCCAGCCGAGCCTGCTCAGACCGCGCCGCCAGGGCCGGTGGCAGCGGGCGGCGAGGATCGCCCAGCCGACCGCGGCGCTCAGCACGTAGGTCAACATCCGGTTGGTGAACTCGATGATGCCGTGGAGGCCCATTTCGGGCGTCGGCGTGATGCTCTCGCCGGTGCAGCGGGGCCAGGTGGTGCAGCCGAGGCCGGAGGCGGTGAGCCGGACGGCTCCGCCGGTCACGACGATCACCACGCTCATCACCAGCGCGGCGAACGCGGCGCGCCGGACCATGGCGGCGGACGGCTGCCAGCGGTCGGCGAGCAGGGAGAAGGGGGTAGGCACGGGGTCAATCGTAGGCGGCCTTACAGCCGATCTTGGGGCGGGGCGGGGTCGCGCCGGGCGGGTGCCGTCCGGGCCGTCGCCCCGGGGGCCGTCCGGTGGGTCCCGGGGCGGGCCGTTCGGCCCGAACGGGACTGTTCGGGCAAGGCGGACATTGGTCTTGACCAATCACTCGGTGGCCGAAAGAGTGCGGCTTGGTCCATACCTTTTTCCGGGACCGCTCCCACCCCCGCACGTAAGCGGAGATCCTGCACATGCGCATACCCACACCCGCCGCAGCGCTCGCACTCGGCGGATCCCTCGCCCTGGCTGGTCTGATCGCCCCGGCCGCGCACGCGGCCGAGCCCGGCCGGCAGTGCCAGAGCCTCGGCGTCGCCAATCTCTACGGGGAGTTCATCGAGGGCGACGACACCCACACGCCGGACGCCGAGGGCGCGGTGGCGGTCGGCGGCAACGCGGACTTCACCGGCGGCTTCTCGATCGGCCAGGAACTGACCGCGGACCAGGTCGCGGCGCTTCCCGGCGGCAACGCGCTGGTCGTCGCCGGCAAGATCACCGGGCCCAACACCCAGGTGATGAAGGGCAACGGCGTCTACGGCTCGAAGGCCCCCGGCGCCGTGGTGGACGCCCACCAGGGCAAGATCAGTCAGGGCGCCTCCCCGATCGACTTCAAGGCCGAGTTCGCCAAGCTCCGCTCGGCCGCCACCGCCCTCGCGGCCGGGGCGCAGACCGCCGGCGCCAAGGTCGAGGCGAAGGGCGCGCAGCTCTACCTGAGCAGCGCCGACGCCACGCTCAACAGCTTCACCGTCAGCGCGGCGACGCTCCAGGGCGCCACCGACGTCTTCGTGAAGGTGCCGGTCGGATCGGTCACCGTCGTCACCGTGACCGGCGACAGCTACGACATGGCCGCCGCCCGGACCACGGGCTTCCACCTGTGGGACGAGGGCAAGAAGGCCTACGTCCTGGACGACAAGCTGCAGAGCGCGTCGGGCGGGGCGGTCCGGGCCAAGCTGCTCTGGAACTTCCCGACCGCCACCAAGGTGGTCAAGAACAGCCAGGCCGCCTGGGCCGGCACCGTGCTGGCGCCGAACGCCGCCTTCGACCTCGGCAGCGGCGGACCGGTCAACGGCTCGGTGATCGCCAAGTCGCTGACCGGCAAGGGCGGCGCGGAGACGCACCACTACCCGTTCACCGGCTGCCTGAACACCGAGGTGCCGCCGACCACCGTGCCGACCGTGCCGCCGGTGGTGCCGAGCGGTTCGCCGTCGCCGTCCTCCACGCCGAGCGCGTCGGTGACCCCGAGCACGCCGGCGACGCCCGGCGCCTCGGTGACCCCGGGCGGCTCCGGCAGCCCGTCCGCTCCGACGACCGGCACACCGGGCCCGGGCGCCACGGGCAGCCCGGCGGCCTCCGCCTCCCCGTCGGTGGCGGTGGTGCCGAGCGCCTCGGCCGCCCCGTCGGCGGAGGCGACCACCGGAGGCGGCCTCGCCCACACCGGCTCCGGCCCGGTCGTCCCGCTGACGATCGCCGGCGCCGTCGTGATCGCCGCCGGTGGCGCGATCGTGGTGGCCGCCCGTCGCCGGGCGGCCAGGAAGGCCTGACGGCCCGCCGGGCGACCGTAGTGCTGCCCCCGGTGGTCGGATTCGACCGCCGGGGGCAGTGCGTTTGCGCCACTGTGACGGAATACGTTCAAGTTCGCCGAACGGGTGTCGTACGAGGTCGCCGCCGTGATGGGCTGCTCCTTGCACAACCGAGGCCGGACGGACAGTCGAAATCCGGTCGTACGGCGGGGTGTGGGGAGGTGAGGGTGTGCCGGTAGAGTCCCCCGGACAGTCGTGGCGGGCCACCGCGAGCCTTTCAACAAGCCTGCTGCGCAAGACCGTTCGGAGGGGACAACGAAATGGCGCGACAGCGGCGGCAGATCGGCATCAGGAACGCGGCACTGGCGGGGACGGCGGCAGCCGCCGTCCTGCTGCCCTTGGCACTGGCGACCAGCGCCTCGGCGCACGCGCCCAAGTGGCAGGTGACCTGCGACAAGATCGTGATCGATCTGACCAACTACAGCGACGCGAGCGGTGTGAAGAACGTCGTCAGCCTGACCGTCGACGGCGAGAAGGTGCTCGACCAGAAGCCGTTCGGCAAGGAGTTCCACGGGACGTTCCCGGTGAAGGACCACGCCAAGCCGGTCAGCGCGACCTTCGTGGTCACCACCACCGAGGACCCGAAGAACGCCGACTGGAACAAGACGGAGACCAAGACGATCGAGGTCTGCCAGACCCCGACGCCCACCCCGACCCCCACGCCCACCAAGACCCCGACCCCCACCCCCACCCCCACGCCCACGGCAACCCCGACGCCGACGCCCACCCTGACCCCCACGCCCACCAGGACCCCGACGTCGAGCCCGACGCCGACCCCCACCAAGACCCCCACGGCGACGCCCACCCCGACCCGGACGCCCACCCCGGCGCCGAGCACCGCCACCCCGGGGCCGGTGCTCGCCCAGACCGGTAGCAGCGACGCCACCCCGATCATCGCCGCGGCCGGTGGCGGCGTCGTCCTGCTCGGCGGCGCGCTCGTCCTGCTGGCCCGCAAGCGCCGCAGCGGCGGCAGCGAGAGCTGACGCCCGCGGCCGATCGCACGGTGGCCCCCGCTCGCACGACGAGCGGGGGCCACCGTGCTCTGTGCCGGGGTCCCGCGTGGCCTGCTAGCCCGGGGTGACGGTCGCGAAGACGCCCCGGGCGGGTGTGCCGTCCGGCCAGGTCCACCCGGCGACCAGGCGCGCGGCAGGGCCCTTCGCGGCATCCGCGGCCTCCGTGGGCCGCAGGACGCGGTTGAGCCGGACGTCGAACGCCTCGGCGGCCGGTGCGCCGTGCACGGTGACGCCGGGGTCGGGGGTGTCGCTCAGGCTCTGGTGCTGCGGGACGGCCCCGCCGCGCAGGAGCGCGCGCGACTGCGCCGTCACCACCGGGTCGTGGGCGCCGTCGTAGATCCACCGGGTGCCGAGCACCCCGTGCTCGGAGGTGCCGATCAGCGCCTCGGCGGGGGCATCCGCCAGCGCCGTCCCCCGGTAGGCCAGCGGCACCAGGTACGCGACCGGTTCCGGCGCGGAGGTGTCCACCACGACCATGAACTCGATCCCGACCTCGCCCGCCGGATCGTCCAGCCGGAACCCGCCGGCCGTCGTCAGTTCCGGGGTGCCTGCGGTGCCCACGTACCAGCTCTGCTTCGGCAGCCAGCCGGTGAGCAGCTCCAGTTTGGTGGGCTTCATGGTGGTGCGGTGGATGGCGGCCATGACTTCCCTCGCGCGTAGATCCGGGCCCGTCCTGCCACGGGATGCGGTCGAACGTATCGGACGGCATCACCCGGTGCGGGCGGGGGCGGTGCCGAACCGGGCCGGGCGCTCGGCGCCGGGCCGAACAAAACGGATTGCCGCCCCTGCGGGGGTGTGCCACTGTTCGGCCGGGACCGAGCAGTTGATCAACGTCGGCAGGTCGGTCGGGCCCCGGGGAATTCGCCGACGGGGCACAGGAATCACGGGAATCGGTGCCATGGGGAATCAGTACGAGGACGAGTGTCGCCGGGCGTTGGCCGGGGAGCAGGCGAAGAGCCTTGCCGAGACCGACCACTGGGAGCACGTGGACCGGGACCGGGTCCACCAGGACTGGGACGCGCTGTACAAGGAGATCGCGGCCGTTGTGGAGGGCTCCCTGCCCGGGGACCCGCAGATCCAGGAGTTCGTCGGCAGGCACTTCGACATCGCCTGCCGGTTCTACGTCCCCACCAGGAAGGCCTACGTCGGCATGGCGCTCTTCTACGCGGAGAACGACGACATGAGGGACTTCCACAATTCCTACCACCCCAGGATGGTGGAGTTCCTGGGGGAGGCGATGGGCATCTTCGCCGAACGCGGGACCGGCTTCGCCCCGTAGAGCGGGACCCGCCGCTAAGGCCGCGTCGCGGGCTCCCGCCGACGGCCGGGCGGGCTACGCTCGCAGCCAGCACGGGACCGAGGAGATCCGAGGAGGGCGCGACGGCCCGGACCAGCCGCGAACGCGTCATCAGAACGCTGACGTTCTGGCTTCGCCCGGCCTTCGCCCTGCGCTGCGTCAGCCGTTTCCAGAAGCTCGTGGGCTTCGACCGCTCGATGGCCCTGGCCGCCGGAGCGCTGGCGGCGACCGTCCCGCTCTCGATCCTCACCGGCGGCGTCCTGGCGCGCACGGGGCACGCGGACACGGCGGAGCGGATCATCGGCCGCTACCAGCTCACCGGGGAGGGCGCCGATGCCATCCGGCAGGTGTTCGCGCCCTCGTCCGGCACGGCCGCGACCGTCGGTGTCTTCGGAGCGGTGTTCCTCGTGATCTCGGTGCTGAGCTTCGCCCGGGCGGTCCAGCGCCTGTTCGAGCAGACCTGGGAGCTCAGACCGCTCAGTGTGCGCAACACGCTGAACGACCTGTGGTGGGTGGCCGGTCTCACCGGCTACCTGATGGCCACCGGTCTGGTCTACGGCTTCCTCGGCCGGGGGCGCCTGCAGCTGGGGGCGGCCGCGGCCGAGGCACCGGTGACCGCGGCCTTCCTCGTCTGGGGCGGCTGGATCCTCACCGCGCGGCGGGTCGCCTGGCGGGCCCTGCTCCCGTTCGGTGTCGTCGGGGGCGTCCTGGCGGCGGTCTACTCGGTGGGTGCGACGGTCTACCTACCGCACCTGTTCAGTTCCTCGGCCGCCCGGTACGGCGCCGTGGGCGCCGTCTTCGCGACGCTCTCGGGACTCTTCGGCGCCATGCTCGTCACCGTCGGCTCGGCCGCGCTCGGCCGGGAGGTGCGTGACGAGCTCGTCGGTATCGCCCGGGGTGAGCGTCCGCCCGACGACGAGATCCGCCGCGAGTGGCACACCGTGATCGAGCAGGCGCGGTCGCGGTGGCCACCACCCGGCGGCAGATCGCCCGCTACCGCCGGTCCAAGGACCCGGACGAGCCGGGCGGGCCCTGACCCTCGGGGCGCGCCCCGAGGGTCACTCCCAGCGGAAGAAGCGGGCGGCGGCGGCCAGGGCCACGACCGCCCAGGCGCCCAGGATGCCGAGGTCGGCCCAGGGCACACCGGCGCCGGTCTGGAGGACCGAGCGGAGGCCGTCCGACAGCGCGGCGATCGGGAGCAGCTCCAGCACCGACTGGACGGCGGCCGGGAACCTGCTCAGCGGCACGATCACGCCGCCGGCCAGCAGCAGCAGGACGAAGACCAGGTTGGCGGCGGCCAGCGTGGCCTCCGCCCTGAGGGTGCCGGCCATCAGCAGCCCGAGGCCGGAGAAGGCCGCGGTGCCGAGGACGAGCAGGGCGACGACGCTGAACGGGTCGCCGTGCGGGGACCAGCCGAGGGCGAGCGCGATCACGCTCAGCAGGGCGACCTGGAGCGCCTCGGTGACCAGCACGCAGCCGGTCTTGGCGGTGAGCAGCGCCCAGCGCGGCAGCGGGCTGGCGCCGAGCCGCTTCAGCACGCCGTAGCGGCGTTCGAAGCCGGTGGCGATGGCCTGCCCGGTGAACGCGGTGGACATCACGGCCAGCGCCAGCAGGCCGGGTGCCAGGAAGTCGACGCGCTTGCCGGGGCCCTCGACGGCGACGATGTCGACGGCGGAGAAGAGCACGAGCAGCACCGTCGGGATGATGACGGTCAGCAGCAGCTGTTCGCCGTTGCGCAGCAGCATCTTCGTCTCGAAGGCGGTCTGCGCGAGCAGCATCCGGCCGACCGGGGCGGCGCCGGGCGCGGGCGAGTAGTCGGTGGTCGTCACGAGCGGAGGTCCCGTCCGGTCAGGTCGAGGAAGACGTCTTCGAGGCTGCGGCGCTGTACGGCGAGCCGCTCGGGGAGGATGCCGGAGGCCGCGCACCAACCGGTGACGGTGGCCAGCAGCTGCGGATCGACGGGCGCCTCGATGCGGTAGCTGCCGGGGCAGGCCTCGGTGGCGGTGGCGCCGTCGGGCAGCTCCTTGAGCAGCGGGGCGAGGTCGAGCCCGGGCGGGCCGTCGAAGCGCAGCGAGGACTCGGCGCCGCCGCGGCAGAGCTCGTCCGGGGTGCCCTCGGCGATCACCCGGCCGCGGTCGACGACGGCGACCCGGTCGGCGAGCTGCTCGGCCTCGTCCATGTGGTGGGTGGTGACGACCACGGTGACGCCGTCCCGGCGCAGGTCGCGGACCAGCTCCCAGGTGGCGCGGCGGGCCTGCGGGTCGAGGCCGGCGGTCGGCTCGTCCAGGAAGACCAGCTCGGGCCGGCCGACCACGGCCATCGCCAGGGCGAGCCGCTGCTGCTGGCCGCCGGAGAGCCGGCGGTAGGTGGTCCGGCCGCAGGAGCCGAGGCCGAGGCGTTCGACCAGGGCGTCCACGTCCAGCGGGTGGGCGTGCAGCTTGGCGGTGTGCCGGAGCATTTCGACGGCGCGCGCTCCCGCGTACACGCCGCCGGACTGCAGCATCACGCCGATCCGCGGGCGGAGCTCGGCGCCCTGGGCGACCGGGTCGAGGCCGAGGACGCGGACGGTGCCGGCGTCGGGGCGGCGGTAGCCCTCGCAGATCTCGATGGTGGTGGTCTTGCCGGCGCCGTTGGGACCGAGCACGGCGGTGACGGCGCCGCGCGCGAGGGTCAGGTCGAGACCGTCCACCGCCGTCTTGGTGCCGTAGCGCTTGACCAGCCCGGTGACCCGGACCGCGGGTTCGGAATGCATACCGGCGAGTGTATGAGGCGCGAACACGGCGGCCCGGGGCGGGAGGCCGCGCCGGGGCCGGACGCGGCACCGGACGGGCGGCCGAAGGGGTGGTGGGTGCAGCGGTCGACGGCCTGGTCGGCGGGCCGTCCGGAGGGCCGCCGGGGGGCGAGGAGGGCCGGAACGACCGCCGGAACCGGCGCCAGGTGATCGTTTTCGCAGGTCAGGTAAGGCTTACCTGCGTGACAGATGACACGAGTGAGGCCTGCATCACGGCTTGTCCCGGCGGAAGTAATTACGCAACAATCGTGTTGTGAAAAACATGCGCGAGCACTCCCCGCAGCAGGAGGCCGAGTCGGCCCCCGGCTGCGCCGTGCCCGCGAACGCGACCGAGGTGCTGCTCGACGGTCACCGCGCGACCCGGGACCGGGTGGCCCGGTCGATCCTCGACCACGGTCCGTCCTCCGCCGCCGACCTGGCGAACCGGCTCGGTCTGACGACCGCCGCCGTCCGCCGTCACCTGGACGGCCTAGCCGCCGCAGGACTGGTCGACGCCCGTGAACAGCGGG
Source organism: Kitasatospora sp. NPDC005748 (assembly GCF_040630735.1). Classification (NCBI taxonomy): domain Bacteria; kingdom Bacillati; phylum Actinomycetota; class Actinomycetes; order Kitasatosporales; family Streptomycetaceae; genus Kitasatospora; species Kitasatospora sp. NPDC005748. Next base: position 173,460 of record NZ_JBEXYD010000004.1, read on the forward strand.
TCTACGGCAGCCGCGGCCGGGGTCGCCCGGCCAAGGTCTTCGCCCTCACCGAGTCCGGTCGGGACGCCTTCTACCAGGCGTACGACCAGCTCGCGGCCGACGCGCTGCGCTGGATCTCCGACGCGGTGGGCGGCGGCGCGGCGGGCGAGGAGGCGGTCGCCGCCTTTGCCCGCGCCCGGTTCGGCAAGCAGGGTGAGAAGTACCTGGACGCCCTGCGCCAGGCCGAGGCCGGTGAGCGGACCGAGGCACTCGCCCGGGCGCTCAGCGCCGACGGGTACGCTGCCACGGTGCGGCGGGTTCCGTCGGCCGCGGCGAAAGCCCCGGCGGGCGCCCAGCTCTGCCAGCACCACTGCCCGGTCGCGCACATCGCCGAGCAGTTCCCGCAGCTCTGCGAGGCGGAGACCGAGGTCTTCTCCCAACTGCTGGGCACCCATGTGCAACGGCTGGCCACCATCGCCCACGGCGACGGGGTCTGCACCACCTATGTGCCGGCACCCGGTGCCGCATCGTCGCCCTCCCTGCGCAGCGCGGGTCCGGGTTCCGGTGCAGTGCCGACTGCCGGTACGTCCACCGAAGATTCAGCGTCCGCGCGTTAGGAAGCTCGCATGACTGACACCGTTTCGCACCCGGAGCTCGAAGGCCTGGGCACCTACGAGTACGGCTGGGCCGACCCGGATGCCGCCGGCTCCGTCGCCAAGCGCGGGCTCAGCGAGGACGTCGTCCGCGACATCTCGGCGAAGAAGAGCGAGTCCGAGTGGATGCTGAACCTGCGGCTCAAGGGCCTCAAGCTGTTCGGCAAGAAGCCCATGCCCACCTGGGGCTCGGACCTCACCGGCATCGACTTCGACAACATCAAGTACTTCGTGCGCTCGACCGAGAAGCAGGCCGAGTCCTGGGAGGACCTGCCCGCCGACATCAAGGCGACGTACGACCGGCTCGGCATCCCGGAGGCGGAGAAGCAGCGGCTGGTGGCCGGTGTGGCCGCGCAGTACGAGTCCGAGGTGGTCTACCACCAGATCCGTGAGGACCTGGAGGAGCAGGGTGTCATCTTCCTGGACACCGACACCGCGCTGAAGCAGCACCCGGAGATCTTCGAGGAGTACTTCGGCACCGTCATCCCGGCCGGCGACAACAAGTTCGCCGCGCTGAACACGGCGGTGTGGTCGGGCGGCTCCTTCATCTACGTGCCGAAGGGTGTCCACGTCGACATCCCGCTGCAGGCCTACTTCCGGATCAACACCGAGAACATGGGCCAGTTCGAGCGGACGCTGATCATCGTCGACGAGGACGCCTACGTCCACTACGTCGAGGGCTGCACCGCGCCGATCTACTCCTCGGACTCGCTGCACTCCGCGGTCGTGGAGATCATCGTCAAGAAGGGCGGCCGCTGCCGCTACACGACGATCCAGAACTGGTCGAACAACGTCTACAACCTGGTCACCAAGCGCGCCGTGGCGTACGAGGGCGCGACCATGGAGTGGATCGACGGCAACATCGGGTCCAAGGTCACCATGAAGTACCCGGCCGTCTACCTGATGGGCGAGCACGCCAAGGGCGAGACCCTGTCGATCGCCTTCGCCGGTGAGGGCCAGCACCAGGACGCCGGCGCCAAGATGGTCCACATGGCGCCGAACACCTCCTCCAACATCGTCTCCAAGTCGGTGGCGCGAGGCGGCGGCCGCACCTCCTACCGCGGTCTGATCGAGATCGGCGAGGGCTCCAAGGGCGCGAAGTCCAACGTGCTCTGCGACGCCCTGCTGGTCGACACCATCTCCCGCTCGGACACCTACCCGTACGTGGACGTCCGCGAGGACGACGTGTCGATGGGCCACGAGGCGACCGTCTCCAAGGTCAGCGAGGACCAGCTCTTCTACCTGATGAGCCGGGGCATGACCGAGTTCGAGGCGATGGCCATGATCGTCCGCGGCTTCGTCGAGCCGATCGCGCGCGAGCTGCCGATGGAGTACGCGCTGGAGCTGAACCGGCTGATCGAGCTGCAGATGGAGGGCTCCGTCGGCTGACGCACAGCCGCACGCAGTCCAGCCACCAACTTTGAGGAAGAGAGCACTACGACAGCCATGGCTGACACGCCTTTGAATGTCGCTGGGACCACCGCCGGTTCCACCACCGCCGGTTCGATCGAGGTCGGCACCGCCGGGGCGGGCGCGCAGCTCGCCGGCCCCGGCACCGGCCGCGCGACCGTCCAGCAGCCGATCGACGCCCGCGTCGCCGTCAAGCCCTCCTTCGAGGTCGGCGACTTCCCGGTGCCGACCGGCCGCGAGGAGGACTGGCGGTTCACCCCGCTGCACCGCCTGAAGGGCCTGCACGACGGCAGCGCCGCCGAGGCGGAGAAGGGCGCGGACAAGGTCGAGCTGAGCCTGCCGGACGGCGTCACCGCCGAGACCGTCGGCCGCGACGACGCCCGCCTGGGCAAGGCCGGCAAGCCGGTCGACCGGGTCGCCGCCCAGGCGTTTAGCGCCTTCGAGCAGGCGCTCGTGGTCACCGTGCCCAAGGAGACGGTGCTCACCGAGCCGGTGAAGATCGACGTGCACGGCGAGGGCGGCACCCGCTTCGCCCACGTGGTGATCGACGTCAAGCCGTTCGCCGAGGCCGTCGTGGTGATCAACCACACCGGGACGGGCACCCGCGCGGCCAACGTCGAGCTGCTGCTCGGCGACGGCGCCAAGCTGACCTTCGTCTCCGTCCAGGACTGGGACCGCGACGCGGTGCACACCGCCCAGCAGACCGCCCTGGTCGGCCGGGACGCCTCGCTGAAGTCCGTCGTGGTCACCTTCGGCGGCGACGTGGTCCGCATCCACCCGCGGGTCTCCTACTCCGCTCCCGGCGGCGAGGCCGAGCTGTTCGGCCTGTACTTCGCCGACGCCGGCCAGCACCTGGAGCACCGTCTGGTCATCGACCACGACACCCCGCACTGCCGCTCCAACGTCGTCTACAAGGGCGCGCTGCAGGGCCAGGACGCGCACGCCGTCTGGGTCGGCGACGTGCTGATCCGCGCCGCCGCCGAGGGCACCGACACCTACGAGCTCAACCGCAACCTGGTGCTCACCGACGGTGCCCGGGTCGACTCGATCCCCAACCTGGAGATCGAGACCGGCGAGATCGTCGGGGCCGGCCACGCCTCCGCGACCGGCCGCTTCGACGACGAGCAGCTGTTCTACCTGCGGGCCCGCGGCATCCCGGCCGACGAGGCCCGCCGCCTGGTGGTGCGCGGCTTCTTCGCCGAACTGGTCCAGCAGATCGGCGTCGCCGAGATCCAGGAGCAGCTCATGGAGAAGATCGAGGCCGAGCTGGAAGCGGCGGTCTGAGGCCGATGAGTTTTCTCCGTGCCTGCGCGCTGAGCGAGCTCCAGGAGGACGTGCCCCGGCGCGTCGACCTCAACGGCGTGCCCGTCTCCGTCGTCCGCACCGACGAGGGGGTGTTCGCGATCAACGACACCTGCTCGCACGCGAACGTCTCGCTGTCCGAGGGCGAGGTCGAGGACTGCATGATCGAGTGCTGGCTGCACGGCTCCAGCTTCGACCTGCGCACCGGCAAGCCCTCCGGACTGCCCGCCACCAAGCCGGTCGCTGTCTACCCCGTAAAGATCGAAGGGGACGATGTGCTCGTCTCCGTCAACCAGGAGTCCTGAGTACATATGGCAACCCTTGAAATCCGCGACCTGCACGTCTCCGTCGAGGCGGAGACCGGCCCCCGGGAGATCCTGAAGGGCGTCGACCTGACCGTGAAGCAGGGCGAGACCCACGCGATCATGGGTCCGAACGGCTCCGGCAAGTCGACCCTGGCGTACTCGCTGGCGGGACACCCCAAGTACACCGTCACCAGCGGCTCGGTGCTGCTGGACGGCGAGGACGTCCTGGAGATGTCCGTCGACGAGCGGGCCCGGGCCGGTGTCTTCCTGGCCATGCAGTACCCGGTCGAGGTCCCCGGCGTCTCGGTCTCCAACTTCCTGCGCACCGCCGCCACCGCCGTCCGCGGCGAGGCCCCGAAGCTGCGGCTCTGGGTCAAGGAGGTCAAGGCGGCGATGGCGGCCCTCCAGATGGACCCGGCCTTCGCCGAGCGCAACGTCAACGAGGGCTTCTCCGGCGGTGAGAAGAAGCGCCACGAGATCCTCCAGCTGGAGCTCCTCAAGCCGAAGATCGCGATCCTCGACGAGACCGACTCCGGTCTGGACGTCGACGCGCTGCGGGTCGTCTCCGAGGGCATCAACCGGGTCCGCTCGACCGGCGAGGTCGGCACCCTGCTGGTGACCCACTACACCCGCATCCTGCGTTACATCAAGCCCGACCACGTCCACGTCTTCTCGGCCGGCCGCATCGTCGAGTCCGGCGGCGCCGAGCTCGCCGACAAGCTGGAGGAAGAGGGCTACGAGTCCTACGTGAAGGGTGGCGCTTCCGAGTGATCCATACCCCCGAGACGAGTGGCCCCGCCACGGGCCTGCCGGGTCTGCTCGACACCGACGCGATCCGCAAGGACTTCCCCGTCCTGCAGCGCCTGCTGCACGACGACAAGCCCCTGGTCTACCTGGACAACGCCGCCACCTCGCAGAAGCCGCGCCAGGTGCTGGAGGCGCTGAACGCCTACTACGAGCGGCACAACGCCAACGTGCACCGCGGCGTCCACGTGCTCGCCGAGGAGGCCACGGCGCTGTACGAGGGCGCCCGTGACAAGGTCGCGGCCTTCGTCAACGCGCCGAGCCGCAACGAGGTGGTCTTCACCAAGAACGCCTCGGAGTCGCTCAACCTGGTCGCCAACATGCTGACCTGGGCGGACGAGCCGTACCGGGTGGACGCCGACTCCGAGATCGTCATCACGGAGATGGAGCACCACTCCAACATCGTCCCGTGGCAGCTGCTCTCGCAGCGCACCGGCGCGAAGCTGAAGTGGTTCGGGCTGACCGACGAGGGCCGGCTCGACCTGTCCAACATCGACGAGCTGATCACCGAGAAGACCAAGGTCGTCTCCTTCACCCTGGTCTCCAACCTGCTCGGCACGGTGAACCCGGTCGAGGCCATCGTGCGCAAGGCCCAGGACGTCGGTGCGCTGGTCGTCATCGACGCCTCGCAGGCCGCGCCGCACATGGTGCTGGACGTGCAGGCGCTGGAGGCCGACTTCGTCGCCTTCACCGGCCACAAGATGCTCGCCCCGACCGGCATCGGCGTGCTCTGGGGCCGCCAGGAGCTGCTGGAGGACCTCCCGCCGTTCCTCGGCGGCGGCGAGATGATCGAGACCGTCACCATGGGCTCGTCCACCTACGCCCCGGCGCCGCACAAGTTCGAGGCCGGCACCCCGCCGATCGCCCAGGCGGTCGGGCTCGGCGCGGCCATCGACTACCTGTCGAACATCGGCATGGACCGGATCGCCGCGCACGAGCACGCCATCACCGCGTACGCGGTGGAACGGCTGCTGGAGGTCCCGGACCTGCGGATCATCGGTCCGCGCACGGCCGTGGACCGGGGCGCCGCGATCTCCTTCACGCTGGGCGACATCCACCCGCACGACGTGGGCCAGGTGCTGGACGAGCAGGGCATCGCCGTGCGCGTCGGCCACCACTGCGCGCGGCCGGTCTGCCTGCGGTACGGAATTCCCGCGACCACGCGGGCGTCGTTCTACCTGTACTCGACGCCGGGCGAGGTCGACGCCCTGATCGACGGCCTGCACCACGTCCGGAACTTCTTCGGCTGACGGGACGGCCCACGACATGAAGCTCGACTCGATGTACCAGGACATCATCCTGGACCACTACCGCAACCCGCACGGCAAGGGGCTGCGGGACGGCGACGCCGAGGTGCACCACGTCAACCCGACCTGCGGGGACGAGATCACCCTGCGGGTGCGGCTCGACGGGGCCACGGTCGTGGACGTCTCGTACGAGTCGCAGGGCTGTTCCATCAGCCAGGCCAGTGCCTCGGTGCTGAACGACCTGGTGGTCGGCAAGACCGTCGGCGAGGCGCAGGCCGTCCAGGAGGCCTTCCTGGAGCTGATGCAGAGCAAGGGCCAGGGCGAGGGGGACGAGGAGGTGCTGGAGGACGCGGTGGCGTTCGCCGGCGTCTCCAAGTACCCGGCCCGGGTCAAGTGCGCGCTGCTCAGCTGGATGGCCTGGAAGGACGCCACCGCCAAGGCCCTGGCCGAGCAGCCCGCCGTGCACGACCTGAACGACTGAAGCAGAAGAGGAGGACAGACACATGAGTGACACCGAGACGCCCGCCCCTTCCGCTGAGGAGGGTCCGACCGTCATCGTCGGCACCACCGCCGGCACCGTCTCCGTCGAGGACCTGACCGAGGCCCTGATGGACGTCGTCGACCCCGAGCTGGGCATCGACGTCGTCAACCTGGGCCTGATCTACGGCATCCACATCGACGAGTCCGACGTGGCCACCATCGACATGACGCTCACCTCGGCGGCCTGCCCGCTGACCGACGTCATCGAGGACCAGGCGAGGACCGCCACCGACGGCCTCGTCCAGGACCTGCGCATCAACTGGGTCTGGATGCCGCCGTGGGGCCCGGACAAGATCACCGACGACGGCCGCGAGCAGCTCCGCGCCCTCGGCTTCAACGTCTGACGGACGTCCTGCGTCAACCCACTGCCGCGCGAGTCTCCCCTTCGGGGGAATCATTCGCGCGGCAGTGGTATATCCGCGAGCGGGCGGCCACGCTGGTGCCGCGACCGCGAAGGCCTGTTCGGTGAGCCGGGCCGGGGCGAGGGGAGCTACCGGGTGCTCGGCGAGTGGAAGTTCGGTGAGCCGCTGCGGCTCCCGGAGCCGGTCGGGTTCGAGGTCTCCACGGAGACCTGGAAGCCCTGGGCGGAGTAGGGCTCGAGAACGCCGCTGCCCGGTACGGGATCCGTACCGGGCAGCGGCCTTCCCGTCGGTCAGGCGGTGCGGGGCCGGCGGCCGACGGCGACGGCCAGGGCGACGCAGAGGACGGCGGCGAGGCCGACGAAGCCGCTGGTGGCCGGGAGCAGGCCGTAGCGCTGGACGAGGGCGCCGACGCCGACGATCGGCAGCGAGCTGCCGAGGTAGACGATGACCCAGAGGGAGCTGAGCTCGGAGCCCCGGCGTTCCGGGTTCATCGCGGCCACCGCGCCGGTGAACAGAGAGCGGAAGGCGACCCCCTGGCAGGAGCCGCCGAGGACGCTGCCGATGAACAGCAGCGCCGGCGTGCCGGTGTACTGGGCGGTGACGACCAGGCCGAGGCCGGTCGCCAGACCGGTCATGCCGAGGGCGATGACCAGCCGGTCGGCGGTCGGCGGGACGAGCAGCTGGGCCACGGCGGAGGAGCCGAGCAGCAGCGCGGCCACCACGGCGCCGGTCAGCCGGGAGTCGGTGTGCAGCAGCTTGGCGGAGAAGGCCGGGGCCAGGCTGAGGTAGACGCCGAAGACCGCGTAGGAGATGAACCCGGCGGCCGAGGCCAGCAGGAACGCCCGGCGGCCGGTAGACGGCAGGGCGAGGCGCTGCGGGCGCAGGTGCGCCGGGGTGGTGATGCGCGGCGGGGAGGCCGGCGGGCGGCTGCGGCCGGGCATCCGGGGGTGGACCAGGGCGAGCGGCACACAGAGCGCGAGCAGGGCGACGGCGTGCAGCAGGAAGGGCGTCATCAGCGGGTCGGAGCCGCCGGCCAGCAGGGCGCCGACCACCGGGCCGATCGCCACGCCGCCCGCCGAACAGGCCAGGGTGAGCTTGGCCGCCAGCGTGGGGCGGTCGGGCAGCAGGTCGCCGAGGGCGGCTCCGGCGGCGCCGGTGGACAGGCCCACCGCGACGCCCTGGACGGCGCGGCCGAGGGCGAGCTGCCAGAAGCTGCCCGAGGTGGCGAAGACGACGTCCCCGGCGGCGGCCAGGGCCACGGCGGGCAGGATCAGCGCGCGCCGGCCGAGGTGGTCGGACCAGTGGCCGACCGCGGCGAGCACCGGGACCAGCGCGAACACGTACACCGTGAAGAGGATCGTGGTGTCGAGCGCGGTCAGCGAGAGCCGCTGCTGGAGCAGCGGGTAGATCGGCGTGGCCAGGTTGGCACCGATCAGCATGAGGAGGAGGGCGCCGGCGACGAGGCCGACACGGACGCCGCGGAGCGCGTTCCATCGGCTGATCGCGGCGAGCTGGAGCTGGGCGCGCGGGGCGAGCTCCAGGGGAAGCAGGGCCTCCGACAGTCGGCGTCCGTCGAACTGCGCGGTGCGCAGGCCGGAGCCGGCAGGGGAGAGGTCCGCCATGGCAGGGGTCTCCTGTGGCCGGGCACCACCAAGGTCGGCGGGGTGTGCCGGCGCGCCCGTCCGGTGGCGCTGTGGTGGTGGCCTCGGTGCGGGGACTTCCTGGTGGAGCGGGTGAGCATGGGACCCTCCGTCCCGGAGCCGGGCGAGGAGGGTGGAGGGGCTTCGTTGCCCGGTGGCCCGCGCGGGGTGTGCACGGTGCCGATTCGAAGGATAAGGGGTGGGCGCACGGTTGCGGCGCGCGCCCCTGGAGGCCGGGCATCGGGGGTGCCCGGCCTATACGCTGAGGTGGTGGACCGGCACAGGGAGCTGATCCACTGCGGCCGGAACGGATCGGCCGACCGCTGGCGGTAGGGAGAACGCGCGACAATGGCCGGACGACGTCGTAAGAACGCTGGGGCTTCGTCGGCGGGTGCGCCGGACGAGGGGGCGGTCGGCGCTGTGCTGCCCGCCGACCTGGAGCTGCAGGACCTCTATGGGGCGTTCGCCGCGCACGGGCTGGACGACGAAGACCTGGACGACGCCGCCGTGCTGGTGCCGCCGGTCCGGCTGCCGGCCGAGTCCGAGCTGGCCGACCAGGCGAAGGCCGTGCCGATGTTCGGGTACGCGCTGAAGCTGGCCCGCTGGACGGCCCCGCACCGGGAGGTGGACGAGTTCGGCGACCTCACCGGTCCGGACCGGGCGCCCGCCGCCCGGCTGCTCGGCCTCGCGCCCGAGCAGGGGGAGGCGCCGGAGGAGGCCGTGGTCGAGGCGATGCGGGCCTGGTCGCTGGCCTGCGACCTGGACCTCATCGAGATCGGCACCACCGCCGCCGGTGAGCACGTGGCCATTCCCGGGCCGGACCTGGAGCCGGCCGAGCGGGGGGACGCGGAGACCGTCCTGGAGCTCTGGCTGACCGCCGCCGGGATCGTCCGGGAGCTGGCCGTGGAGGCCGACTCGCTGCCGGAGGAGGAGGCCGCCGAGGAGGCGGCCGAGCGCGCCGGGGCCGCGGCGGAGCCGGAGTCGGAGGATGACGACGACGAGGAGCGGCTGGCGCGGGTCGAGGAGGCCCGGGAGGAGGCCGCCGAGCTGCTCGACGAGGCGCTCCAGGTGCTCTACGAGACGACCGCCTTCGCCGACCCGGGCACCGAGACCGTGCCGCTGGGCGTGCTGGCCGCGCTGCTGGTCGTCCCGGAGGGCGAGGAGCCGAGCGAGGAGCTGCTCGGCGACATCACCGATGTGATGGTCGCGCTGGACCCGATGCTGAACGACCTCGCCGAACTCGGCGTGCTGGACTACCGCCCGATCGACCCGGAACTGTTCGACGAGGAGGAGGGGCAGGAGCCCCTCGGCGGCGGGGTCGGCGACGAGCCGCTGGACGAGGAGGAGTCGGCCCGCTTCGGCCTGGTCCGGCTCACCCCGCTCGGCCAGTACGGCATCCGGCAGTGGCTGCTGGAGGACGGCTACGACGCGCCGCTGGTCGGCGAGCTGGCCCAGGGGGATGCCGCCGAGCTGCTGCGCGGGATCTGCGAGGCCGCCAACGTGCTGCCCGAGGAGGAGCTGCAGGTCTGGGTGACCGACCGGGAGCCGGTGGACGCGGCCCGCGAGCTGCTCGCGGCGTCGCGCGGCAACGACGCGTACGCCCCGATGCGCCGGATGCTCAGCCGGCTGGCGCTGGGCATGATCGGCCGGCCCGCCGAGCCCGCCGTCCGGGAGGTGCTGGACGACCCGGAGCTGGGCGGGGCCGCGCGGGCCTGGCTGGTGGATCTCGGCGCCACCGATGTGCCCGCGCCGGAGCGGGGGATGGCGCTGTGGACGGTGATCGACACCTTCGCCGCCCAGCTGCTCGACACCGGCGGCGACGCCGAACTGCTTCGCGAGCTGATCGCCGACCTGCCGGTGACCGGCAACCCGGCGAGCTACTTCGGCGAGCTCTGGCGGGTCGACCACCCCTACACGGCGGACGTGCTGGAGGCGGTCGGCGAGCTGCACCTCGACCGGACGGTGGCCAAGGAGGCCCGCAAGGCGGCCTTCAAGGCGCGTTCGAAGAGCTGAGGGCCCAGGGGGCGTGCGGGGCCGGACCGGCCGGGGCGGGGCGCCCGGCCGGTCACGGCAGGTCCAGTGAGCCCTCCGCGGTGAACGGGAAGAACGGGTTGTGGGCCAGCTCCCACAGGTGGCCGTCCGGGTCCTCGAAGTAGCCCGAGTAACCGCCCCAGCTGGTCGCGGTCGGGGGCTTGACCACCGTGGCGCCCGCCTCGACGGCCCTCCGCAGGGCGGCGTCCACGCGCTCGGTCGACTCCAGGTTCACCGCGAGGGTGACGCCCCGGAACGACGGCTCGCCGAGGGCGGGGACCCCGGCGTCGGCGGCCAGCTCGTCGGTCGGGAAGAGGCCGAGCACCGAGTCGGCGGTGCGGAACCAGACGATCTCCGGGCTGGAGACCGACGAACGGCGCCACCCGAGGTCCTCGTAGAACCGGGCGCTGCGGTCGAGATCGGTCACCCCGAGGGTGACGATGCTGATGCGGGCGGGAAAGTCCTGGGTTGCTGTCATGCCCGACAGCGTAGGAAGCGGCACTGACAAACGCGCGTCCTGACACGACGGCGCGGGTGGCGATCCGTCCGGCGGGGCAAAGGAGCTGATGACCCGGCAGGTCGGGCCACGTATCGTGTCCCGCAGGCGGTGTGCGGGCGGCGAGGACACGGGGGTGCGGCGCGGGATGACGCGGGAGAGCGGTGGCAGGCAGGACGGTCTCCGGGGGGACGGCGCGCGGTGGATGGACCCGTGCGGACGGGAGGACCGCTTCACCGACCAGGAGGAGTTCTCCCGCCGCACCCTGGCCGCGGCCGGCTTCCCGGTGTACGGCGTCGTGCGCGGCGCCGACCCGGGCGGTGACGCGCTGACCGCGTTCGAGACCTGTGACGGCCGGCTGTCCTGGGTCGAGGTCTGCTCCGGCGACTGGACCTCCGCCGACGGCCCGTACGTCACCGTGCGCACCTACCGTCCCGGGGCCGACCGGCCGGGCGCGCTGCCCGAGCTGGAGGACGTGGTCGAGGACGAGCGCGACCGGGTCTACGAGCAGCTCGGCGTCGACGAGGGCGACTGCCCCGGCCGGGTCCGGGCGCTGCGCGAGTGGATCACCGTGGACGGCGAGCCGTGCGCGGTGGAGGTCCACGAGGACCTCCGCGACCCCTGGGACCGGCCGGACGCCCCGCTGCCCGGCCTCGGCGCCACCCCCGGTGCCGGCCCGGTCTGGGCGGGCCGGTTCCGGGTGGACGGGCTGACCGTCACGGTCTGCGGGCGCGGCGTGGGGCCGGGCAGCCTCGAACTGGCCCCGATCGAGGACGTCGAGCGGCATCTGCGCGGCCGGACGGCGCTGCTGCGCGGCCTCGCCGCCCGCCGGGCCCGGTACGTCCCGGTCGAGGAGCGCGAACTCCCGCCGACGGTCGGGCTGGAGGCGCACCGGGCGGTGATCGAGCACGGCATCGCCGAGTCCGCGGCGATCGAGGCGCAGGTCCGGGCCGGGCGCACGCCGCGGCTGCCGCGCGGGCTGCGCGGCGAGACCGGCGCGCTGCGCTGGGAGGCCGCGGTCCGCCAGCAGATGCGGCTCGGCTCGGAGAGCCGGGAGGAGGCGGTCGCGGCGGTCACCGCGATGGTCAACCACCTCAACCGGCTGTCCCGGCAGACCCAGTGGGTGGTCGGCACGGTGGAGGGGGCGGCCGCGGTCGAGGAGGTCATCCGCTACACGGTCTTCGCCAGCGAGGTGGCGAGCCTGCCCGCGCAGCGTGCCTGGGAGCAGCTCTGGCGGGACCGGGCGGACGGTGCCGGCGCGGCCGGCGACGGCTGGGAGGAGGAGCGGATCGGCGAGCAGCTCTGGCTCGCGGCCTGGGAGCAGTGGCGGGCGGCCCGCGCGGGGCGGTGAGGGCCGCCGACGGACCACCGCGCCGGGTGCCGCGCCGTTCCGCGGCTGTTCGGTGGCGCTGTTCTCCGGCTCCGTTCGGCGGCTGTTCGGTGGCGCTGTTCCGTGGCACTGTTCCGCGGTTCTGTTCTGCGGCGCGGCCGTGACCTGCGGTGCACGCGGCAAAGAACGGGTCATGGATTCGAATACGGTCGGCAAATGAACACCCTGACGCGGTGTCCGCTTCACCGGGCGTTCATCACACCGGCGGAGTCTGCAGGCGTCGACGAGCTACCTCGACACCTCGCACGCCACGTACCGGGCTCCGCTCCGGTCGGCGCCCCACCTCTCAGGAGTGACTCACATGTCGCTGTCCCGTCGGGACTTCGTCAACCGTTCCACCCTCGTCGGGGCCGGCGTGCTGATCGCCGGTAGCGCCGAGGCGCTGGCCAGTGCCCCGGGCGCGATCGCCGCCCCGGTCGGCGGCGAGGTGCGGGACGCCGCGACCGCCGACGCCGAGCGTGCCGCGGTCGGCTACGGCGCGCTGGTCAAGGACCCGGAGAACCTGCTCGCGCTGCCCAAGGGCTTCAGCTACAAGGTGGTGAACCGCGCGGGCGTCACCAAGTTGCGCACCGGCGAGTTCACGCCCAGCAACCACGACGGCACCTCCGCCTTCGAGGACGAGCGCGGCGGCAACCTGCTGGTCGTCAACCACGAGCTGAGCGGCGCCCGCTCCGGCTGGGCGTACCCGGTGCCGTTGACCGAGGGCCACGTCTACGACCCGGGCGCGGCCGGCGGCTGCACCATCGTGCACGCCAAGCGCAATGGCACGGTCGAGCAGTGGGTCGGCATCGCCGGCACCTCCACCAACTGCGCCGGTGGCGTGAGCCCGTGGGGCACCTGGCTGTCCGGCGAGGAGACCGAGGACAAGGCCGGCAAGAACGGCTTCACCAAGGACCACGGCTACATCTTCGAGGTCGACCCGTTCGACGACGAGTACAACCTCGACCCCAAGCCCGTGAAGGCCTTCGGCCGTTACGCGCACGAGGCCGTCGTGGTGGACCCGAAGCGCGGCCACGTCTACCTGACCGAGGACGCCTCGAACCCCAACGGGCTGCTGTTCCGCTGGACCCCGCCGGCCGGCTTCAAGCACGGCCGCTACCAGCTGCGCAAGCTCGCCGACGACGCCGGCACGCTGGAGGCCTTCAAGGTCTTCGACGCGCAGGGCAAGTTCATCGACGACCTGTCGCGCGCCACCAAGGTCGGCACCACCTACGGCGTGGACTGGGTCAAGGTCCAGGACCGCGACGCCAGGACCGTCTCCGTCCGCAAGCAGTTCAAGGACGGCGAGGTCACCCGCGCCCGCAAGCTGGAGGGCATGTGGTGGGGTGACGGCGGCTTCTACTTCGTCTCCAGCTTCGCCCGCTCGGAGAGCCCGCTCCAGCACGACGGCCAGGTCTGGTTCTTCAACCCCGTCCGCCGCACCATCACCCTGAAGGTGCTGCTCGGCGTCAACACCGACGTCTGGGGCGACCACGACAACTTCGACGGCCCGGACAACATCACCGTCTCGCCGTACGGCGGCATCGTGATCGCCGAGGACGGCGAGGGCGTCTCGCACCTGTTCGGTGCCACCGAGGACGGGCTGACCTACCCGATCGCCCGCAACGAGCTCAACATCGGCTCCGCCGAGAAGCCGGAGTTCAGCGAGTTCACCGGCGTCACCTTCTCGGACGACGGCAAGACGCTGTTCGCCAACATCCAGACCCCGGGCATCCAGCTGGCCATCACCGGCCCGTGGCACCGCCTGAACGAGCACAAGCGCGGTCAGGGCTACGGCGCCTGATCAGGCTGAGGCCGGGAGGGGCCCGCTCCGGCGGGCCCCTCCCGGCTTTCCCGGTCGTGCTTTCCCGATCGTGTTTTCGCGGTCCGGCTTTCCCGAGCCCCCGGACGCGGGCGTCACTCCTCCGGCAGGCGCAGCTGGAGCATGGCCAGCAGGCGCTGCTGCGGCTGCGCGAGGTCGACACCGGTGAGCTGCTCGGCCCGGCGCACCCGGTACCGCAGGGTGTTGGGGTGGATGTGCAGGGCGTCCGCCGCGACCCGGACCTCGCCCAGCGCGTCCAGCCAGGCCAGCACCGACTCCGCGAGCCGGGTGCCGTGCCGGCGGTCGTACGCGGTCAGGGCGGTCAGCCGCGGGTCGCGCAGGCCCGAGCGCTCCTGCAGCAGGGCCAGCATCTCGCTGACCAGGACCTCCGCCTGGACGTCGATCAGTGCGGCGACCTCCAGGTCCACCCCGCCCCGGCCCATGGCGTCCAGGATCCGGTCCGCCTGCGCCCGGGAGTCGGGCACCTGGGCCAGGCCGTCCACCGTGGAGCCGATCGCCGCCCGCAGCGGGACGCCCAGGTGGTCCCGGGCCGCCTCCACCACCTCCTGCGCCCAGTCGCGGACCGTCGTCATCGGCAGGCCGGCCGGCAGCTCGGGCAGCAGCACGTAGACCCGGGACTCGATCGGGGCGAGCAGCGCGCTGCGGTGGCGGGCGGCGGTGTGCACCGAGATCAGGCCGGTCACCTCGGCGCGGGTCAGCGCCTCGGTGGTCGGCGCGCTGTACGCCAGCACGGTGGCGGGCCGGCGCAGGCCCAGGCCCAGGTGGGTGGCGAGCGACTGCGGCCCGGTCGAGCCCTCCAGCAGGCCGGTGAGCAGGGTGCGGGTCAGCCGGACGTCCGCCGACAGCTCCCGCCGCCGCCGGACCAGCTGCGCCGCCGCCACCCGGGCCGCGCCGACCAACGCCTGCTCGGCGAGCGGCGCCAGCGGCTGGGCGCCCTCCTGCACCCAGATTGTCCCGAGCGGCTGGGCGCCGGTCCGGATGCCGATCGCCAGGCGCCGGCGCAGGCCCAGCTCCGGGTGCGGGTCCACCGCGATGGCCGAGTCCGAGGTGCGCAGGTGCTGGAAGATGCCCCACTCGCGCAGCTTGGAGAGGTAGGGCTCGGGGCCCTGCCAGCCGAGGATGGAGAGCCGGCGCAGGTCGTCCACCTCGTCGGAGTCCGAGGAGCGGGAGTAGGCCAGCACCCGGCTGGAGGTGTCCTCGATCGAGACGATGCCGTGGGTGAGCACGGCGACGGTCTGGGCGAGCGAGAAGAGGTCGCCCGCGTTGTGCTCGGGGGCGCCCGCGGCGTCCGCGGTGTCCGGGCCGGCGATGATCGCCCGGGCGAGCGAGTCCAGGTGCTCCCACCGGGTCTCCCGGCGGACCGAGAGCAGCGCCACCCCCGCCTCGGTGGCCGCCTCCCGCAGCGCGTCGGCCTGGCCGGGGCCGTCCAGCTTCACCGCGACCGCGGCGGCGCCCGCCCGGCCGGCCGCGCGCAGCGCGGGGAGGGCGGCCCGGCCCCGGGCGCCGATGGCGAGCACGAGTTCGCCCGGAGCGGCGGTGGGAGGGTCCTCCGGGTCGAGGATCGCGACGTCGCGCACCGCGACGTCCAGGCCCAGCGGGGCGGCCTGGAGCTCGACCAGCGGTTCGCCGAGGGACATCAGCAGCTGACGGAGCGGGAGGCCGGCGGGCTGCGACACCGGAGGCTCCTTCACGCTCGTGCGAACCGGGGCGGATCAGTGCGAGTGGTGCGAACGGACCGTCGAGCATCGTGCGAACGGACCATCGCGTACCGCCGATTTTAGCGGGGCGGACAGGCCTCGGGAGTGGGCGAGCGGCCCGGCCGGCGGCCGGCGGGTCCGGTGGCCCGCCCGGCGGTGGCCGTGACCGCGCCGTGATCCCTTCGTCGGGCCGGACAACGCCGTACGGGGGACTTTAGCCGCCCGGCCAATCAAGTGGAGCCCGGTGCAGGAATAGCGTTCGTCCTGTGGCCGACGTGCGACCCGCGTCGGCATCCCCCGCATGAACCGAAGGAGAGCGTGCGCTCATGGATGCTGTGACCCAGGTCCCCGCGCCGGTGAACGAGCCGGTCCACAGCTACGCCCCCGGCAGCCCCGAACGGGCCCGCCTGGAGGCCAAGCTGAAGGAGCTGGGCGGCCAGGAGCCGGTCCAGCTGACCATGACGATCAACGGTGAGCGCCGCCTCGGCGGCGGCACCGAGATCCACGTCGTCCAGCCGCACAACCACGCGGCGAGGCTCGGAACGCTGCGCAACGCCACCCAGGCCGACGCGCAGGACGCCATCGACGCTGCCCTGGCCGCCGCTCCGGCCTGGCAGGCGCTCTCCTTCGACTCGCGCGCCGCGATCTTCCTCCGGGCCGCCGACCTGCTGGCCGGCCCCTGGCGCGAGACGCTGGCCGCGGCCACCATGCTCGGCCAGTCCAAGACCGCGCAGCAGGCCGAGATCGACACCCCCTGCGAGCTGGTCGACTTCCTGCGCTTCAACGTGCACTTCGCCCGGCAGATCCTGGCTGAGCAGCCGATCTCCTCGGACGGGGTCTGGAACCGCAGCGACCACCGCCCGCTGGAGGGCTTCGTCTACGCGATCACCCCGTTCAACTTCACCGCCATCGCCGGCAACCTGCCGACCGCGCCGGCGCTGATGGGCAACGTGGTGCTCTGGAAGCCCTCCCCGACCCAGCAGTTCTCCGCGCACCTGCTGATGCAGCTGCTGGAGGAGGCCGGGCTGCCCAAGGGCGTCATCAACATGGTGACCGGCGACGGCCTGGACGTCTCCGCCGTCGCGCTGAAGCACCCGGCGCTGGCCGGCATCCACTTCACCGGCTCCACCCCGACCTTCCAGCACCTGTGGCGCACGGTCGGCGAGAACATCTCCGGCTACCGCACCTACCCGCGGATCGTCGGCGAGACCGGCGGCAAGGACTTCCTGGTCGCCCACCCGTCCGCCGACCCGGCCGTGCTGAAGACCGCGATGACCCGCGGCGCCTTCGAGTTCCAGGGCCAGAAGTGCTCGGCGCTCTCCCGCGCCTACGTCCCGGCCTCGCTCTGGGCCGGCCTCAAGGACGCCTTCCGCGACGAGGTCGAGGGCCTCACCATGGGCGACGTCAACGACCTGTCGAACTTCATGTCGGCCGTCATCGACGACCGCGCTTTCGCCAAGAACAAGGCCGCGATCGACCGGGCCCGGGCGGACGACTCCGTCGAGGTGCTGGCCGGCGGCACGTACGACGACTCGGTGGGCTACTTCGTCCGCCCGACCGTGCTGGTCTGCGCGGACCCGGCGAGCGAGTACTTCAAGGACGAGTACTTCGGCCCGATCCTCGCCGTCCACGTCTACGAGGACGAGAAGTACGAGGAGATGCTGGCCCAGATGGAGTCGGTGTCGCCCTACGGCCTGACCGGCTCGATCATCTCCCAGGACCGCGCGGCCGCCCAGGACGCGATGCACAAGCTGCGGTTCGCGGCCGGCAACTTCTACATCAACGACAAGCCGACCGGCGCGGTCGTCGGCCAGCAGCCCTTCGGCGGCGGCCGGGCGTCCGGGACCAACGACAAGGCCGGCGCCAAGCAGAACCTGGCGCGCTGGACCTCGACCCGTTCGGTCAAGGAGACCTTCGTCCCGCCGACCGACTACCGCTACCCGCACATGGGCTGAGTGCCCCGCCGACGCCCGGTCCCGCAGCCGGGTGTCCCCGCGGGGGCGGGCGGCCCCACCCCCTGGCCGCCCGCCCCCGCCACCCCCTTCTGCCACCCTTAGAAGCACCAGCTCCAGGAGTCACGATGCTCCGTTCCGCCCTTCTCGCGGCCTCCCGCTCCCCGCAGGTCCGCACCGTCGTCGAGAAGTTCCCGCCGACCCACGCGATAGTCGAGCGGTTCGTCGCCGGCGAGGCCCTCGACGACGCCGTCACCGCCTGCGACGACCTGGTCGCCACCGGCCGCAAGGTCACCCTGGACCACCTCGGTGAGGACACCAAGGACGCTGCCCAGGCCGCCGGGACCGCCGAGGCGTACGAGCACCTGCTCGCCGCGCTCAAGGACACCGGCCTGGCGGCCGGCGCCGAGGTCTCGGTGAAGCTGTCGGCCGTCGGCCAGTTCCTGCCGGTGGACGGCGAGAAGATCGCGCTGGAGAACGCCCGCCGGATCTGCGAGGCGGCCGCCGACGCGGGCACCACGGTGACCCTCGACATGGAGGACCACACCACCACGGACTCCACCCTCGCCATCGCGCGGGAGCTGCGGGCCGACTTCCCCTGGCTGGGCGTCGTGCTCCAGGCCTACCTGCGCCGCACCGAGGCCGACTGCCGCGAGTTCTCCGGCCCCGGCTCCCGCGTGCGGCTCTGCAAGGGCGCCTACAAGGAGCCCGAGTCGGTGGCCTTCCAGGGCAAGCCCGAGGTGGACCTCGCGTACGTCCGCGCGCTGAAGATCCTGATGGCCGGCGAGGGCTACCCGATGATCGCCTCGCACGACCCCAACATGATCAAGATCGCCGGCCAGCTCGCCCAGTGGAACGGCCGCGAGCGCGACTCCTTCGAGTACCAGATGCTGTTCGGCATCCGCCCCGAGGAGCAGCTGCGCCTGGCCGGTGAGGGCAACACCATGCGGGTGTACCTGCCGTACGGCGAGGAGTGGTACGGCTACTTCATGCGCCGCCTCGCCGAGCGCCCGGCCAACCTGACCTTCTTCCTGCGGGCCATGGCGACCCGCGGCTGAGGCCCCTGCTGTACGGACGGCCCGCACCCCTTGTGGAAGGGGGGTGCGGGCCGTCCGTCGTCGGGGGCGGCGGGGCGGCCTAGGATCGGGGGCGGTGAAGTGTGGTCGGGTCGCGTCGAGTTGGGCAGGTGGCTGAGGTGCTGAAGGCCTTCGCGGAGTTGTCGACGCCGTTGGTGGCGGATGCGTGTGTGCGGGTGGGGGTGGGGTTGCGGGTGGCGCCGGCGGGGGTCGGGCCGGTGGTGGCGGGGCGGGTCGCGGGGCGGGTGCTGCCGGTGCGGCACTACGGGAGCGTGGACGTGTTCCTGGAGGCGTTCGGCGCGGCCGAGCCCGGGGACGTGCTGGTCGTCGACAACGGCGGGCGGGTCGACGAGGCATGCGTCGGGGACCTCGCGGTGCTGGAGGCGAAGGCCGTCGGGGTGGCCGGGGTGGTGGTGTGGGGCCTGCACCGGGACACGCCGGAGCTGGTGGAGATCGGGCTGCCGCTGTTCAGCTACGGCGCGCTGCCGCTGGGCCCGTTGCGGCTCGACGAGCGGGAGCCGGAGGCGCTGGTCACCGCCCGGTTCGGGACGCACCTGGTGAGCGCCGGGG
This sequence comes from Kitasatospora sp. NPDC005748, assembly GCF_040630735.1. Taxonomy (NCBI): domain Bacteria; kingdom Bacillati; phylum Actinomycetota; class Actinomycetes; order Kitasatosporales; family Streptomycetaceae; genus Kitasatospora; species Kitasatospora sp. NPDC005748. Next base: position 192,736 of record NZ_JBEXYD010000004.1, read on the forward strand.
ACGTGGTGTTCGGGGACGCCGACGGCGTGCTGTTCGTGCCGGCCGCCCGGGTCGACGAGGTGCTGGAGGTGGCGGGCGGGATCGCGCGGACGGAGCGCGCGCAGGCCGAGCGGATCCGCTCGGGCGACACGCTGCGCCGGCAGACCGCGTTCGACGACTACCTGGTGCGGCGGGCCGCCGATCCGTCGTACAGCTTCCGGCAGCACCTGCGGAGGGTCGGCGGCGCGATCGAGGAGTAGTGGGCGGCGGGCCGGAGTTCAGAGCGCGCGGTGCATGACGTGCAGGCCGACGTACCCGTGGACGGGGTGGCGGAAGCCCTCGGGGAGGGTGCCCAGGATCTCGAAGCCGAGCGACCGGTACAGCCCCACCGCGCGCTCGTTGCTCGCCACCACGGCGTTGAATTGCATGGCGCGGTAGCCCGCCGCACGCGCCCAGTCCAGGGTGTACTCGGTGAGCGCACGCCCGACGCCCCGGCCGGAGTGCGCCGGGTCGACCATGTAGCTGGCGCTCGCGATGTGCGAGCCGTTGCCCTGGTGGTTGCGGTTCATCTTGGCGCTGCCGAGGACGGTGCCGTCCTCGGCGACCGCGACCACGGTGCGGCTCGGGGCGGGGAGGAGCCACCACTCACGGCCCTGCTCGAAGGTCAGGTCGAGCGGGTAGGTGAACGTCTCGCCCGCGGCGGCGATGACGTGGAAGAACGGCCAGATGGACGGCCAGTCCTCGGGGGTGGCTTCCCTGATCAACATCCGGACAGGATGGCACGCCGACCGGCCTCCGGCCAGCGGTTTTCGGGTGCCCGGGCGGGGGCCCGGGCACCCGGGAGGTCAGAGCATCGAGGCGGCGGGCTTGACCATGGCGCGGGCGGTCTTGGCGTCCACGTACTCGCCGATCGCGGTCATCACCCACTCGCCGGAGTACTGGCGGACCAGCTTGCACATCACCACGCCGGTGTGCGGCTCGGACTGGGTGAGGTCGAAGCGGACCAGCTCCTGGTCCGAACCGGCGTCCACCAGGCGGCAGTAGGCGTTCTTGACGTCGGTGAACTTCTGGCCGGAGAAGGAGTTGACCACGAAGACCAGGCCGCAGACCTCGGGCGGCAGGCCGTCCAGGTGGACGGTGATCGACTCGTCGTCACCGCCGCCCGCGCCCGTGAGGTTGTCGCCGGAGTGGGCGACGGCGCCGTTGAAGATCCCCAGCTTCATGAACCAGGCGGTGTCCAGCTTCTCCCGCTTGGCGTCGAAGGCGATGCAGGAGGCATCCAGGTCGATGTTGCGGCCGCGGCCGGCGGGCTCCCAGCCGAGTCCCATCCGGACGGAGGAGAGGAAGGGCTTGCCGTTCTTCTCCAGGGAGACCGAGCCGCCCTTGGTGAGGTTCACCCGGCCCTTGTCCAGGGTGATCTTGGTGAGGGCCGGCGGGGCGGCGGGCGCCGCGGGCGGGGCCGGCGGCATCGGGGGAGCGCTCTGCGGCAGCGGCGGGGCGACCGGGGCGACCGGGGCCGGGGCGGGAGCCGGAGCCGGGGCCGGGGCGGTGACCGGCGGGGCGGCCGGGGTGGCGGTGGCGGCCGCCGGGGCGGGCTCGTCCTCCACGGTGACGCCGAAGTCGGTGGCGATGCCGGCCAGGCCGTTGGCGTAGCCCTGGCCGACCGCCCGGACCTTCCAGGCGCCGCCGCGCTGGTAGACCTCGACCACGATCAGCGCGGTCTCGCGGCCCAGCTGGGGAGCGGTGAAGGTGACCAGGACCTGGCCGGAGTCGGCGTCCCGGACCGTCGCGGTCGGCTCGATGCCGGCGAAGGTGGCGCCGGCCTCGTCGGGGCTCGCCGTGACGACGATCTTGGTGATGCCGGCCGGGACGGCGGCGGTGTCGATGGTGATCGCGTCCGGGGTCCCGCCGGAGGCCGGGCGGTGGGTGACACCGGGGCCGTGCGGGGCGTTGAAGAACACGAAGTCGGCGTCCGAGCGGACCTTTCCGGCCTCGGTCAGCAGCAGGCCGGAGACGTCCAGCGCCTTGGGTGCGGTGACCTCGACGGTCACCCGCGCGGCGGTCAGCGGGGCGTTGCCGCCTTGGGTCAGGACCGTGGACACGAACTCCTCCTCGGATGCGGTGGCACGGCGTGCGGGACCCGAGTCGGGGCGCCGTGCCGAGTGGTACCCACAGTAACGAACGGGGTTGTCGAGACGAGCCCGATCAAGGCGGTGACCTGTCGGGTTGTCGGACGGTCGGTCAGCTCGGTCCGACGGCGAACGCTCCCAGCGCGGCGACGGCCCGCGGGTGGTGGATGCCGAACGCCGAGGCGCTCCAGCTCTCGGCCGGGGCGGCCTTGCCGGGGCCGGTGGGCACGCTCTCCCCGCGCCCCGGTGCGGCCGGTGCGGGCGCGGCACCGGGGACGCCGGTGGCGGGCGCCTCGGTGGCGGGCGCCCCGGTGCCCGGCGTCTCGGCCGGGCGGGTGTGCCGGACACCGAAGGTGTAGCGGCCGGGCGGGACGTCGGTGCCGGGCGGGGTGGTGAAGCGGTAGACCAGGGTGCCGCGTTCGTGGTGGGTGGTGACCGCGGCGCCGGCCAGGTCGGTCCAGGCGGTGCCGGAGGGGGCGGTGGCGTCCGGTGCCGGACCGCCCGGGGCCGCCGCGTCCGGCGCGAGCCGGAGTTCGGCCTGCAGCGCGGTGAGCGGCTCGGTGACGGTCAGGGTGAGGACGTGCCGGGTGCCGTCGCGGCCGAGCGACTGGACCAGTGCGGCGCCGGTGAGCGCGTGGTCGGCCGTGTCGTCGGGGTCGCCCGGGCCCGGGGCGGTACCGCCGGTCGGGTCCTTGGGGACGGTGGTCGGGTCCTGCGCGCCGGGCGGCAGGCCGGTCCAGCCGTCGGTGGGCGGCCGGACGCCGGGCGCGCCGGGCGCGGGCGCGGGGGCGAGCGGCTTGGGCGGCTCGGGCGATCGGGCCGCGAGCGGTTGGCCGGACTCCACGGGCTCGGGCCGCTGGTAGGACGGCCCGTCGGTGGGCGGCGGCGCGGTGGCGGCGGTCAGGCCGTCCTGCTGCGGGGAGGGGCCGAGGGCCTGGGACGACGGGGTGTCGGAGGCGCTCCGGCCGCCGGTCCGGCCCTCGGCGAGCGGCACGGCCGAGCCCGGCGCGGGCGAGCGGGGTGCCGGGACGCCGGAGACGGGCGGGTGCGAGGCGTGCGACTCGGACGTGGCGGGGCCGGCGGGGCGGACGGAGGGCCGCCCGGACGGCAGCGGCGCGGCCGGCGCCTGCGAGGAGTCGGGCGCGGAGGCGGCGTCGGCCCGGTCGGCGCCGGGGGTGGGCGGCGGGCTCGACCCGACCTGGGCCACTCCGGCGCGGCGTCCGACGCCCTGCTGCTCGTGGAGCAGCCAGGTGGTGGCGATGCTGATGCCGACCACGGTGGACATCGCCATCGCGGCGCCGGAGAACCGCAGGGTGGGCAGCCGGAGCCGGCCCCCGAACGGCTTGGGCCGGCCGTGCCGGCCGTGCCGCTCGCGCGGCAAGTCGCGCTCGTGCCGCGCGTCCGGCCCGATCTCCTCGCGCAGAGCCACCCGACCCTCCCTCCCCGAAGCCGTCGCTGAGTCGCCGCATTCTCCCATGCGCTGCCGACAGGCCCGAATCGCCGTCATGGGCGGACTGCCGCCGGTTCACCCGGGTTCGTCCGGGGTCGCTCGTGCGGGTCCGCCGGTGGACGCGCAGGAGCCCGCGCCGGCAGGGGGACGAGCGTACCAGCGGCCGCCCGGGCCCTGGCCAGCCCTCGTGCGGGATCGATCAACTCCGTGGACGGCCTTTCCCCGAACGGAAGTTGACGGTCCGTCTGACAAGGCCCGCGCGGCCCGGGCCGTCGGTGCGCGGATTATTGCAACCTCCTTGCAACCCTTGCCGGTCCGGGCTCCGGTGGCGCAAGGTGGGGGAATCCCACGCCGTCCCGGAGAGCCCGTCATGCCGTCCGACCCGTTGTCAGCACCCTCCAGTGCCCCTCTCGCCGCCACCCCCACGGGCGGCGATGAGGCAGGCTCCACCGCCGCTCCGGCGGCGGTGGAGGAGGTGCTGACACTGCGGATCTCGCTGGGCGAGGAAGTCGTCGGCGAGGTGCGGACGCGATTCCGGTTCGATGCCGAGCGTCCGTACGAGGTACTGCTGACGTTCCATCTGGGGCGGCCGGACGAGGCCGATTGGGTGTTCTCGCGTGATCTGCTGCGCGACGGCCTGCGCTCGCTGAGCGGCCAGGGCGACGTCAAGCTGTGGCCGGCCTACTGTCCGTGCCACGGCTCGACGTTGCACCTGGCCCTCGAATCCCCCCACGGCAGTGCCCTGTTGGAGGTCTCCAAGCCCAGGGTTCAGGCGTGGCTGGACCGGACGTACGCGCTGGTCTCCGAGGAGGCCGAGCAGGCCTACGGCCCGACCGACGCCCAGTTGTCCGCGTTGCTGGCCGGCGGCTGAGGCCGGGACGCCGGGGCGACGTCGTCGCCCGGGGTGCGCGGGGCCGGCAGCGGGGGACCGCCCGGCAGCCGGACGGCACCCGCGGCCAGAGCCGCCCGCAACCGGCGCACGGCCGGCGCGGAGGAGACCGGCAGCAGGTCGTACGGGTCGTCCGGTCCGTCCACGGTGACCAGGACCGAATCGGCGAACCGGTACGGCCGGTGGGCCAGCAGGCCGCCCAAGTAGCGCCGCAGCCGGGAGAGTTCGGCGCGGACCGTCACCGTCCGGGCCGGGTCGCCGAAGAGCGCGTCGGCGAGCTGCGCCGCGCTGTGCCCGGAGCGCTCGGTGGCGAGCAGCAGCAGCAGTTCGGCGTGGCGCGGGCTGAGCGCGTGCGACCAGCTGCCGGCGGCGCCGCGCACCGACAGCTCGGGGCGGTCCGGCCGGCGCAGGTCGAGCCGGAGCCGGGCGCCCTCGGCCTGTTCGGCGGTCACCGCGGCGACGCCGTCGGCCGTCCGTTCGTCTCCCAGCGGCCGGACCAGCCAGCCGTCGGCGAGCGGCTCGACGGAGCACTCGCCGATGCCGGGCAGCCAGTGCACCGCGGCCGGGCTCCAGCCCTCGGCGGGCAGCCGCAGCCGGACCGGTGGCGGCAGGCCGGCCGCGCAGGCGATCCAGCCGGCCGCGTCGACCACCAGGGCCGGGCCGTCCACCCGGGCCAGGAGCGGGGCGGCCAGGGTGCGCAGGTGGTGCAGCGACTCCAGGCGGCGGGCGCGCAGTTCGGTTTCGGCGAGCCGGGCGGCGGTGGCGGTCAGCTGCAGCAGGTACGGGCGGACGTTGCCGGCCGGGCCGCTGAGGTTGATGGCGCCGACCAGCCGGCCGGTGCCCGGGTCGTGCACGGGGGCGGCGACGCAGGTCCAGGAGTGGTGGCTGCGCAGGTAGTGCTCGGCGGAGTGGACCTGCATCGGCCGCTGGGCGCGCAGGGCGGAGGCGATGCCGTTGGTGCCGACGCTCTCCTCGATCCAGCGGGCGCCGGTGAGGAACCCGATCCGGTCGGCGCTGCGGCGCAGGCTGCGCTCGCCCTCCTGCCAGAGGATGTGGCCCTCGGCGTCGGCGATGGCGAGGATCAGCGGGACGTGGTCGGCCGGGGCGAGCAGGGTGTCACGCAGCACCGGCAGCAGGATGTCGAGGCCGCTGGCGCGGCGGCGGTGCTCGACCTCGGCCGGCCCCAGGTGGACGGTGGCGGCGCCGGCGTCCGGGTCCAGGCCGAGGCGGCGCAGCCGGGCCCAGGAGTCGCCGATCTCCGGGCGGGGCCCGGGCAGCGGGTCGGTGCCTCCCGGGCCGGCCTCCCGGGCCGGTCCGTGGGTGACGGGTTCGGCCAGGGCGCGGTCGTGCAGCCTGGCGAGCTCCGCCGGGCTCGACGGACTTCGGGGCTCTGGCCGTCGGTTCTGCCGTCCGGTCTGCCGCACTCGGTTTGCTCCTCGCCGCCGATCGAGGGCGCGTCGGGGCCGACGCGCTGACGAAAGCGTACGGGGGCCGCCCGGTCCTGGGGACGGGGTCGGCCAACTAGGGCCGGTCACCGGTATCAGAGTGGACATGCCAACAAGTTATGAGTGCCGCGCGGCCGAAAATCGACCACCGGGGCGGTGCGGTCCGGGGGAGTGGGGCAGGGCGCGGGCCCGGACGCGGAGGGCTCGGAGGTGGGGGCGCGGAGGTGGTGCGCGAGGGCGTGCGGGCGGCGGGTCTCCCGGGCAGCCTCGGTGCGCGCTCGGCGCATGGAGGCGCGCGGGGGGCGCATGTCCACATGCTGGTCGGCGGGGCGGCGGGGCGGCGGGTCGGCGGGGCGGCGGGGCGGCCGGACGGCGAGGAAGGGCAGCGGCAGCGGCACCCGGACGGTCAGGATCACGGGGTGACCGGCCCGGTGGCGCCCCTCGGGCCCGCGCTCCCGTCCGGGGGTCCGCCCCCGCCGGTGGCGGCCCCGGCGCCGGTACCGTCGCCGCCGCCGAGGAGCTCGCGCAGCAGCCGCTCGTCCTCGCCGGAGAGGTCGGAGACGAAGCGGGCCAGCACGGTGGACCGGTCCGCCTCCCGCCCCAGCTCGGTGTGCATCCGGCGGGCGGCGAGCCCGGCCCGGTCCTGGACGGTCGGGGTGTACGCGTAGGCGCGCCCCGCCCGGGTGCGTTCCACGGTGCCCTTGTCGTGCAGCCGGGCCAGGATCGTGGCGACGGTGGTCCGCGCGAGGCCGCGGCCGAGGGCCGCCTGGACGTCCTGCGGCGTCAGCGGCTCGCGGGCGGCCCAGAGGGCGGCCAGCACCTCGGCCTCCAGCTCCCCGGCGGGCCGGCGGGCCGGCGGTACGTCGGACATGGCGGCGGTTCCTCCCCGATTCGTCTACAGTCATGTAGACCGTCTACGGCACTGTAGACGATCGAGGGCGGCCGCGCCGCCCTCCCGTACGGGAGGTCCGCCGGCCTTGTTCCAGTCGTCCGCCACTCCGGCCGTTCACGCCCTCGCGGTGAACCCGCTGGACGCCTCGTCGCTGCTCGCCGCCTTCGGGGCGCTCGGGATCGCCGTCGTGCTCTTCGCCGAGACCGGGCTGCTCGTCGGGTTCTTCCTGCCCGGCGACTCGCTGCTGTTCACCGCCGGTCTGCTCTGCGCCCCCGGCGGCGCCGACGGCCCGCGGCTGGAGCTCTCCCAGGTCCTGCCGGCCGCCCTGGCCGGTGCGCTGATCGGCGCCCAGGTCGGTTTCCTGATCGGCCGGCGCGGTGGCCGCGCGCTGCTGCGGCGGACCGAGCGGAAGAGCCTGCGGCGCGGGGCCGAGCGGGCCGAGGAACTGCTCGTCAGGTACGGGTACGGCAAGGCGATCGTGCTCGGCCGCTTCATCCCGGTGGTCCGGACGGTGCTCAACCCGCTCTGCGGCGTGCTGGAGGTGCCGGTGCGCACGTTCACCCTCTGGCAGGTGGTGGGCGGCGTGGTCTGGACCGTCGGCGTGGTGCTGGCCGGGTACGCGCTCGGCTCCTCGGTGCCTGATATCGACCGTTACCTCCTCCCCATCATCGGTCTGGTAGTAGTTGTCTCCGTGATCCCGATCGTTCTGGAAATGTTCCGCGCCCGGAGGGCCCGGCGCCGTGGCGGTGACACCCGGTGACGCCCTCCCGTGCGCTGGCCGTCTACGACGGCAGCGGCATCGACGGCGGCCTCTACAGCCGGGTGATCGGGTGGGCGGACGCCGCGCCCGCCTGGCTGGACCAGGTGATCCGGATCTGGTCCGCGCTGGGGCTGGGGCTGTTCGCCGTCGTCATGCTCCGGGCGTGGTGGCGGGCCCGCGATGCCGGCCCGGCGGTGATGGCGCGGGTGCTGGCCTCGCCGCTGATCGTGGTCGTCGCCTTCGTCCTGAACTCCGGGTTCAAGAGCGTGGTCGAGGAGGTGCGTCCGTGCACCCAGCTGGGTGTGTCCGGCACGCTGGAGACCTGTCCCGGCGCCGGTGACTGGTCCTTCCCGAGCAACCACACCGTGATCGCCTTCGCCGCCGCGACCGCGCTCTGGTTCGCGGACCGGCGGCTGGGCGCGTTCGCGGTGGCCGCCGCCGCACTGATGGGCGCCTCCCGGGTCTGGGTCGGCGTCCACTACCCGCACGACGTACTGGTCGGTGCGCTGGTCGGCGTTCTGACGGCGGCCGCGCTCGCGCTGGCCGCCGGCCGGGCCGCACCGCTGGTCGACCGGGCCCGCCGGGGCGCGCTGCGGCCGCTGCTGGGCGCGGGCGACGTCGCGCCGGCGGCCGGCGGCGGGCCGTCACCGGCGACCCAGCGGCGCCGGGTTCCGTGACCTGCCCGGTCCTTGTGCGGCCGGGGTGGCGGGGAGAGCGGGCGAGCCGGGCGCGGGCCCTTCGGACGGGCCCCCGCCTGCGGGCGAGCGTGGTGCGCTGACCCGGCCTCCCGCCGACGGGCCCGGCCGGGGTGGGCACGGCCCGGCCCGCCTGAGCGGTGTTGGCTGTACAACTTTTCGGTCGGTTCACCTGCGCGCCGCCGTTCGGACTCCCCTCGGCCACCTCGCGGCATCAGCCTGGCCGCATGAGAGTCATCGTCGTAGGAGCAGGCGTGCTCGGCAGCATGCACGCCTGGCAGGCCGTCGAGCGCGGCCACGAGGTCGTCCACCTGGAGCGCGAGTCCGAGGCGCGCGGCGCCTCGGTGCGCAACTTCGGGCTGGTCTGGGTCAGCGGCCGGTCGGGCGGTGAGGAACTGGACACCGCGCTGCGCGCCCGCGAACTGTGGGAGGAGATCGGCGCGAGGGTGCCCGAGCTCGGCTTCCGGGCCAACGGCTCGCTCACCGCGATCCGCACCGAGGCCGAACTCGCCGTCGCCGAACAGGCGCTGACCCGGGCGGACGCCGCCGCGCGCGGCTACCGGCTGCTCGACGCGGCCGAGACCAGAGCCGCCAACCCGGCCCTGCGCGGCAAGCTGCTCGGCGCGCTGCGGTGCGACCGGGACGCCGCCGTCGAGCCGCGCACCGCCCAGCCCGCGCTGCGCGCCGCACTGCTGGCCGGCGGCCGGTACACCTTCCTCCCCGGGCGGGAGGTCCGCGAGGTGATCGGTGAGAACGCCGTCCGCGACGACCACGGCGACGTCCACACCGGTGACCTGGTGATCCTCTGCACCGGCGCCTGGCTGGGCGGGCTGGTGCGCGAGCTGGCGCCCGAGCTGCCCGTCCGCAGGGTGCGGCTGCAGATGATGCAGACCGACCCGCTCGGCGAGGAGCTCACCACCTCGGTCGCCGACGGCGACAGCTTCCGCTACTACCCCGCCTTCGCCGGTGACGCGCTGGAGCGGCTGAAGGCCGCGCAGCCGCAGCCGCCGGTCGCCGCCGAGCACAAGATGCAGCTGCTGATGGTCCAGCGCAAGGACGGCGGCCTCACCATCGGCGACACCCACGAGTACGACCACCCGTTCGGCTTCGACGTCGTCGAGGACCCGTACGACCACCTGGTCGGCGTGGCCGAGGAGCTGCTCGGCCGGCCGCTGCCCCGGGTGCGCCGCCGCTGGGCCGGGGTGTACGCGCAGTGCGTGGACACCACCCGGGTGGTCCACCGGGAGCGGGTCCGGGAGGCCGTCTGGCTGGTCACCGGTCCCGGTGGCCGCGGCATGACCTGCTCGCCGGCCATCGCCGAGACCACCGCCGAACTCGCCAACCTGTGAGGAATGTGAACATGTCCGCTGACATCCGCCTGGTCGTCCTCGACATGGCCGGCACCACCGTCGCCGACGACGGCCTGGTCGAGCAGGCCTTCCGGGCCGCCGCCGGTTCGCTCGGCGTCGAGGCCGGCAGCCCCGAGCACGCCCGCATGCTGCAGCACGTCCGGCTCACCATGGGCGAGTCCAAGATCTCCGTCTTCCGCCACCTGTTCGGCGCGGAGGAGAACGCGCAGGCCGCCAACACCGCCTTCGAGGCCGCCTACCACGACCTCGTCGACGCGGGGCACTGCGCCGCGCTGCCGGGCGCGGCCGAGGCCATCGCCGAACTCCGGGGCCAGGGCCGCAAGGTGGTCCTCACCACCGGCTTCTCCCGGGCCACCCAGGACCGGATCCTGCGGGCACTCGGCTGGGAGTCGATCGCCGACCTCACCCTCTGCCCGGCCGAGGCCGGCCGCGGCCGCCCGTACCCGGACCTGGCGCTCACCGCCCTGCTGCGGACCTCCACCGACTCCGTCCGCCAGATGGCCGTCGCCGGGGACACCGGCTACGACATGCTGACCGGCACCCGGGCCGGCGCCTCGGTGGTGGCCGGTGTGCTGACCGGGGCCCACGACGAGGCCCGGCTGCGGGCCGACGGCGCGACGCACGTCCTGAAGTCGATCGCCGACCTGCCGGGCGTCCTCGCGGGCTGAGCGTGCGACGGCCGGGCGGGGTGCGCCGACCCGCCCGGCCGGCTTCTCCTCGGGGTGATCCCGCGGTGGGCCCGGGCTCAGTGGGCGGCGAGCAGGCCGGGCAGTTCGCGCATGTCGTGGAAGACGACGGTGCCGGGGCCCGCGAGCCGCTCGGCGGGGGTCAGGCCGCCGGCGTAGCCGAAGGCGCGCATGCCGGCGGCGCGGGCGGCCTCGACACCGGGGCGGCTGTCCTCGACCACCGCGCAGGCGGCCGGGTCGACGCCCGACCGCCGGGCGGCGTGCAGGAAGAGGTCCGGCGCGGGCTTGCCGCGGTCGACCTCGGTGGCACTGAAGATCCGGCCCGCGAAGTGCTCGTAGAGGCCGGTGCGGCCCAGGGTGTGACGCATCTTCTCGTGCGAGCCGCTGGAGGCGACGCAGGTCGGCAGGGTGAGGGCGGCCAGCGCCTCGGGGAGCCCGTCGACCGGGGCCAGCCCGGCGTCCACCTGCTCGCGGTGGAGCTGCTCGAAACGATTGCTCCAGAGCGCCGCGGTGGCCTCCCCGAGCCGGGCGGCGACCTGCTCGCCGATCGAGGCGTGGGAGCGCCCGATGAACCGCTCGACCACCTCCGCCTCGGTGAGCGGCCAGCCCAGCTCAGCGCCCAGGGTGACCTGGACGCGGGCCGCGATGCGCTCGCTGTCGACCAGCACGCCGTCGCAGTCGAAAATCACCAGTTCTATCGGCTTGATCATCCCCGCAGGATAGGGGGCGCCTTCGCCCGCCGGGGCGGGTCAGTGCAGGGTGCCCGCGTGGCGCTGGGTGGAGCGGGTGGGGGTGGGGGTGGGGGCGGTGACGGTGAGGTCGTGGCGGCGGACGAAGCCGTCGGGGCCGTGGACGGTGAAGTCGTACCGGCCGTCGGTGGTGGCGGCGTCCCAGGTGCGGGTACGGGTGGCGCCGGGGGCGACGGTGGAGGGCGGGCCGGCGAAGGCGTACACGATGTCGGGGCGGACGCTGTCGGGAAGGGGCACAACTCGCCGTTGGTTGCTGGCCGTTGCCGAGCGGGGGAGTCGCATCCGGCGCGCCCGGCACCCGCGTCGCGGCTACGGCGAAGAGCCACGGCGCCCGCCCCGCCGCCGTGCGCGCGGGGCGGGCGGGCGGCTCAGTGGGTGCCCTTCAGGTTGAGCACCACCACGCCGACGATGATCAGGGCCAGGCCGAGACACTGGAGCCGGCCCAGCGACTCGCCGAAGGCGATCACGCCGATGCCCGCCACGGCGGCCGTACCGGCGCCGGACCAAACGGCGTAGGCGACCGAGACCGGTATGTGCTTCAGGGCCCTGCCGAGCAGGGCGAAGGAGAGCACGTAGCCGACGGCGACGCCGAGGCTCGGCCAGAGGCGGGTGAAGCCCTCGGTGAGCTTGAGGGCGCTGGTGGCGCAGACCTCACTGACGATGGCGAGGGCGAGCAGGAGATAGGGCATGGCCGGTCACACCGCGGGTGCGGCGCCGAGCTTCCCCAGCAGCGCGAGGTCGGCGTTCACCAGGCTGTCCAGCAGGGTGACGCGCGATCCCCGGGGGATGGGCGTGGCGGTCGAGGGGACGGCGAGCACCGCGCAGCCCGCGGCGGCGGCCGAGGCGACGCCGGTCGGGGTGTCCTCGACGGCCACGCAGTCCGTCGGGTCGAGGCCCAGCCGCTCGGCGGCGGCGAGGTAGGGGTCGGGCGCGGGCTTGGTGCGCGGGGTGTCCTCGGCAGCCAGCGTCACGGCGAACCAGTCGCGGCCGATGGTGGCCAGCACGAGGTCGACCACCCGGCGCGGGGAGGCCGACACCAGCGCGGTGGGCACCCGGGCGTCCCGGAGCTCGGCGAGCAGGGCGAGCGCCCCCGGCCGCGGGACGGTCTGCGCGGCGACCTTGCCGGCGAAGGACTCGCCGAGGCGGTCGGCGAGTTCTGCCTCGCTGAGGCTGGTGCCGCTGACCCGGTGCAGATGGGCGGCGGTGTGCTCGATGGCCTGGCCGAGCACCTCGGGCGCGTCCTGGTCGGTGAGCGGATGGCGCAGCTCGTCGGCGAGTTCGGCGGCGGCCTGCCACCAGAGGTGCTCGGTGTCGACGAGGGTGCCGTCCATGTCGAACAGGACGGCGGCGGGCGCGGCGGATCCGGGCTTCGCCGGGTCGGCCTTCGTGGGGTCGGCCTTCGCGGGGTCGGCCTTCGTGGGGTCGGGCTGTGCGGAATCGGGCAGTGCGGAACCCGGCTGTGCGGAATCGGGCTGAGCGGTATCAGGCATGGCGGTACCTTCGGTGGTTCGTCGGACGAGCGGACAGGTCAGACCGTACGACGGTCGACCAGGACCGGGCGCTCCGGCAGCGACAGCGCGGCGCGCGAGCCGACCGGCAGGAGGGCGGCGGCGTCGGTCGGCAGGTCGGCCTTGACCTCGGTGCCGTCGTCGAGCCGGACGGTGAGGCGGGTGACGGCGCCCAGGAAGGACGCGGAGACCACCAGCGCCTGGCCGTTCAGGGCCGGGACCAGCGACACGTTCTCCGGCCGGACCAGCACGTCGAGCGAGCCGTCCGCCGGCGCGGCCCCGTCCACCGCGTGGCGGCGGCCGAGCACCTCGACGCCGTCGGCGGTGCGGGTGCAGGGGATGCGGCTCATGGTGCCGACGAACTCGGCGACGAAGGCGGTGGCCGGGCGGGCGTACAGCTCGGACGGTGTGGCGCACTGCTCCAGCCGGCCCGCGCGCAGCACCGCGACCCGGTCGGCCATCGAGAGCGCCTCCTCCTGGTCGTGGGTGACGAACAGGGTGGTGATCCCCAGCTCCTGCTGGAGGCGGCGGATCTCCTCGCGCAGCGAGAGGCGGACCTTGGCGTCCAGGGCGGAGAGCGGCTCGTCGAGCAGCAGCACGCGCGGCCGCAGGGCGAGCGCGCGGGCGAGCGCGATGCGCTGCTGCTGGCCGCCGGACATCTGGTGCGGGTAGCGGTCGGCGTGCTGCGGCAGACCGACCAGCTCCAGCAGCTCCTGGGCGCGCCTGCGGCGTTCGGCCTTGCCGGTGCCGCGCATCCGCATGCCGAAGGCCACGTTGTCGGCGGCGGTCAGGTGCGGGAACAGGCTGTAGGACTGGAACACCATGCCCGCGTCGCGCCGGTGCGCGGGGATGCGGGTGATGTCCTCGCCGTCCACCAGCACCTGGCCGGAGTCGTGCTGCTCGAAGCCGGCCAGGATGCGCAGCGCGGTCGTCTTGCCGCAGCCGGACGGGCCGAGCAGGGCGAGGAGCTCGCCGGGCCGGACGGTCAGGTCGAGGCCGTCCAGCGCGGTGGTGGCACCGAACGAGCGGCGCAGGCCGAGGAATTCGACGGTCGCGCCGCCGGGTGCGAGGTGGGTGCCGGCGACGGGGGCGGTAACCGTGGTCATGATGGGGATCGCTCCGGGGGCTTCAGGAAGTGGTGGTCTTGTGGCGGCGCTCGCGGCCGACGGTGGCCAGCAGGAGCAGCAGCAGCCAGGTGATCAGCAGGCTCAGGATGGAGACCGCGACCGACATGTGGGCCTGGCTGTTGCCGACCGAGTAGATCCACACCGGGAAGGGCTGGTAGCCGAGGATCGAGGCGGCGGTGAACTCGCCGAGGACCAGGGCCAGGGTGAGGAAGGAGGCGTTCAGCAGCGCGCCGCGCAGGTTGGGCAGCACCACGGTGAACACCGCGCGCGGCCAGCTCGCGCCGCAGTTGCGGGCGGCCTCGACCAGGGTGCGCAGGTCCACCGCGCGCAGACCGGCGTCCAGCGCCCGGTAGGCGAGCGGGAGCGACATCAGCACGTAGGCGATGACCAGCACCAGCGGGAAGTCCGGGTCCTGGATGAACACGAAGGTCTGGAAGAACGGCGTGTCCATCAGGTAGTCCGGGCCCCAGCGCAGCACGCCGATCAGGCCGGCGGTCAGCGCGACCGGCGGGACGACCAGCGGCAGGGTGCAGAGCACGTCGATCACCGGGCGCAGCCTCGGCGAGCCGAGCCGCACCGCGATCAGCGCCGGTACCAGCAGGAGCAGCAGCACCAGGACGGTGACCACGGCCAGGCCCAGGGTGAGCCAGAGGCTGTCCAGGAAGCCGGGGGCGCTGAGCAGTCCGGTGTACGCCTCGAAGGAGTAGCCCTTCGGGTCGTCGATCGAGAAGTAGCCGGCGGCGGCCAGCGGGACGACGAAGTAGACGCCCGCGAGCAGCAGGACGGCGCCGCGCCACCAGCGCACCTTGCGGCGCGGCGAGGAGGGGCGGGCGGAGGTCAGCTGAGCCATCGGGCACTCCGGCGCTGGAGGGGGAGGTACACGGCCATCACCAGGACGGCCACCACGATCATGTTGAGGCTGAGGGCGAGCGCGAGGTTGCCCTGGCCGACCAGCACGTTGCCGGAGAGCGCGTCCGCGATCGAGCGGCTGACCAGCGGCACGGTCGCGCCGACCATGGCCGCGGCGGTGGCGTACGCGGCGAAGGCGCTGCCGAACAGCAGCACGAAGCCGCCCAGCAGGGAGGGCAGCAGGATCGGCAGCGCGACGTGCAGCCAGTACTGGACGGTGGTGGCCCGGTTGTTGTGGGCCGCCTCGCGCCACTGCACCCGGAGGCCGTCCAGAGCCGGGGTGATGGTGAGCACCATCAGCGGGATGAGGAAGTACAGGTAGACGATGGTCAGGCCGGTGAAGGAGTAGAGCGACCAGCCGTGGTCCGTCAGGTGGAGCAGCTTGGTGACCTCGCCCGCGTTGCCGAGGGTGGCGACGAACGCGAAGGCGAGCGGCAGGCCGCCGAAGTTGGCGAGCACGCCGGAGGCGGTCAGCACCGCCTGGCGCAGCCAGGTCTGCCGGGAGGTCACCACGGCCTGCGCGATCGGCAGGCCGATCAGGGTGGCGAGCAGCGCGGTCAGCGCGGACAGCTTGAGGCTGCTGAGCATCGCCGTCCAGTACGCGCCCTGGACGGAGTCCCTGACGTTGTCGAGGGTGAACTGGCCGCCCCCGCCCTCCGCGTCGCTGGAGGTGGTGAACGCGCCGATCACGATGGCGACGGCGGGGAGGCCGAAGCCGATCAGGAAGAAGAGGAAGAGCGGCACCGTGGCGAGCCAGGATCCGCCGCGCGGGCGCCGGCGGGTGGGCCGGGCGGGGGTGGGGGTGGGAGCGGTGGCGGACGCCCCCGCGCCGCCACCGTGAACGGTGGCGGCGGGGGTGGTCGGCACCGGGGCGGGAGCCGTGGTCATGAGTGGGATCAGCCCGTTTCGGGTTGCTGCGGCCGGGTGTCAGCCTGCGATGGCCTTGGTCCAGTTCTCGGTGACGACCTTCTTGGCGGCCGTGATCTGGTCCTGGGTCGGGAAGGTGGTGAACGGCTTCTCGACGGCGGGCAGCTTGGCGGCGGCCGCGGTGTCGAGGGTGCCGTCCTTCTTCAGGGCCTCGAAGGTGGAGGGGGTGGCGTAGCCGCCGAGGAAGAGGTTCTGGCCCTCGGCGCTGAACAGGTACTCCTGCCACAGGCGGGCGGCCGCCGGGTGCGGGGCCCACTTGTTGACGGCCTGGTTGTAGAACTGGGCGTAGCTGCCGTCGGAGGGGACGGAGACCTTCCAGTCGACGCCCTTCTCCTTGAACTCGTCGGTGTAGCCGGCGTTCAGGTACGACCAGTCGATCGAGATCGGGGTCTCGCCCTTCTCGATGGTGGCCGGGGTGGACTCGACGGGGTTGAAGTTGCCCGTGGCCTTCAGCTTGCCGAAGAAGTCGATGCCGGGCTGGATGTTGTCCAGCGAACCGCCGTTGGCGAGTGCGGCCGCGTAGACGCCGCCGAACGCGGAGCCGGACTTGGTCGGGTTGCCGTTCAAGGCGACCTGGCCCTTGTACTCGGGCTTGAGCAGGTCCGCGAAGGTCTTCGGGCAGTTCGGGATCTTCTTGGCGTCGCAGCCGATGGAGACGTAGCCGCCGTAGTCGTTGACGGCGGCGCCGTTCGCGTCCTTCATGGTGTCCGGCACCTTGTCGAAGGTGGCCACCTTGTAGGGGGCGAGCAGGCCGTCCTTGACCGCCTGGAGCGCGAACGCGCTGCCGAGGTCGACGACGTCGGGGGCGCGGTCCTGGCCCTTGCGGGAGGTGATCGCGTTGATCTCGTCCTGGCTGGAACCGTCCGGGTTCTCGTCCTCGATCTCGATGCCGTACTTGGCCTTGAACGAGTCCATGATCTTGCCGTAGTTGGCCCAGTCCCTGGGCAGCGTGATGACGTGCAGCTTGCCCTCCTTCTTGGCGGCGGCGACGAGGCCGTCCAGACCGCCGAAGTCGGCGAGCGAGGTGGCGTCCTTGGCGTCCTTCGCGCCGGCCTTGGCGGCGTCACCGGACTTCGGGGCGGTCGAACCGGCGGAGCCGCAGGCGGTGAGGGAGAGCGCGGCGGCGGTCAGTACGGCCGCGAAGGCGGCGGCGCGGGCACGGTGCACGGTCACGGGTCAGTCTCCTGATCAGGGGCGTACTGCGAGGGGTGCGTTTCGCGGGGGTGCGTCTCGCTGAGAGGTGCTTCTTCACAAGGGCGGGCCAGGCGATCAGTCGTTCGGAACCGTCCGAGTTGACTAGCCAACTTCGCCTGACGGAGGTAAGTACGCCGGAGTCCGGTGACGGGAAGGTGAACGGATGGCCCAGAACCGGGGGCGGCTACGGGAACGGTCGAATCAGGGCCTCGGTCAGTGATCGACCGAATGCGATGCTTCGAAGGCGCAGCGGGATAAAGTCGGGCTGTCCGGGCCGGTACGGCTGCGCAGGACACCGCCCCAGGAGGGACATTGACTGACGTGGCACTGGAGCCCGACCGCCCCGCGGTCCCTGCGGCACCCGCGGCCCCCGCCGCCCCCGTGGCCCCTGCCGCGCCGGGCCAGGAGCGCGCCGCCGGTGCGCTCTACCGCAAGGTCGCCGCCGATCTGCGCGAGGCGATCACCACCGGCGCGTTCGGCGAGGCCGGCCGGCTGCCCGCCGAGGGCACGCTGGCCGAGCAGTACGGGGTCTCCCGCGGCACCGTCCGCCAGGCGCTCGCCGTGCTGCGCTCCGACGGCCTGGTCACCTCCCGGCGCGGCACCCGGCGGGTGGTGCTGGGCACCGCCCGGGTGCAGAGCTTCTCCGAACTGCTGAGCTTCACGCACTGGGCCTACTCGATGGGCGAGGAGCCCGGCGGCATCCTGGACTCGCTGGTGCGCCGGCCGGCCGACGCCGCCGAGCGCGAGCAGCTGCGCCTGGAGGCCGGCTCCGAGGTGTACGTCACCGTCCGGCTGCGCACGCTCTCCGGCGCGGCGGTGATGGTGGAGCGGACGGTCTACCCGCCCCGGGTCGGCGAGATCGTCGCCCAGCTGCCGGCCGACGTGGTCTCGCACACCGAAGTCCTGCGCGAGCACGGCATCCTGTTCACGGACGCCGACCACACCATCGACATAGTCGCCGCCAACGCGGAGGACGCCCGGCTGCTCGGCTGCCGCCGGGGCAGCCCGCTGCTGCGTGAGCGGCGCCGGACCACCGACCCGACCGGGATGCCGGTGGAGTGGTCCCAGGACCGCTACCTGCCCGGCACGGTGGCCTTCAGCATCCACAACTCGCTGGCCACCTCGGCCCTCTCGCGGCACGCCCGGGAGGGTGACTGAACTCCGGCGCCGGCGTGGGGAGTCGGACCGGCCGACGCCCCACTCCCCCTAGCGCATGAGGGCGGCCAGCAGCGGGCGGAAGTGCTCGAACCCCGGGGTCTCGGCGTCCGGGTCCTTGGCCTGCTCGTCCCAGCGGCGCACGGCGACGGCGTCGGCCGCGCCGGGCAGGGCCGCGAAGGCGGCGGCCTGCTCCGCGCCCATCGGGCCGCCCTGCACCTGGAGCGTGTACTCCGAGGCCTCGGAGAGCCGCTCGCGGTAGCCGGGCTCGGCCGTGCACAGGTACCGCTTGGCGGCCACGTGCAGCCGGACCGGCTCGGTGACCTCCGGGCCGAACCACTGGGCCAGCCAGGCGGCGCCGGTGTCGCCGTGCCGGTTGTCCTGGCCGTTCATCAGGTCGCGCCCGTGCGGCGTTCCATGGCCGTGCTCGTCGAAGAAGTGCCCGATGTCGTGCAGCAGCGCGGCCGCGACCAGCTCCGGCGCGGCCCCGGCGGCCTGCGCCAGCGCCCCGGCCTGCAGCATGTGCTCGGCCATGGTGACCGCCTCGCCCAGGTACTCGCCGGCGCCCTCGCCCGCGAACAGCGCGGCGATCGTCTCCAGCGCGGCGGTGCGCCGGTGCAGCACCGCGAGGGTGCTGTGCAGCGAGTCGAGGTCCGCGTAGCAGCCCTGGAGGTGGCGCGATCCGTCCTGCTCGAAGGCCGTCCGGGCGTGCAGCAGACGGACGTTGTCGAAGATCAGGCAGTCGCCCCGGTCGAGCCGGAAGTCCATCCGGAGCTCGGGCCGCAGGGTGATGGCGGCGAACCGGCGGTAGGCCGCGTAGAAGGCGTCCAGCTCCTCGGCGGACCCGCGCAGGGTGCTGATCGACCGGTTGTTGAACCGCACCTCGCGGATCCGGCCGCGCGCGTCCACCTCGATCAGCGGGCGGTCGGCGCGCAGTTCGGTGCCGCGGTCGCGGAACACGAAGGGGACCGGGGTACGGGTCAGCACCACGAAGTCCGCCGGGGACTCCTCGCGCAGCAGCGCCGCCGCCTTGAAGCCGTCCACCAGCCCGGAGTCGCCACCGGTCGCGGAGTTCTCCAGGCAGTGCAGCAGCTGCAGGGTGGGCACCGGGTCCCGATACGGGTTGTCGCTGTGCGGGGCGATCGCGGCGCTGGTGAAGGCCAGGTTGTTCGGGTCCGGCTCGACCCGGACGTCGAACAGCTCACCGTAGTTGGTGACCCGGACGTGGCCGAAGGAGCGGGCCACCGCGAGCACCTGCCGTTCGACCGCCGGTACCCCGCGCAGCACCGCGAACCCGGAGCGCCGGACGGCCCCGAGCACCGCCGCCTGCTCGGCCGGGTCGGCCAGGTAGGCCTCCCACGCCGCCTCCGGGATGCCGCGGCGGAAGTCGGCGGCGACCCAGAGCTGCTTCTCCGCCTCGGTGCGCCCGTCGCCGTCGGCGTCCCGCGCCAGCCACTCCAGCGGGTAGCGCGACCGGTGGCCGTCCGACCAGAGCACCTCCAGGTTCCCGCCGACCTCGGCGTGGGCGGCGAGGGCGAGGTCGGCCGGCAGGTCGGTGATCTGGAACAGCTTCTGCCCGCTGCGCCCGTCCCGGCACTCGACGCAGGGGCAGTTGTCGCGCAGCCAGTACGGCGGCAGGTGGGTCGGGAGCGCCATGGGTCTCTCCTGATCGGCAGGTGGCTTGGTGAAGTTGTATAGCCAACTTCTCCTCGTGCGGGAGCCTGCCGGGTGACGGTGAGATCTGGGTGGCCACACGGTGAACCCCTCGGGAACAAGAGCTCCCGAGGGGTTCGCGGCGTGGTCGGGCGACCGGTCTCAGCCGGCGGCGACGGCGCTCTCCCAGGCGGCGTCGGCCGCCTTGAGGGCGGACCCGGCGTCCGCCCGGGCGACGGTGTCGGCCCCGCCGTCGGCGCCGAGGGTGGTGGCCAGGGCGGTCAGGAAGGCGCGGACGGTGGCGAGCGAGGCCGCCGGGCCGTAATGGTTGACCCGCAGCATCGAGTCGGCGAGCGCGCCGCCGCCGGGCTGGACGGGGAGGGTCGGGTCGAGGCGCAGCAGGTCCGCGGCGAGCCCGGCGGCGGACAGGCCGGCGGGGGTGCGCAGGGTGGTGGCGACCGGCGCCGCGTGGGCGTCGTCCGGGACGAACGGGGCGACGGTGCCCAGGGCGCGGACGCCCGCCCGGACCGCCGCGGCGGCGGCGCGGTGGCGGGCGATCACGGCGGGCAGGCCGGCCGCGGCGATCCGGTCCAGGCAGGCGCCGAGCGCCAGCATCTCCAACTGGGCCGGAGCGTGCGGGAGTGCGGTGCGCCCGGCGTCCGTCCAGCGCTCCTTCCAGTCCAGCAGCGAGAGGTAGGAGCGGCGCGGCGCGGCCGGGTTGGCGGCGATCCGCTCCCAGGCGCGCTCGGAGACCGAGACGGCGGAGACCCCGGCCGGGCCGCCCATCGCCTTCTGCCCGCCGATCACGCAGAGGTCGATGCCCCAGGCATCGGTGAGCAGCGGTTCGGCGGCCACCGAGGCGACGGCGTCCACCATCAGCAGCGCACCGTGCGCGCGGACCACGGCGGCGATCTCGGCGACCGGGTTGGTGTTGCCGGTGGCGGCCTCCGCGTGGACCAGCGAGACGAAGTCGATCGCCGGGTGGGCCGCCAGCGCCTCGGCGACCTGCGCGGCGGTGACGGCGGTGTCGAACGGCACCGCGAGGTCCACGACCGTCGCCCCGCAGTCGCGCAGCCAGTTGCCGAAGGTCTGGCCGTACGGGCCGGTGACGATGTTCAGCGCGGTGGAGCCCGGCCGCGCGGCGCTGCGGATCGCGGCCTCCAGCGGCAGCAGCGCCTCACCCTGGGTGACGATCACATCGGCGGAGGTGTGCAGCAGCGCGGCGACCTTGTCCTCGATCGCCGCGAAGTCGGCGGCGCTGAGCGGAGGAAGGTCGAGGAACGGGCTCACGGTGGCGGCCGGCCTTTCGGAGAACGGGACGGAGGAGGGGAGGCGGTTCGGACAGGGACGAGTCTGCCTCATCCTCCCCGCGTGCCGGGAAGGCCCTGCCCGGGCGGGACCCCGCTCGGTAGAGTGCGGGGCATGAGCGATGGTGCGGTGCTGCACGTCAGGGGCCGGGTGCTGGTCGGGCCGGAGGACGTCCGGGACGAACTCTGGGTGGTGGACGGCCGGGTGGCGTTCGACCGCCCGGCGGCCGCCGCGGACGTGCGCACGGTGACCGGCTGGGTGCTGCCCGGGCTGGTGGACGCGCACTGCCACGTCGGGCTGGACGCGCACGGCGCCGTCGACGCCGCGACCAGTGAGAAGCAGGCGGTGACCGACCGGGACGCCGGCACCCTGCTGATCCGCGACGCCGGTTCGGCCGCCGACACCCGGTGGATCGACGACCGGGACGACCTGCCCCGGATCATCCGGGCCGGCCGGCACATCGCCCGTACCCGGCGCTACATCCGCAACTACGCGCACGAGATCGAGCCCGGTGACCTCGCCGCCTACGTCCGGACCGAGGCCCGGCGCGGGGACGGCTGGGTCAAGCTGGTCGGTGACTGGATCGACCGCGGCACCGGCGACCTCGCCGCCTGCTGGCCCGGCGACGCGCTGGCCGAGGCGATCGCGGCGGCGCACGAGGAGGGCGCGCGGGTCACCGCGCACTGCTTCGCCGCCGATTCGCTGCCGGACCTGCTGGCGGCCGGGATCGACTGCGTCGAGCACGCCACCGGGCTGACCGAGGAGCTGATCCCGGCCTTCGCCGAGCGCGGCGTCGCGATCGTCCCGACCCTCGTCAACATCGCCACCTTCCCGACCCTCGCGGCCGGCGGCGAGGCCAAGTTCCCGGCCTGGTCCGCGCGCATGCGCCGGCTGCACGAGCGCCGCTACGACACCGTCGGGGCCGCGCACGACGCGGGCATCCCGGTCTTCGTCGGGACGGACGCGGGCGGTTCGCTCGCCCACGGGCTGGTCGCCGAGGAGGTGGCCGAGCTGGTCAAGGCCGGGCTCGCTCCCGCCGAGGCGCTGTCGGCGGCCACCTGGGGGGCGCGCCGGTGGCTCGGCCGGCCGGGCCTGGAGGAGGGGGCGTCGGCGGACTTCGTGGTGTACGACGAGGACCCGCGGGCGGACGTCCGGGTGCTCGCCGATCCGCGGCTGGTGGTGCTGCGCGGGCGGCCGGTGGGCTGAGCGGTCCACCCCGGGGGCCGTGCGGCCGATGGTCGCTTTGGTGATCATCCGGGTGAACGGCCTGTCCGAGTAGGCCGATAGGGTGGCGACCATGGCACCGCGTCCACTGAACGAGATCGTCGAGCCCGGCTGGGCCACCGCGCTGGAGCCGGTCGCCGGCCGGGTCGCCGCCATGGGCGACTTCCTCCGCGCCGAGCTGGCCGCCGGCCGCACGTACCTGCCCTCGGGGCCGAACGTCCTGCGCGCCTTCCAACAGCCCCTCGCCGACGTGCGGGTGCTGATCGTCGGGCAGGACCCGTACCCGACGCCCGGCCACGCCGTCGGGCTCAGCTTCTCGGTGGGGGCCGAGGTGCGGCCGATCCCGGCGAGTCTGATCAACATCTTCCAGGAGTACGGGACCGACCTCGGCCTGCCGCAGCCCTCCAACGGCGACCTCACGCCGTGGACGCGGCAGGGCGTGCTGCTGCTGAACCGGGCCCTGACCACCGCCCCGCGCAAGCCCGCCGCGCACCGCGGCAAGGGCTGGGAAGAGGTCACCGAGCAGGCGATCAAGGCCCTGGCGGCGCGCGGCGGCCCGCTGGTGGCGATCCTCTGGGGGCGCGACGCCCGCAACCTGCGCCCGCTGCTGGGCGAGGTGCCGGCGATCGAGTCCGCCCACCCGAGCCCGTACTCGGCGAACGGCGGCTTCTTCGGCTCGCGGCCGTTCAGCCGGGCCAACGAGCTGCTGGTGCGGCAGGGGGCGCAGCCGGTGGACTGGCGACTGCCGTAGGGCTCCTGCGGTAGGTGGCCTGCCGGAGGAGTCCTGCCGGAGGTGTCCTGCCGCAGTGCTTCGCCGGGCAGCTTTGGGCGTCAACCTCACCCGAATGAGTGAAATGACGTTCTGTGTGGCTCATGTGACGCACTGTTCGATGAAGACTGGCGACTCGTCGTACGGAGCACCGGCCCCTTGCCCCGCCTCGCGGGTGATGTCGGAGGCGCGCTCTACCGAGATCACCACCTGTGGGGGTACCGCCATGTCTTCTTCCCGTTCCACGTCCTTCGCCGGCTCCGCCGTCGCCGCCGTGGTGGCGTCGGCGCTGGTCGTGGCACCGGTGCTGGTCGTGACGCCGGTGGCGCACGCGACCGGCCCCACTCCCGCGCCCGCGGGTTCGACCGCCGCGGCCGCCGCGCCGACCGCCACGGCGGGCAGGGCGCGCGCCGTCACCGTCGAACTCGCGCTGGACGTGCAGCTGTTGAGCAAGGTCGACGTGCCGGTGAACCTCGCGCTCAACAAGGTCGAGAGCCCGGCCCAGCGCGAAGGCTCGCTGCTGACGGCCAAGGTCGACGGCGTCGACCAGCAGGGCCCGGTCACCCTGGTGAAGGCCGACGTCGGCACCTCGGTGGTGAAGTCGGACGCCAAGGGCACCGCCGCCTCGGTCAAGCTGGTCAACGCCGACGTGCACGCGCCCGGTCTCCCGGCCACCACCCTGCTCGGCCTGGAGGCGCTCAGCTCCTCGGTGACCTGCCCGGTCGACGGGCCGCCCACCGCCGACGTCACCGCCCCCGCCAAGCTCACCGTGCTCGGCAAGCCGGTCACCCTCAGCCTGTACGGGCCGACCGACGTGGACGTGCCGCTGGTCGGCAGGGTCTCGGTGGAGTTCTCCAAGCGGGCCACCACCTCGACCACGGCCGCCGCCTCGGCCCTGGAGGTGCGGATCGAGGTGAACCCGCTCAACCTCAACGTCGCCAAGGTGACCGGGAAGATCACCGTCGCCTCGGTGAGCTGCGAGAAGCCGACCGCACCGGTCACGCCGACCCCCTCGGTCACGCCGACGGCGCCCGGCACCGCCCCGGCCGTCCAGCCCGCGGTCGACGCGACCAGCACGCCGCCCGGCCGAACCGCCCGGCCGCAGGCCACCGCCACCGCCGCTGGCGGCAACCTCGCCGCGACCGGCGGCAGTGACGCGACCGGTCCGCTCGCCGCCGGAGCCGCCGCCCTGGTCGCGGTCGGCGGCGGCGCGCTCTGGGTCACCCGCCGCCGGGCGGCGCACGCCCGTAAGCACTGACACCCGCCGCAGTGGGGCTCTGCGGGTCGCCGCGGTGAAGGGCGGACACCCGTCGCGGTGGAGCACTGACACCCGCCGCAGTGGGGCTCTGCGGGTCGCCGCGGTGGAGGGCGGACACCCGTCGCGGTGCGCCGATCGGTGCGGGGTGCCATCCACGGCACTCCCGCACCGTGACCGTGCCAACGCGGACGGTTGGTTCACCTGGGTGTTACATAGGAGGAACAACCGGGAAACGGCGGCTTGCAACGCTACGCGGGCACCCACCACCCAGTTTGCGAGGTTCACCCCCGTGGCAATCAAGGCCGAGTACATCTGGATCGACGGCACGAAGCCGACCGCCAAGCTCCGCTCCAAGACTCGGATCCTGGCCAACGCGGACAAGATCCCCACCTGGGGCTTCGACGGCTCCTCCACCAACCAGGCCGAGGGTCACGCCTCGGACCGCGTCCTTGAGCCGGTTGCCACCTTCCCGGACCCGATCCGCGGCGGCGACAACATCCTCGTCCTGTGCGAGGTCAACGAGATCGACGGCACCCCGCACGAGAGCAACACCCGTGCGCTGCTGCGCCCGATCGCCGAGCAGTTCGCCGCTCAGGAGTCGATCTTCGGCATCGAGCAGGAGTACACCTTCTTCAAGGGCTCCCGCCCGCTCGGCTTCCCCGAGGGCGGCTTCCCGGCCCCGCAGGGCGGCTACTACTGCGGTGTCGGTGCCGAGGAGGTCTTCGGCCGCGAGATCGTCGAGCTGCACATGGACCGCTGCCTCGCCGCCGGCCTCTCGCTCTGCGGCATCAACGCCGAGGTCATGCCCGGCCAGTGGGAGTTCCAGATCGGCCCGGTCGACGCGCTGACCGCCTCCGACCACATGTGGGTCGCCCGCTACCTGCTCTACCGCACCGCCGAGGAGTTCGGCATCGACGCCACCCTCGACGCCAAGCCCGCGCGCGGCGACTGGAACGGTGCCGGCGCGCACACCAACTTCTCCACCAAGGCGATGCGCGAGAACTACGACGCGATCATCACCGCCTGCGAGTCGCTCGGCGCCTCGCAGGAGATCGTCCTGGAGCACGTCACCCAGTACGGCGCCGACATCGAGTCGCGCCTGACCGGCAAGCACGAGACCGCTCCGTGGAACGTCTACAGCTACGGCGTCTCCGACCGCGGCGCCTCGGTCCGCATCCCGTGGCAGGTCGAGGTCGACCAGAAGGGCTACATCGAGGACCGTCGCCCGAACGCCAACGTGGACCCGTACGTGGTGACCCGCCTCCTGGTCAACACCTGCTGCGCCGCCCTGGAGAAGGCCGGCCTCGTCTGAGCCGCCTCCCCCCTGCCGCACCAACCGCCGGGCCTCCCCTCCGCTGCCGAGGGGAGGCCCGGCGGCCGTTCGCCGTCCGCCGTCCGGCGGGGGCCCTTCCCGGCGCGGTCGCGGGGGAGTGCTGGCGTGGGTGTTCCGGCCCCGGTGTTCTGGCCCCGGTGGGCTGATGTGGGTGTTCTGGCGCGGGTGTTCTGACGCGGATGTCTTGTCCAGCGGGGTGGGAGTCCCGGAGAATCGGGCCATGACCGCTCCGGCCCCCTTCCTCCCTGTACGGCGACTGCACGTCGACCTGGGACGGGTGTGCACGGCCGGCTGTCGCCGCTGACGCGAACCAGGTCCACCAGCAGCCGGCAACCACCGCCAGGAGCGTGTCCGTCCATGTCCCTCACCTTTCACTGGTTCCTCCCCACCAACGGCGACAGCCGGCAGATCGTCGGCGGCGGGCACGGCTCGACGCCCGGCGCGGCCGGCTCCGACCGGCCGCCGAGCATCGCCTACCTCGGCCAGATCGCCCGCACCGCGGAGCAGTTGGGCTTCGAGGGGGCGCTGACCCCGACCGGCGCGTGGTGCGAGGACGCCTGGCTGACCACGGCGATGCTGACCCAGGTGACCGAGCGGCTGAAGTACCTGGTGGCGTTCCGGCCCGGGCAGATCAGTCCGACCCTGGCCGCGCAGATGGCGGCGAGCTACCAGCGGCAGTCCGGCGGACGGCTGTTGCTCAACGTGGTGACCGGCGGGGAGTCGGCCGAGCAGCGCGCGTACGGGGACTTCCTGGACAAGGACGCCCGTTACGCCAGGACGGGCGAGTTCCTGTCCATCACCCGCCGGCTCTGGGCCGGGGAGACGGTCGACCACGACGGCGTCCATCTGCGGGTCGAGCGGGCCACCCTGAACCGGCTCCCGGACCAGGTGCCGCCGGTGTACTTCGGCGGGTCCTCCCCGGCGGCGGGCGACGTAGCCGCCCGGTACGCCGACGTCTACCTGACCTGGGGCGAACCGCCCGCGCAGGTCCGCGAGAAGATCGCCTGGATCCGCGAACTGGCCGCCGCCCAGGGCCGGGTGGTCCGCTTCGGCATCCGGCTGCACGTGATCACCCGGGACACCTCCGCCCAGGCCTGGGCGGAGACCGAGCGGCTACTGGCGTCGATGGACCCGGCGCGCGTCCGGGAGACCCAGCGCGCCCTCGCCGAGAGCGAGTCGGAGGGCCAGCGCCGGATGCTCGCGCTGCACGGCGGCTCGGCCGAGCGGCTGGAGATCCACCCCGGGCTCTGGGCCGGCATCGGCCTGCTGCGGGGCGGCGCGGGCACGGCCCTGGTCGGCAGCCACCGGGAGGTCGCGGACCTCATCACCGAGTACCACGAGCTGGGCATCGACGAGTTCGTGCTCTCCGGGATCCCGCACCTGGAGGAGGCGTACTGGTTCGGCGAGGGCGTGCTGCCGCTGCTCGCCGCCCGCAACCTCTGGACCCGACCGTGACCGGGGCGGCGGGCCCGTAGGTCCACCGGTCCACCGGCCCGCCGCCCCTTCGGCTCCGATCAGGGGATCCTGAACTCCTGGGACTTGTTCCCGGCGGTGCAGGTGACCATGGTGACCTGGTTGCCCGCGCCGTTGTCGGTCATGCACGCGGAGCCCATGTAGTCCGCGAGACGGAAGGCGCCCGGCGTGCTCCCGGCACTCACCTTCCAGTTGCTCAGGACGCTGAAGCCGCCCGAGAGCGTCACCCGCCCGTCGGTCTCCTGGACGAGCGGCGCGCCGCTCAGGTTGCACGGGTAGAGGTGGTACCAGCCGCCCGGGTCCGGGTCCGAACGCACCCAGCCGTAGGCGGTGTTGCCGCCCATGATCACGGACTGGCCGGCCGCCGGGGTGTCCTTGGACAGGCCGAGCTTGAGGCCGGACGCCACGCTGACGATCGGCCCCCACTTGGTGCCGCCGCAGCCCGGCGGCGTGACGGGCGTCTGCGGCGGGGCGCTGGTGGCCGCCGGCTGGGGATTGGGCTGGGTGCCGGGCTGCGTTCCGGGAGCGGGCTGGGTCCCGGCCCCGGCCGTGCCGGCCGCCGGGGCCGGGACGCCGGCCGGCGGCTGGGTCGCGCGCGGGGTGCCGCCCGCTCCGGTCGCGCCGCCGCCGCTCGCCGCACCGGTGCCGCCGGGCGCAGGCGTGGACTGCTGGGCGCCGGGGGTCGCGGTGGCGCCGGGCGCGGTCGGGGTGCCGGTCGGCGCGGGGGTGGTCGGCGGCGGGGTCGTCGCGTTCTCGGCCGACGTTGCCGGGCCGCCGGGGTTCGCCGGGCCGGAGACCGTGACCGACGGCTGCGCCCCGGGCGTCTTCGCCTCGGAGGTGAAGGGCGTGCGGTCGATCAGCAGGACGGTCGCGGTGCCCGCCGTGATGATCACCGGTATGACGATGGGGACCAGGAAGCCGCGCCGCCGCCGACGGGTGCCGGGTTCGGTGGCGTCCCGGGACTCCACCTCGCCGACGTCGGCCGCGGCTCCGGCGGGCGTCGCGGGTATCACCGGAACGACCGGCGGTGCCGGCAGCGCGGGGGCGCCGGGAGCGGCGGCGATCGCGGCCCGCGCCGCCGCGGCCATCGCGCCGGCATCGGCGAAGCGGTCCTCCGGCTTCTTGGCCAGCGCGGTGGCGATCAGCCCGCGCACCGCCTCCGGAACGGCCGCCGGCAGCTCCGGAGCGGGCTCCCGGATGTGCTTGAGGGCGACCTCCAGCACGCTCTCGCCGACGAACGGCGGCTGTCCGGTGAGCAGTTCGTAGCCGACCACGCCGATCGAGTAGAGGTCCGAGGCCGGGGTGACGGCCTGCCCCTCGGCCTGTTCGGGGGCCATGTAGAGCGCCGTCCCGATCACCGCGTGGGAGGCGGTGATCCGGGTGCTGGCGACCGCCCGCGCGATGCCGAAGTCGGTCACCGTCACCCGGCCCTCGGACCGGACCATCAGATTGGACGGTTTGACGTCGCGGTGCACGATCTCCTGCCGGTGGGCGGCGTGCAGGGCGTCCAGCGCGGTGGCGAGCAGCCCCAGGGCCCGCTCGGGCGGCATCGGCCCGCTCTCGGCGAGCACCTTGTCCAGCGGCTGCCCGTCGATCAGCTCCATCACGATGTAGGCGACCCGGTCGTCCCCGGCGTCCTCGCCGCTCTCGCCGTAGTCGTGGACGTCCACGATGCCGGGGTGCTTCAGGGCCGCGAGCAGCTGGGCCTCGCGCCGGAACCGCTTGACGAAGGCGCCGTCCTCGACCAGTCCCGGATGCAGGATCTTCACGGCGACCTGCCGTGCGAGCACCTCGTCGTCGGCGCGCCAGACGGAGCCCATGCCCCCGCCGCCGATCCGCTCGGTCAGCGTGTAACGCCCCCCGAGCACCGTCCCCCGGCTGCTCATGCTCTCTGCCCCCACCTGTCATGCCCCGGCCCAACAGCCCCACTGGTCGCACAGTCTGCCAGAGGGCACCGGGCCCCCGTCCGCGCGCGTGCCCATGCTACGGACCGCTCCCGACGGATCGTCAGCGGGCCTGCGGGCAGCGGGCGGGCCGGGAATCGGCGGCTCCCAGGGCCGCCGGCTCCGGGAGCGGCCTCCCGGCCGTCCGCCGCTACCGGCCGAACGGGCCGTCCCACCGGGCATCGGGCCTGAGTAGGGTGGGTCCGACAGCACATCGAACCCGACCAAGGAGCAGACGTGAGCGTGCCGGCGTCCATCGCCCTGCAGCAGGAGATCGCCCGGGAGCTGGAGGTCGCCGAGACCTTCCACGCCGAGAAGGAGATCGAGCGCCGGGTGGCCTTCCTCGCCGAGCGGCTGACCTCCACCGGTCTGCGCGCCCTCGTGCTCGGCATCAGCGGCGGTGTCGACTCCACCACCGCCGGCCGGCTCTGCCAGCTCGCCGTCGAGCGCGCCCGGGCCGCCGGGCACGAGGCGCGGTTCTACGCCATGCGGCTGCCCTACGGGGTCCAGGCCGACGAGCACGACGCCCAGCTCGCGCTCTCCTTCATCCGGCCGGACCACCTGCTGACCGTCGACATCAAGCCCGCCAGCGACGCCGCGCTCGACGCCGCCGTGGCCGCCGACGTGGCCTTCCGCGACGCCGGCCACCAGGACTTCGTGCTCGGCAACATCAAGGCCCGCCAGCGCATGATCGCCCAGTACGCGGTGGCCGGCGCGCACGACGGCCTGGTCGTCGGCACGGACCACGCCGCCGAGGCGGTCTCCGGTTTCTTCACCAAGTTCGGCGACGGCGCGGCCGACCTCGTCCCGCTCACCGGCCTGACCAAGCGCCGCGTGCGCGCCGTCGCGGACGCCCTGGGCGCCCCGGCCGAGCTGGTCCGGAAGGTCCCGACCGCCGACCTGGAGACCCTCGCCCCGGGCAAGGCCGACGAGGACGCCCTCGGTGTCACCTACGACGACATCGACGACTTCCTGGAGGGCAAGCCGGTCGCCGAGGAGACCTTCGAGACGATCGTCCGCCGCTACCGCCTCACCGACCACAAGCGCCGCCTCCCGATCGCCCCGTAGCACGAGCGCGAGGGCGGGGACCTCGGCCGATCTGCCCGACGGTCCCCGCCCGTCGCTCTGCGGCCTGGGTGAGCTTCACCCGCTGCGGCAGGGGGCCCTCCGAGGTTCGGCTCCTCCAGAACGCCCGGACATCCGATCGGGCCCGATAATCCCTGGTCCCGGTGCGGGGTTCCGGCGAGGATGCCCGGTATGACGTTGCCGCTGCTCCTGCTCGATGTCGACGGGCCGTTGAATCCCTATGCCGCGAAG
This sequence comes from Kitasatospora sp. NPDC005748, assembly GCF_040630735.1. Classification (NCBI taxonomy): domain Bacteria; kingdom Bacillati; phylum Actinomycetota; class Actinomycetes; order Kitasatosporales; family Streptomycetaceae; genus Kitasatospora; species Kitasatospora sp. NPDC005748. Next base: position 222,878 of record NZ_JBEXYD010000004.1, read on the forward strand.
CGGCACCGGCGGCCGCACGGTTACGGGACGCACCGGGTGAAGCCCGACTGCTGGGTCGCCCGCTTCCCGCAGCGGCCCGCCGAGCGTGTGCGGCCGCTGCGGATCCGGATCAACCCGGACCACGGGCCCGAACTGCTGGCGCTGCGGTACGAACTGGTGTGGGCCACCACGTGGATGGACGAGGCGAACACCTTCATCGGGCCGCTGCTGGGGCTGCCCGTGCTGCCGTACATCCACTGGCCGGAACTGCACCAGCAGGACCCGGACGGGCTGCACTGGAAGACCAGGAACCTGGTCGCCTGGGCCGCCGGGCGCCCGTTCGTCTGGGTGGACGACGAGCTGGGGCCGCAGGACGCGGAGTGGATAGCCGCGCACCATCCCGGGCCCGCGCTGACCCTGCCCGTCGATCCCGAACTCGGCTTGGGAGACGGCGACTTCACGGCGCTACGGGAGTGGGCGGAGGCGGTGGCATGAGGAGCGGGACGGTGGAGCGGATCCGGCGGTACCCGGTGAAGTCGCTGCTGGGGGAGGAGCTGGGCGAGGCCGGCGTCTCCGAGCGCGGGCTGGACGGGGACCGGGCGCTGGGGCTGCTCGACGCCGCGAGTGGCCGGGTGGCGAGCGCCAAGAACCCGAGGCTCTGGGCGGAGATGCTCCGGTTCACCGCCGTGCTGCACCCCGGCGGCGTCGTGATCACCGGGCCGGACGGCCGGGAGGTGGGCGAGGGCGAACTGTCCGCGCTGCTGGGCCGCGAGGTCTCCCTGGTGAGCGAGCGCCCGCCCGGTACGACCGTCGAACGGGCCGTGCCGGAGGAGGTGCTGGCACGCGGGATCGACAGGGAGGTCGCCGTCACCGAGAACGAGATCGGCCGCGCCGCTCCCGCCGGGGGCTTCTTCGACTTCGCCCCGCTGCACCTGCTCACGACTTCCACCCTGGACGCCGTGGCGACCGAGGCCGCCCGCTACCGCCCCAACCTGGTGATCCGCACCGAGGGCGACGGCTACGTCGAGAACGCCTGGGTCGGCCGCGAGCTGCGGATCGGCCCGGACCTCCGGTTGCGGGTGCTGGCCCCGACCCCGCGCTGCGCCGTCCCGACCCTCGTGCATGGCGAGCTGCCGCGCAGCACGGCGGCCCTGAAGGTGCTCGCCGCGCAGAACCGGGTCGTGCCCCTGGAGGGGATGCCGGCGCTGCCCTGCGCGGGCGTCTATGCGCAGGTAGTGGAGCCGGGGAGGGTGCGGATGGGGGACGCGGTGAGTCTCGGCTGATCACGGGGGTGGCGGTCGCCGCCGGTCGAGGGTGGCGCCTGCTTCCGGTTCGCCGTGAATTCGCCGTGAAGGTGCGGCGCGGGTTGATCGACAGCGTCAATCACGGCTGATCAGACACCCGGGACGGCGTCCTTGGCGTTGGTGTGCCAGTTGGTGACGACCGGCTTGTCGACCTTGACGGAGCCGACGGGGATGCTCGCCGGGTCCGGGTCGCCGGCGGCGATGCCGATGATGACGTCCTTGAACTCGATGTTCTGGTCGGTGTTGGTGCTCTTCGGGTTGATCCCCACGTAGGCGACCGCGCTGCCGGTGAGGGTGATCGGCGCACCGGCAGCCTGTTCGGCGTTGCGGGCCTCGATGCCGCCCGATCCGAAGGCGATGACCGGGTGCGTCGCGGGCAGGACGCAGGTGATCCCGGCCTTGGCCTTGGCGGTGACCAGGATGTAGCCGCCCGCCTGGGTCTCCATCTTCGCCCCGAAGGTGAGGTCGTTGGTGCCGCAGGCCTGGCCGTAGCCGGTCTTGTCGCCCGGGTTGCCCGGGGCGGGCGCGGCCGGCGTGGTGGCCGTGGGCTTGGTGGACGCGGCGGGCGCGGCGGACTTGCCGGGCGCGGCGGGTGTGCCGGGGGCCGACGCCGACGGCGCGGCGGCGGGGGCGGAGGCGGCCGGGGGAGCGGTCGTCGGGGCGGCGCCGGCGGCGGGTGCGTCACTGTTCTCCGGGCCGCAGGCCGTCGCGGCGGCCGCGAGGGCGGTGACGGCGAGAGCGGTGAGGGCGATTCGCGAGCGCATGTGTGGTCCCAACTTCCGTCCGGCAGTGCGGTTTGTCGTCTGCCTCCACGGTAGGCCGGGCATGATCACCGGGTGGTTCGTGAAATGTCCCGGTCGTGTTTCAGCGGCCGGTGCCGGTCCGGACCGTCAGCACCGAGCCGAGCGCGTCCAGGAAACGGTCCGTCGTCCCAGGGTCCCGGACGGCGATCCGCAGCCAGTCCGGTCCCAGCCCGGGGAAGGTGTCGCCCCGTCGGACGGCGAAGCCGTGCTCGCGCAGCCGGGCGCGGACGGCGGCCGCGTCCGGCAGTTCGACGAGGACGAAGGAGGCGGCCGGCTCCCCGTGCACCCGGACGGCGGGGAAGGCGGCGAGGCCCTTGAGCAGGTGGTCGCGGTGGAGGGCGAGGTCCTGGGCGGCCTGCTCGGCCTCGGCGAGCGCCGCGGGTGCGCTGCACACCTCGGCGGCGGCCAGCGCCGGGGTGGAGACCGGCCAGAGCGGCTGGGCGGCGCCGAGCGCGGTGATCAGGTCGGCCGGGCCGAGCGCATAGCCGATGCGCAGGCCCGCCAGGCCCCAGGTCTTGGTGAGGCTGCGCAGCACGACCACCCGGCCGGGCAGGTCCCGGACGGCGGCGAGGGATTCGCACTCGCCGGGCACGGTGTCCATGAACGCCTCGTCGATCACCAGGGTCCGACCGGGGCGCGCCAGGGCGGCGACGGCGGCTGCCGGGTGCAGTACGGAGGTCGGGTTGGTGGGGTTGCCGAGGACGACGAGGTCGGCCTCCTCCGGTACCGCGCCCAGTCGGAAGCCGTCCGAGGGTACGAGCAGTACCCGCTCCACAGCGTGCCCGGCGTCCCGCAGCGCCGCCTCCGGTTCGGTGAACTGCGGGTGTACGACAATGACGTGACGGGGCGTCAGGACGCGCGCGAGCAGCACGAAAGCCTCCGCCGCGCCCGAGGTGAGCAGCGTCTCCGTGACCGGTCGGCCGTGCCGGGCGGCGACGGCGGCGCGGGCGGCCGTGCCGTCGGGGTACGCCGCGAGCTCGCCGAGCGTCGCCGAGAGGTGCTCACGCAGCCACTGCGGGGGTGTGCCGGTGCGGACGTTGACGGCGAGGTCGACCAGACCGGCCCCGTCGGCGCGCACCTCCGCGTCACCGTGGTGGCGGAGGTCATGGTCGGGGGTGGTCACGAGGGGTCTCCAACAACGGCATCGACGGGAAGGGACGGCCCGGGGACGCGGGCGAGCGGGTCGCGAGGCCCGGGGCGACCGCGAGCGGCCCGGGCGACCGCCACCGTCGCCGTCGCGGACTTCTGCTTGGGGACGACGAGTTCGCCGCCCGGCGCGCTCGCCAGGGCGGCGGCCTCCGCCACGCTCAGGGTGCCGACCGCCGATCCGACGGCGGCGGACGGGTTCGGGACGGCGACGGCCGCGAGGGCCTCCGCCGGGTGCTCGTCCACCGGGAGGCCCAGCGCGGCGGCGGCGTGGCGGACGGCGGGGTGGTCGCCCTTGCCGGTGAGGGTCGCGAGCCGGGCGACGGAGCCGCTGGGCAATCCGGCCTCGCGCAGGGCCCGGTGGATCAGTCGCGTCACGTCGGACGGACCCGCCGCCGCGCGCAGGCCGACACCGACGACGAGGGCACCGGGAGCGAGGGCGGTGGGGGCGAGGCGGTCGGGGGCGAGGGCGCCGATGACGAGGGCACCGGAGGCGAGGCCGTCGGGGTCAGCCGGGCCGTCCGAGCACCGCGCGGCGACCGGTGAGCCGTCCGGCGCGCGGTCCAGGAGTACGCCCGGGCCCCCGCCGCCGTGCTCGGCCCGGAAGGCCGGGCAACTGTCCGGCCGCGCCGCGTGCGGCTGCTCGGCGGGTGCGTGACCCGCCGCGTCCAGGGCCGGCAGCCCGATCACGTCGCGTTCCCTTCACCCGGAGGCCGTTCGGAGGCCGTCAGGAGGCCGCCCGGCGGTCGTCCGGCGGTCGTCCGGCGCTCCCCGGCGGCACTGCGGCAGCCGCTCGTCGGCCGACGAAATCCCACCACGGCGGCGACGGAGGGGTCAATCGGGGCCCGTGTGACCTCCGTCGCCGGGCGCCGGAGGGTGTTCGCCTGTTCTTCACCTTCCCTGAGCGGTCCACGCCACCGCCGCGCTCCTACTGTTTGCGGCGCTCCGACGCAGTCACGCACTGCGACCCGCACAGCACGACCCCCCCCGGGTGTTCCTGCCGAACCCCGGTTCTCCCCGACGCACGGAGGACACCATGCCCTTCGCACGACTCCACCCTCGCAACCCCCGCCGCACCCTGACCGCCCTCGGCGCCGGCCTCGGCCTGGTCGCCGGCTCGCTCGGCCTCTGGGCGGCCACCGGCACCGCACAGGCCGCGACCCTGCCGACGCCCGACCACGTGGTCGTCGTCGTCCTGGAGAACCACGCGTACTCGCAGGTCGTCGGCAGCTCCAGCGCCCCGTACATCAACAACACCCTGAAGGCGGGCGGCGCCACGCTGACCCAGTCGTTCGGGCTCACCCACCCGAGCGAGCCCAACTACTACCAGCTGTTCTCCGGCAGCGCGCAGGGGCGCACCGACGACAGCTGCGTGCCGGTCGGCTCGCTCACCGCCGCCAACCTGGGCTCCGAGCTGATCGCCGCCGGCAAGACCTGGGGCAGCTACAACGAAGGCCTGCCGAGCCAGGGTTCGACGGTCTGCAGCAGCGGCAAGTACGCCCAGAAGCACAACCCGTGGTTCGGCTTCAAGAACGTGCCGACCAACACCGCGTACACCTTCGCGCAGTTCCCGACCGACTACACGGCCCTGCCCAAGGTGTCCTTCGTCGTGCCGGACCTCTGCAACGACATGCACGACTGCTCGGTCTCCACCGGCGACACCTGGCTGAAGAACAAGCTCGGCGCGTACGCGACCTGGGCCAAGACCCACAACAGCATCCTCGTCGTCACCTTCGACGAGGACAACCGCCTCTCCGGCAACCGCATCCCCACGGTCTTCTACGGCGAGCACGTCACGCCCGGCTCCACCACCGCCACCACCTACAACCACTACAACGTACTGCGCACGCTGGAGGACCTCGCCGGGCTGACCACCCACGCGGGCAACGCCGCGTCCGCCGCGACCATCACCGGCATCTGGAACTGACCTCCCATGTACGTCGCGGAATCCCGCAGCTCCAAGGCCCCCGTCGACCCGGCCCTCCGGCCGGGCCGGCGGGCGGCCGCCGTCCCCGGCACCGTCCTGGCCCTGGGCACCGTCAGCCTGGTGACCGACATCTCCTCCGAGATGGTCAGCGCGGTGCTGCCGCTGTACCTGCTCACCGGGCTCGGCCTCTCGCCGCTCGGCTTCGGGCTGCTGGACGGCATCCAGAACGGGTTCAGCGCGCTGGTCCGGCTGGCCGGCGGTCACCTCGCCGACCGGCGGGGCGCGGACGGCGCGTCCCGGCACAAGGCCGTCGCGGTGGCCGGGTACGGCCTCTCGGCGCTCTGCAAGCCGCTGCTGCTGCTCGTCCACACCGTGCCGCTGATCGGCGCGGTGATCGCGGTCGACCGCACGGGCAAGGGACTGCGCACCGCGCCGAGGGACGCGATGATCTCGCTCGCCACCGAACCCGCGCACCGGGGGCGGGCGTTCGGGGTCCACCGGGCGATGGACACGGCCGGTGCGCTGATCGGGCCGCTCGCCGCCTTCCTCGTGCTCCGCCTGGCCGGCGGCCCGCTGCTCGCCGACGGCGGCCAACGGCACGGCTACGACGCGGTGTTCACGGTCAGCGCCTGTGTCGCGGTGCTCGGCGTGCTGGTGCTGCTGCTCTTCGTGCCGAACCGGCAGCCGGGCGAGACCGCGACGGCCACCGCCCCCCGGCTGCGCGACGGCCTCGCCCTGCTGCGCCTGCCCGGGCTGCGCCGGCTGACGTTCTGCGCCGTGCTGCTCGGCCTGACCACCGTGAGCGACTCCTTCCTCTACCTGCTGGTGCAGCGCCGGCTCGGCCTCGCCACCGACCTCTTCCCGCTGCTGCCGCTCGGCACGGCCGCGGGCTTCCTGCTGCTCGCCGTCCCGCTGGGCGCGCTCGCCGACCGGCTCGGCCGCCGCCGGCTCTTCCTCGCCGGTCACGGTGCCCTGCTGCTGGCGTACGGGCTGCTGCTCTCGCCGCTGGGCGGACTGCCGGCGGTGGTCTGCGTCCTGGTGCTGCACGGCGCGTTCTACGCCTCGACGGACGGCGTGCTGGCGGCCGCGGCGGCCGACGCGGTACCGGCGGAGCAGCGCGGCGCCGGGCTGGCCCTGGTCGGCACCGGGCAGGCGCTCGCCCGGTTCGGCTGCTCGCTCGCCTTCGGCGCGCTGTGGAGCGCGGTGGGCGGCACCGCCGCGCTCGGCTGGTCCGCGGCGGCGCTGGCCGGCTGCGTGCTGGCGGCCGCCTTCGTCCTGCGGGACGCCCCCAGGGACACCGCCGCCGGGACGCCCACCGCCGGGACGCCCACCGCCCCGGGCGCGTCCGGAACCGCTCCCCCCTCCGATTCCGAGGTACCGTCGTGACCCCACCGCTCCAAGGCCGGACCAGGGTGCTGATCCTGCTGGTCGCCGTCGTCCTGCTCGGCGCCGTCGGCACCGGCGCCGTCCTGCACGCGGCCGACAACTCGACCCGCACCAAGCAGGCACAGCCCGGCGCTCCGGTGGTCACCCCCGGCCCGGTGTCGCTCCGCCCGCCGGCCGGCGGCCGCCAACTGGTGTTCCGCAACATGGCCTGGGGCCCGCACCTCGACGAGCTCGTCTCCGTACCGGCCGACCAGCCGGACGGCCCGCGGACCTCCTCGGGCGTGCAGTGCCTGCGCTTCTACGCGGCGGCCGGCACCGGCATCTGCCTCCGGGCCGAGCGCGGTGCGCTGCAGGACACCTACCGTGCCGTCGTGCTCGACGACCACCTGCGCGAGCTGAAGTCCTTCCCCGCCGCCGGTATCCCGACCCGCTCCCGGGTCTCGCCCTCGGGCCACCTCGCGGCCTGGACGGTCTTCGTCAGCGGCGACTCCTACGCCGGCACCGACTTCTCCACCCGCTCGTCGATCGTCGACGTCCGCGACTGGAACCTCCGGGAGAACCTGGAGACCTTCGCGGTGATCAAGGACGGCAAGCCGTACCAGGCGTCCGACGTCAACGTCTGGGGCGTCACCTTCGCCGACGACAACACCTTCTACGCCACCGTGGCCACCGGCGGCCGGACCCACCTCGTCCGCGGCGACCTCGCCGCCCGCACCCTCACCACGCTCCACGAGAACGTCGAATGCCCCTCGCTCTCCCCGGACGGCACCCGCATCGCCTACAAGAAGCGCGTCCCCGGCCTGTCCGAGGACTCGCCCTGGCGGCTCTACGTGCTCGACCTCGCCACCATGACCGAGACGGCCACCGCCGAGCAGCGCAACGTCGACGACCAGGCGGTCTGGGTCGACGACGCGACGCTGCTCTACGCCCTCCCCGGCGACTTCGGGGCCGATCTGTGGACCGTCCCGGCGGACGGCGACGGTCTGGCCGAGCGGGTGCTCGAAGCCGCGGTGGCACCGGCCTATCCGGGCTGATCGGGCTGGGTGGTCCCACTCGGAACTTCGGGCGTAGGGTTCCACGTCGAGCAGTGAGAGCGGTGCGAGGCGGGGGAGCGGGGAGCGTTGAAGGAACAGGGGCGGGCTGCGCCCGAGCGGGTGGCCGGCGACTCCTGGCCCGCCCTGTCCGGCCGGCCGGTGCTGCGCCGCACGATCGCGGTGGGCCTGGTGCTCACCATCGCGCTGCTGGCGGCCCTCGCCGTCCGGGGCGTCAACGCGCTCACCCTGGGCCGGGGCGCGATCGAGACCGACCGGGACCGCGCCGAACTCCTGGCCGGCCTCCACCCCTCCCAGCACCCGGGCGCGGGCCGCTACTACGTCCCCGTGGGCGCGGTGTACACCCGCCTCGCCGACGGCGCGCCGGTCGCCTACCTGCACTACCGGCTGGCCGGCGGCCCGGACGTCGGCGTCGACGACTTCCTGCGGACCTACGACCTCCCGGCCCCCGGCCCGGTCGCCCCGCTGCCGTCCGACCTGACGGCGGCCCTGGGCGGCGACGAGCCGATCGAGGCCCAGGAACTGGCCCCGATGCCGGCGCCCTCGGCGAGCCCGACGCCCCTACCGGTCGCGACCCCGCCGGCCGCCGAACCCCCGACCGTCTCCGAACCGCCGTCGGAACCGGCCCCGGCCCCGGCTGAGCCGGTCGCCACCCCGTCGCCCTGCGCCTCGGACGACCCGCCGCCCTCCGCCGACCCCGACACCGAGGCCCACCCCGACCCCGAGGCCCACCCCGACCCCGAGGCCACCGCGGCTCCCGACCCCGAGGCGGCCGAGCCCGTCGCGCCCCGGCCCGCGACGGGCCTCCGCTCCGCCGACGACCCGCCCACCCCGACCGAGACCCCCACCCCCAGCCTCACCCCCACCCCGTCTCCCACCCACCCCGTCGCCGGCCGTCGGATCTACATCGTGACGGTCTCCAACGGCCTCTCGGGCGCCGCCGACATCTACGTCCGCGCCACCGGCTGACCGGTGAGACTGAGGACGACGGTCCACCGGGTGCGGACCGGCCGGGACGAGTACCGGGTGCTGACCGTCGAACCCGGCGAAGGCCGCGCCGTGCTGGTCGACGGCGAGTGGTGGACGGACCTCTTCGCGGACCGCGCCGGTGCCCGCGACCTGGCCGCCGCCTGGGCACTCGCGGCACGCTCGCCCCGCTCGCTGGTCCACCTGCCGCTGCGCTCCGGCCCCGCCCCCGGGTGCGCGGACGAGCACGCCGTCCTGCTGGACCTCGTACTGCTCCACCACGGCCTGGGCTTCCCACCGTCCCGCTGGAAGGAGGTCCGCGCCCGACTGAGCAAGGGCGGCACGCCGCACACCGCGGACCTCCCGGAGAGCGACTTCCCCGCCGAGGACGAGATCGACTACCCGAGCCACCACTACGCCGGATGGCGCGACGGGCTGCACTTCACCGGCGCGGCACGGACTCTCTTCCTCACCGGCACCGCACAGGCCTTCCGCTGGACGGGCACGCTGGTGCGCTCGCTGGACACCCGGGCCGCCCGGCTCGCCCCCACCCACTCCTGCGTCACCCTCGACCACGCCCCCGCCACCCCCACCAGCCGCCCCCCGAAGGGCACCTCAGGAAGGCTCCACATCGCGTACACCCCGCACTGGTGACGGCGCTGTCGCCCGCTCCGCGACCCGGACGGCGCCGGCGCCGATACTGGAGCCACCGCTCGTACCCCTCTCCTGCGGCGCCGCGCTCAGGGCACCTCGCGATCGATGGTGAAGGCCATGACGCTTCCGGGCTGGAGGGGGAAGGGGAGCTGGACGAGACCGGCCAGATTGTTGAACGGTGCCGGAAAGGTGGCCCGGACGCTGGCGCCGTGGGTAGCGCCGAGCGAACTGATCTCCGACGCGTTGACGCCCAGTCGGGTCGGTCTGATCGCGGGATCGATCGTGAGCCGGTACTCGGCGTCGGTGACGTGACGGAAGATCTGGGCCTGGATGCGCACGCGTCGGTCTCTGCCGACGTACTTCCGCGCCGTGACGCTCAGCTCGACCAGGTGGCCGGAGGTGACCTGGGCGTCGTGGGGCACCGAGAAGTGGTCGATCCTGGCCGTCCCGCCGGTGACGGCTTCGTGGGTCGGGGGCTTGCGTTCCAGCTCCCTGGTGTCCACCCGGACGGATCCGATCGCGAAGATCGCGGGGTCGTCCGGGTCGAGATTGTCGTCGATCATCCAGCGCAGCAGGATCTCCGGTCCGGTGAAGCGGTCCAGGCAACCGTCGTCGTTGGAGGAGAGGCACGCGATGCTCACCGTTCTGGGGAGCGTCTCGATGCGGTAGGAGATCCGGAAGCTCTGGTACAGGTAGTCAGGGTGGGCGTCGCCCGGCGGCGGGGGCGCGAGCAGGCAGTCGTAGCGGTAGGCCGACAGCGCGCCGGCGAAGAGCGGATCGCGCACCGGGCCCAGGACGTCCTGCATGCCGCGAAGCACCGCGCTGTCGACCTGCTCGGTGGTCTCGCGGACGGTGAGCGACCCGATGGCCAGGGTTACCACCGCTGCCGACACGAACGCGCCGCCGATGAGGCTCAGGACCGTCGTCACCACCTGCTGGTGTGTCAGCAGGGAGGCGGCCACGACGCAGGCCAGGCCGATGGACAGGGCGAGGACGTTGACCAGGACCAGAATCTTGCGCAATTGTCGTTCCCGTGACGCAGCCACGCGCACCCCCGCGGGCGGTGTCAGTGCGCCGCCGCTTCTGCGATGATCCGGACGATCCGCTCGGAGACCTCCCCGATCTCCTGCGCTGTACGAACGTTATCGGACTGACCATCCGTCAGGAAGACCAGCGCGACGGGTGTCACCGGGTGGAGGACGATCCCGGCGTCGTTCACGACGCCCCGGAGGCTACCGGTCTTGTGCCGCACCGGGAGGTCGTCGTCGAGGCGGGACGGGATCCGGTCGTTGCGGAGGTAGTTGACCAGATACCGCCGGAGGGGCTCCAGATGTGGAGTCCGCTCGATGTGCTCGACCAGTCGCAGCGTGTCCTCCGCGGTCGTGGTGTTCGCCCGGCCCAGGGGTCCGAGCTCCCGCTCGGAGAAGCCGGCCGGGAAGGCCGTGGAGGTCAGTTGCAGGTCCTTGATCGTCGCATCGACCCGCTCCTGTCCCAGGAGGCCCCGGATGTACTCGGCCGCCGGGTTGTCGCTGGTCACCAACGAGAAGCCGCACAACTCCCGTACGGTGAGTGTCGATGCTGCATCCAGCGCCTGCAGGATGCTCGGATACATGGTGCCCGGCAGGTCGCCGACCCGGACGCGCGCATCCATGTCGAGGTCGCCCCGCCGTCCGGCCTCGAACAGTGCGACGCCGAGGATCATCTTGGCCAGGCTCGCGGCGGGCAGTACCCGGTCCGGGTCGTGCGTGACGGTGAGCTGCGGTCCACCGAGGGTCTTCACCAGGACGCTGCGGACTCCCGCGCCGTCGCCGCCCTCCGCGAATGCCTCGACCTGCGCCTCAACGGCGGCGCGCACTGCACCGGAATCGACCATCTGGGCCATCCATTCCTCACGGCGACGGTGTTTGTCAGTCGTCTACCCGACTGTCGGGCTCTCACGCGGTGCGAGGAGGCCTGGTTGGGCGGAGACCCTACGGGACGCGACCCGACCGAGGCGTGTCGGCTCACCTCCAGGGGCGCGGCGGGCCACGGTGAGGAGGGTGGGGCACGATGCAGTGGCCGAGCACGGTCCCGGCGACGGCCGCGGAGGGTGGGATCGGGGCGACGCCTGGTCAGCCGGGTCGGCCAGGCGGCCCGTTCGGCGCGGGCCGCCCGGTGGGGGTGGGTCAGGTGATGGTGACGTCGACGCCCATCTGTTCGGCGCCTGGGGTGCCGGCGATGTCGAGGGTGACTCCGCTCCAGGTGCCGTCGGGCTCGTTGAGGGCCGGTGCGGTGTGCTGGCCGATGCCGGTGTTGCCGAGGGCCGGGTAGAGGTCGGTCCGGTCGCCCCGGTTGCCGGTGCCGAAGATCTTCCCCAGGTCGTTGCGGCCGTCGGCCTGCATCAGCGCGATGGCCAGGTGGTGTTCGTCGTTGACGTTGTCGATGGCTTCGTCCACCACGTAGGCGGCGACGCCCTGGGAGGGCAGGAACTCGTCCTGCCCGCGCTGGCGGCGGTACTCGACGATGATGTACTGGCTCTCCTTCATCCGCTGGGGGTTGCGGACGAACAGCAGGTCGCCGCCCTCGGCGACGGGCCGCAGCGCGATGCCGGTGGTGGTGCTGGAGACCTCCTGCGGGGTGGTCCAGCCGTGGAACATCCGCAGCATGCCGTTCGGGAAGACGGGGGTGACGCCGTCGTTGCCCCAGGAGCCGCCCGCCATCAGGCAGTAGTCCCCGAGGCCGTTGGAGGTCGTCGCCTCGACGCGGCCGGTGTCGTAGAAGTCGGCCCAGCGGGCGGCCAGGTGGCCCCACTCGTGGGCGCAGACGCCGACCGCGCAGTCCTCGGGGACGGTCAGGAAGGTCTGCACCCGCAGGCCGGGCGCGACCAGCACGCCGTCCTCGCCGGGCGGGTTCCACTTGAGGCTCCAGATGTCGCCGGGGCGCTCGGTCTGTTCGGCGCCGGAGCCGGCGTGGACGATGAACAGGGCGGTGACGAGGCCCTCGCCGAGGGCGTCGTAGCCGGCGGAGAAGTCGATGCCCTGGTCGAGCGCGAGTCGTAGCGCGTCGGCCGCCATGCCCTGGGAGTTCCGGGGCGGGTTGCCGGTGCCGGACTGGTTGTCGGTGTAGAAGGAGAGCGGCTGCGGCAGGCGGAACCAGCCGTGCACCTCGCCCTGGATGTCGATGCCGTGCTCGGTCGGGTGGGCGGCGTCGAATCCGCTGACCAGGCGGTAGTAGTCGCGCATCGAGCCGGTCGTGAAGGTGTCGGCACTGAACAGCATCTGTTCGAAGTGGCCGACGGTGTGCTCGGGGCTGTGCGGGTGGTCGGGGAAGTCGACCAGCAGCACCAGGGTGCGGATGGTGCCGCGCAGCTTCTTGGTCGGACGGGTGATCAACTGGGCCCCGGTGCTGGGGCCGGGGCGGACGGCGCCGTCGTCGAGGCCGATGACGTTCTCACCGCGCCGCCGGGAGCGCCAGACGTAGTAGTACTGCTCGAAGGTGAGGCTCGCCGGGATCCGCCGGTGTTCGACGAGGTCCTGGTAGCGGGCCCGGAGTTGGGCGAAGGCCTTGGGGGACAGCGGTACCGGGCAGGCGTGCCGGTGGCCGGTGGGGTCGAGGGGGTGGTGATGCTGCGGGGTTAAGGTGTGACGCATCGTGACGGCTCCTTTGAGCCAGCTCACTCCGCGGGGGAGCATGGCGACCCCGCCGAGCGGGCGGTCGCCGGCAATCGGTCGGCTCGCCAAAGGCGGTCGGGTCTGGCCGGTACCGGTTGCGAAATGGGCGATTTGCGGCTATCAGCCCTATTCTGACGCTCCGCGTGGGCAAAGCACCAGACCCGGGGCGCGCCGGTTCGCTCAGCCCGCGCGGTACGCGGCCGCGGCGGCCGCGAACGAGGCGGCGAGCTGCGGTGATCCTCCCCAGTGCAGGTGCAGGTACGAAGCGTGAACGTTGCCCAGCGTGCCCCCAGTGAAGCCCTCGGTGTTCGGCCCGGTCGGCAGTCGCCAGCCCCAGGCGGGCCGTTCCCCGGCGCCGGGCTCGCAGACCGTGCGGTGGAACTCGTGCCCGCGCACCCGGGTGCCGGTCGGCGCCAGCGGCGAGTCGGTCAGCGCGACGGCCTCCCGGTATCCGAGGGTCAGCCGCTCGGTCATCCGGGCCGAGGTGTCCAGTACGCCGCACATCGGCAGGCCGTCCAACTCCCGCCCGAGGTAGAGCAGTCCGGCGCACTCGGCGGCGATCGGCGCGCCCGAGGCGGCGAACGCGGCGATCGCAGCGCGCAGCGTCCCGTTCGCGCTGAGTTCCCGGACGTACAGCTCGGGGAAGCCGCCGCCGATCACCAGGCCGGCGGTGTCCGCGGGCAGCGCGTCGGCGTGCAGCGGGTCGAACGGCACCACCTCGGCGCCGGCCGCGGTGAGCAGTTCGGCGTTCTCGGCGTACGAGAAGGAGAACGCGGCGCCGCCGGCCACCGCGATCCGGGGCGCGCCGGCCACCCGCTCGACCTCGGCGGCCGGGTCCCACGGCGTGGCGTCCAGCGGGGGAGCCGTCCGGGCCAGCGCCAGGACGGCGTCCAGGTCGACCGACGCGGCGACCAGCTCGCCCATGTCGGCGACGGCCCGCAGCGCCTCGGCCGAACGCTCGACGGCCGGGATCAGGCCGAGGTGGCGGGACGGTGTGGCGACCGCCGCCGAGCGGCGCACCGCGCCGAGCACCGGCACCCCGGAGCCCTCCTCCAGGGCCTCGCGCAGCAGCAGTTCGTGCCGGTCGGAGGCGACCCGGTTGAGGATCACCCCGGCCAGTCGGACCTCCGGGTCCCAGGAGGCGAAGCCGTGCACCAGCGCGGCCACCGAGCGGGACTGCGAGGAGGCATCCACCACCAGCACCACGGGTGCCCGCAGCAGCTTGGCGACGTGGGCGGTGGACGCCAGCTCGCCGCGTCCGGAGGCGCCGTCGAACAGCCCCATCACGCCCTCGACCACCGCGACGTCCGCCCCGGCGGCGCCGTGCAGGAAGAGCGGCGCGATGCGCTCCGGCCCGCACATGAAGGCGTCCAGGTTGCGGCCCGGCCGGCCGGCGGCCAGGGCGTGGTAGCCCGGGTCGATGTAGTCCGGGCCGACCTTGTGCGGCGAGACGGCCAGACCGCGCGCGGCGAGCGCGGCGATCAGGCCGGTGGCGACGGTGGTCTTGCCGGAGCCGGAGGACGGCGCGGCGACGACGAGACGGGGGACGCTGTTCAAGGCTCTACTGCTTTCGCGGACTCACGGACGTGTCACGGGCTTCACGGACGTCACGGACTTCGCCGGCTTCACGGGCCCGAGGGAACCCACGGGCCCGAGGTGACGCACGGATCCCGCGAAGCCCGCCGGGCTCACCACTCGATGCCGCGCTGGCCCTTGCGGCCGGTGTCCATCGGGTGCTTCACCTTGGTCATCTCGGTGACCAGGTCGGCGGCCGAGGTCAGCGCCTCGGTCGCGTACCGGCCGGTGATGACCACGTGCTGGCTGCCCGGGCGGTCCTTCAGCACGGCGACCACCTCGTCCACGTCGACCCAGCCCCAGTGCATCGGGTAGGTGAACTCGTCCAGCACGTAGAAGCGGTAGGTCTCGGCGGCCAGGTCGCGCTTGACCTGCTCCCAGCCCTCCTTGGCGGCCGCCTCGCTGTCCATCTCCATCTCGGTGGAGCGCTGGATCCAGGACCAGCCGGAGCCCATCTTGTGCCAGTCGACGGTGCCGCCCTCGCCGGAGGCGCCGAGCACGCGCAGCGCGTTCTCCTCGCCGACCTTCCACTTCGCGGACTTGACGAACTGGAACACTCCGATCGGCCAGCCCTGGTTCCAGGCCCGCAGCGCCATGCCGAAGGCGGCGGTGGACTTGCCCTTGCCGGGGCCGGTGTGGACGGCGGTGATCGGCTGGGTGCGGCGCTGGCGGGTCGTCAGGCCGTCGTCGGGCACGCTCTCGGGGACTCCCTTGGGCATGTGGATCAGGCCGCCTTTCGCGTCGGGGTGGCTCGGTTGGCACGGTTGTCGCGGACGAGTGAGGCCACGCCCTCGGCCCGCAGCTCGTCCAGGGTCACGGCGGTGGCGCCCAGCCGGACGGCCAGGGTGCGGGCCAGGCCGAGCCGCACCGGGCCGGCCTCGCAGTCCAGCACCACGCTCGCCACGCCCTGGGCGGTGAACAGTCCGGCCGCCTGGTGGGAGCGCGCGACGGCGTCGCGGGAGCCGGTCGCCCGGCCGTCGGTCACCACGACCAGCAGCGGGCGGCGGTGCGGGTCGCGCATCCGCTCGACCCGCAGCACCTCGTGGGCCCGCAGCAGCCCGGCCGCCAGCGGGGTCCGGCCGCCGGTCGGAAGCGACTCCAGCCGGGCCGCGCCCACCTCGACGGAGGAGGTCGGCGGCAGGGCCAGCTCGGCGCTCGCGCCGCGGAAGGTGATCATGCCGATCTTGTCCCGGCGCTGGTAGGCGTCCATCAGCAGGGAGAGCACGGCGCCCTTGACGGCGGTCATCCGCTGCCGGGCCGCCATCGAACCGGAGGCGTCCACCAGGAACAGCACCAGGTTGGACTCGCGGCCCTGCCGGACCTGCTCGCGGAAGTCGTCCTTCTGCAGCAGCAGCGCGCGCGAGTCCCGCCCGCGCGCCACCTGGTGCGGCGCGGCGGCCCGCAGGGTCGCGCTCAGGTGCAGCCGGGCCAGGCGCCCCTGCGGGCGGCGGGCGCGGATGGTGTGGCCGCCGTCGGTCTCGGCGGGGGAGCGGCGGCCCTGGGCGCCCTTCCCGGTGCCCTCCACCTTGAACAGGCGGGTGCGGTACGGCTCGCCGGCCGCCACCGGCGCGGTCTGCGGCGCGCCGCCCCGGCCCTGCTGCGGGACGGCCTCCGGCTCGGCCGGCGCCTGCGGCTCGGGCCCGGCGGCCGCGGAGCCGTCGGGCGTGTCCGCGGGCGCGGGCGCGCCGCCGCCGCCGTCGGGGCCGCCACCGTCGGGGCCGGGGCCGTCGTCCTCGGGGCCGCTCCCCTCGGGGCCCTCGCCGGGCTGCTCCCCCTCCGACGGTCGCTCCGCGGGCTCGGGCTCCTCGGGCCCGGCGTGCTCCTCCAGGGTCCGCTCCAACTGCTCCTCGTCCAGCCCCGGCGCGTCGAAGGGGTTGCGCCGGCGGCGGTGCGGCAGGGCCAGCTGCGCGGCCTTGCGGACGTCCTCCTCCAGCACCTGCGTCCGGCCCGCCCAGGCGGCCAGCGCGACGGCGGTGCGGGCCATCACGATGTCCGCGCGCAGCCCGTCCACCTCGAAGGCGGCGCAGACGGCGGTGATCTGGCGCAGCGCCGTGTCGGTCAGCTCCACCTCGGGCAGCAGCTCCCGGGCCGCGGTGATCCGCCCGGCGAGCGCGCGCTCGTCCTCGGCGAACCGCGCGGCGAACCCGGCCGGGTCGGCGTCGTACGCCAGCCGGCGGCGGACCACCTCGGCGCGCTCGGCCGGCTCCCGGGTGGCGGCGATCTCCACGGTCAGGCCGAACCGGTCGAGCAGCTGCGGGCGCAGCTCACCCTCCTCCGGGTTCATCGTGCCGACCAGCAGGAACCGCGCCGCGTGGCGCACCGAGACGCCCTCGCGCTCCACGTAGGAGCGGCCCATCGCGGCCGCGTCCAGCAGCAGGTCCACCACGTGGTCCTGGAGCAGGTTGACCTCGTCGATGTAGAGCACGCCCCGGTGCGCCCGGGCCAGCAGGCCCGGCTCGTACGCCTTGACGCCCTCGGCCAGCGCGCGCTCCAGGTCCAGCGAGCCGACGATCCGGTCCTCGGAGACGCCGACCGGCAGCTCGACCAGCCGGGCCGGGCGGTGGGTCTCGTCGGCGCCGTCGTGCGCGCCGTCCGGGCAGGCCGGGTCCGGCGCGGCCGGGTCGCAGGCGAAACGGCAGCCGTCGACGGCGGCGATGGACGGGAGCAGACCGGCCAGCGCCCGCACCATGGTCGACTTGGCGGTGCCCTTCTCACCCCGCACCAGCACGCCGCCGACGGCCGGGGAGACCGCGTTGAGCAGCAGCCCGAGCCGCAGGTCGGCCATTCCGACGATCGCGGTGAAGGGGTAGCGGACGTCACTCATGATTCTCCAAGGGGGCCCCGGGCGGCAGGAACGGCAGCGAGCCCGCGGCCGGCACCCCGCCCTCGATCAGCTTCCACAGCGCGTCGGTGTCCGCGTGCTCCTCGATCAGGTCGCCCAGCCGGTCCAGCCGGGCCTCGCGCGCCTCGGCGAACGAGGTGTCCGGCGCGGGCACGAACGCCCGGCCCGACAGAGCGGCGACCTCGCGCAGCAGCGCGCGCCGGAAGCCGTCGTTCTCCAGCGCGCCGTGCCAGGTCGTGCCCCAGACCGCCCCCACCCGGCAGCCGTCCAGGAACGCCTCTCCGCCCTCCACGGTGACGATCCCGTGGTGGATCTCGTACCCCTGGACCGGCTGCCCGTAGGCCTCGCCGACCGGTCGGCCGAGCACCTTCTCGGCGCCGAACCGGACGTGCGTCGGGAGCAGCCCGAGGCCGTCGACGGCACCGGCCTTCGACTCGACCTCGTCGTGGATGGCGCGCGCGAGCATCTGGTAGCCGCCGCAGACGCCGAGGACCGGCAGCCCGGCCGCGGCCCGGGCCCTGAGGGCCGGCTCCAGGCCGCGCTCGCGCAGCCAGGCCAGGTCGGCCACGGTGGCCCGGGTGCCGGGCAGGATCACCAGGTCGGCGTCGGCCAGCTCCTCGGGCCGGGTGGCCCAGCGGACCAGCACCCCGGGTTCCTGGGCCAGTGCGTCCACGTCGGTGAAGTTGGACAGCCGGGGGAAGCGCACCACGGCCACCCGCAGCACGTCGGCGCCGAGCGGCCCGCGCCCCTCGGCGCGGTCCACCACGGTGGTCAGGTCCAGGGAGTCCTCGGCGTCCAGCCAGAGCCCGGACAGCATCGGCAGGGTGCCCAGCACCGGACGGCCGGTCAGCTCGCGCAGCATCTCCAGCCCGGGCGCCAGCAGCCGCGCGTCGCCGCGGAACTTGTTGACGAACCAGCCCGCCACATGGCGCTGGTCCTGCTCCGACAGCAGCGCCAGCGTCCCGTACATCGCGGCGAACACGCCGCCGCGGTCGATGTCGCCGACCACCACGACCGGTAGGCCGGCGGCGGTGGCCAGGCCCATGTTGGCGATGTCCCGGTCCCGCAGGTTGATCTCGGCGGGCGATCCGGCGCCCTCGCAGACCACCACGTCGTAGCGCCGGCGCAGGTCGGCCAGGCACTCCAGCGCTCGCTCCAGCAGGACGGGCTTGCGGTCGCGGTAGTCCAGCGCGCCGACCTCGGCGACCGCCCGGCCGAGCAGCACCACCTGGCTGCGGCCGTCCGCGCCGGGCTTCAGCAGCACCGGGTTCATCGCCGCCTCGGGCTCCACCCGGGCCGCCTGGGCCTGCATCGCCTGGGCGCGGCCGATCTCGGCACCGTCGGCGGTGACGAAGGAGTTCAGCGACATGTTCTGCGCCTTGAACGGCGCCACGGCGACGCCCTGACGGGCCAGCCAGCGGCAGATGCCCGCGGTGACCACGCTCTTGCCGGCGTCCGAGGTCGTCCCGGCGACCAGCAGTGCGTTGCTCATGCGCTCCCCCTTCTCGTCCCCGCCTTGAGTGCCTGCACGACGGCGTGCCCGGCGACGGTCGTACCCAGTGCGAGCAGTCCCACCCGGCGGGAGAGCCGGCAGGCGCGCTCGATGTCGTCCACCGTCACCGGTCGCAGCTCGCCGCCCAGTACCGGCCGGTGCTCGACCCGGGCGCCGTACCGCAGGGTGCCGCCGAGCCGCACGCCGACGGCGCCGGCGAAGGCCGACTCGGCCTGGCCCGCGTTGGGGCTGGGGTGGGCGGAGCCGTCCCGGCGCCAGACCCGCCAGGCCGTCCGGGGCTCGGGCGCGGCGGCGACGGTCAGCAGCGCGGTCAGCCGCGCGCCCGGCCAGCCCGCCACGTCGTCCAGCCGCGCCGAGGCCCAGCCGAACCGGGCGTGGCGCGGCGAGCGGTGGCCGACCATCGCGTCCAGGGTGTTGACCGCGCGGAACGCCAGCAGCCCGGGCGTGCCCGCGAGGGCGCCCCAGACGAGTGCGTTGACCACGGCGTCGGCGGTGTTCTCGGCGACCGACTCGACCACCGCGCGGGCGATCTGCCCCTCGTCGAGGGCGCTCGGGTCCCGCCCGCACAGGTGCGGCAGCCGCTGCCGCGCCGCCGCGAGGTCGTGCGCGGCGAGCGAGCGTCCGATCGTGCGGGCCTCCCGGGTGAGCGACGTGCCGCCGAGCACCGTCCAGGTCGCGGCGGCGGCCAGCGCGGCCCGCCCGAGCGGCCGGCGGCCCAGGGTGCGGTCGGCCGCCAGCGCGCCGGCCGCGACGGTGCCCACGCAGAGCGCCGTGAAAGCCGTTCCGACGGCGCGGTCGTTCCGCCAGATCCGCCGCTCCAGCCGGCCGGCCGCGCCGCCGAAGACGGCCACCGGGTGGCCGCGGCGCGGGTCGGCGAAGCGGGCGTCGGCGAGGTACCCGGCCGCGGCCCCCAGGGCGAAGGCGGCGGCGCGGGTCAGCGGGCGCACGGTGGACAGCAGAGGGCTCGGAAGGTCGGGGCAGCCTGCATCGCGTGCGTGTCCTCACTCAGGGTCCGCGCCCTGGATCGACGTACCGGGGGCGAGAGTCTCCTGGCTTCCGGGTCGAACGCACCCCCGGGCCCGGCGGCGGCTTCTGACGGCCCGCCGCGATGGGCCCCCTCCGGCGCCGTGGCCGGCGGAGGAGGGACTCCGAGTGTGCTCCCCGGTGACAGTGGCGGGACCGCGCCGGACTCGCACCGGCTTCCTCTGCATGCCTCCGTTTGGCTGAAGGATCCCATCACGCGGCCGAACCGTGCGTCAACCAAGGTCACGGAGGGGTTGGTCACAGCGGAGCCGGGCCGCCCGACGCCGTCGCTACCTCCGATCGGCACCCCCCGCAGGGGCATGACAGCCTGTGTGATCGTCCAGTCGCCCGGAGGAGCCTCCGGGCCCGCTTCGTGTGTTCGGCGGCTGGGGGGCGGCCGGACCGCCCCCTACCGTCGGGCCATGCGACGCAGACAGCCACCCGCCGTGCCCCCGGTGCCCTTCTCGCCCGCGGCCGCCCGCGCGCACCGCGCCGGCCTGGGGCTGACCCCCGAGCAGGTGGTCGAGGGCATGGCCGCGCACGGCGTCCGGCTGCTGCCCTCCCACGTGCTCGGCTGGGAGAGCGGCGAGCTGCGCCCCGCCGAGGACGAGTTCATCGCCCTGGCCCGGGCGCTCTGGTGCCCGCCGGCCCAGCTGATGGGCGTCCGCCCGGCCCGGCTGCGGGACTTCCGGGTCGCCCGGGAGCTCAGCCAGGAGAGCGCGGCCCACCGGATCGGCCTCGCACTGGACCGGTACCAGCGGGCCGAGGCGACCGGTCAGTGGGACGGCGACCAGGAGCAGACCCACGCGCTGGCCCAGGTGCTCGGCACGACCCTGCGCGAGCTGGTCGCGGTGACCGGCCGGGCGCAGGAGCTGGACCGGCGGCTGCGGCAGTGCGTGGACGGCCGCTGGCAGGCGCAGCTCCGGCCGATCGGCCGGATCGTGCCGGTGCACGAGGGCGATCTCACCGCCGTGCTGACGGCGCTGCAGAACGAGTACCAGGTCACCTCCCACTGGGGCGCCGGCAGCTGGGGCTCCCCGGCCCCGGCGGCGGACACCCGCGCGGCGGCCCGGCCGCTCGGCGAGCGGTTCTGGGAGCTGCTGGAGCGCCTGGAGCGCCTGGAGACCGAGATCCCGGTCTGACGGGCCGCTACCGCGCCGCCCCCCGCGCGGCGCCTCCCCCTCCCTGCCCTCTCCCTCTGCCGCTTCCCGCGCCGCCGTGACCAGAGGGCCGAGAACCGTGCCGTCGCTTCCCGCAGCCGCTTCCCGTGCCGCCGTGACCCGGCCAAGACTCCCGCCGCGGTGACCCGGCCAAGACCCGTGCCGCCGTGACCCGGACGGCCGCGTCCGGTGGCCGGGTGGCGCCCCCGCGAGTGGACTGATGGGCAGACTGCCCAGTCCGCGACCAACAGAGCGGGGAGCGATATGCGTTGGGGAACCGCAGCCGCCGTGGCGGCCGCCGCCGTCGGCACCGGGGCCGCCGTCCTGCTGATCGGCCGGAGGGCCTCCGAGCGGATGGTCCGCCCGGCTGTCGGCCGTGAGCGGGCCGCCGGCCCCGTCGTGGTGCTGACCCTCGCCGCCGGACGGGCCACCTTCACCCGCAGCGCGGAGAGCGCCCGCCCCGGCCGCTGGGCCGTCGAGTGGGGCGACGGAGGGCACGCGGTGGTCGGCGAGATCCTGCACGCCGACGAGCGGGGCGTCACCCGCCGGCTGGTCCGCGCCGACCGCGGCACCCTGGCCCCCGGTACCGCGGTCCGCTTCACGCCCCGCGTCCACCTCGGCGACCCGACCAGCGCCCTCGGCCTGCCGTACACCGAGACCGCCGTCCAGGGCGAGCTGGGCGCGCTGCCCGCCTGGCGGCTGGACGGCAAGCGGGGCACCTGGGTGATCCTGGTGCACGGCCCCGGCGCCGACCGGCAGCAGACCCTGCCGGTGATGCCCGTCCTGCACCGGCTCGCGCTGCCCGTCCTGGCCATCACCTACCGCGGCGACGAGGGCGCGCCGGCCTCCCCGGACGGCCTCGGCCACTTCGGCGAGACCGAGTGGCGCGACGTCGAGGCGGCCCTGCGGCTGGCCCTGGACAGCGGCGCCGGGCGGGTCATCCTGTACGGCTGGTCGCTCGGCGCGACCATGGTCCTGCAGACCGCGGCCCGCTCCGCCTGGGCCTCCTCGATCAGCGGCCTGGTGCTGGACTCGCCCGTGCTCGACTGGTCGGCCACCGCCCGCCGGGGCGCCGCCCGGGCCGGCTACCGGGGCGCCGCCGCCGAGCTGGGCGCGCTCGCGGCCGAGGGCCGGGCCGGCGTGGATCTGGCCGACTTCGCCCGCCTCGCGGACGGCACCGACCTGCGGGTGCCCACGCTCCTCCTGCACGGGCCCGACGACGCGCTGGCCCCCTGGCAGGCCGCCGCTCGGCTGGCCCACCGCCGCTCCGACGTGGTCGGCCTCCAGGCCGTCCCCGGCGGCGAGCACGCCGGCCTCTGGAACGCCGACCCCGACCGCTACGAGGAGCACCTGCGGCGCTGGCTCACCCCCCTGCTCTGAGGCCCGTCGCGGGCGGTCCCAGCCGTGTTCCGGACAGCCCCTCGGGCCCCTTCCCGCACCCCGTCCGCCCCGTCCTTCCCCATACTGGCGTGTCCGCGTCACACAGATCCGGCCAGGCGGTTTGGCCTCTGTTGCCCGATCTTGTCGACCCCCTGCGACCACCTGTCGGTAGTCGGGACCGATCGGATGTGACAGAAGGCCGGTACAAGGGGAAGACTGCTCGACGTGACGTCTCGGAATCCGCGCGACCGTGATGCCCAGCTCCCGCCGACGATCGGCTCCGGTGCGACGGTGACCCGTCTCCCCGGAACTGCCCACCGCCCCGCCGGCGCCAGGCCGGGCGGCTCCGGCGTACCCCGCCGACGAGGCCCCGCACCAGCCCCCGGCCGTGGCCGGGTCCCGGTGCCGGACGGCTTCCCCGCTCCCGCCGAGCTCGCCCCGCTGGCCCGTCGGATGCTGATCGACGCCGTCCGCATCGCCCGCTGGGCCGGTGAACTCGCCGAGGTCGACAAGCGCGGCGAGCTGCTCCCCGAGGACGCCCGCGACGCGGGCCGCGCCCTCGCCATGACGGTGGGCGCCGCCGGCAAGGCCTGGGGCCAGGCCCTGCTGGTCGGCCTGGTCGAGGCCCGGGACGGCGGCGCCGCCCCCGGCTGGCGCCTGCACGCCTGGGAGCACGACGACGAGGCCGTGGTCCGCGGCTGGTCCGCCCTGTTCGACGCCTGGACGCTGCTCGCCCCGGTGCCGCCCGCCGCCCTGCGCGGCGTGTTCGCGGTGCTCGCCGGGCAGGCCGTCGACCAGGCGCCGCAGCTGCTCTCCTTCCTCCACCTGGTGGCCGGCCCGGTCGCCGACAGCGAACTGCTGGAGCTGCTGCGCCGGGGCCTGGACGAGCGCCGGGTCGGCGGCGGCGACGGCGCGCTGGGCCTCTCGCCCGTGCCGCACGCCGCCTCCGCGGTCTCGGCCGTCCGCGGCACCTGCCGCGAGCCGCAGATCGACACCCCGGCCGCGCCCTCCGACGTGGCGGCCGTGCTGGACTGGATGCTGGACGGCCTGGCCGCGGTCGGCGCGGTGGTCCGCAAGGACGACGCCGCCGAGCTCTCCCCCCTCGGGCACTGGGCGGTGCGGGCCAAGCTGGAGGAGATCTGCACCGTCGCCCAGACCGCCGCCGGACACATCGAGCAGAGCGCCTTCGAGCTGCTCAACGCCTGCGCCGACTACTCGCCGGGCCCGGCCCGGGCCGAGTTCCGCGCCTGGGTGGCGGCCCGACCGGCCGACCGGGCGGTGGCCGAGCTGCTGGACGCCGCCCAGGGTGACGACGCACTGGTGCGCGGCCTCGCCTTCGAGGCGCTGCGGGTGGCCGGCTCCACCGCCGAGCAGGCCGTCCGGGCGGCCGTGGACGCCCCGGTGCTGCGCCCCTATGCGCTGCTCTGGCTGGCCGAGCAGTCGGACGAGGGCGTCGCCCCGGCCGATGTGCTGGGCGCGGAGGACGCCGCCTGGCTCTGGGTGGACACCGCGGCCGCGGTGCTCGACCACGGCGAGACCGAGCTGCTGGTGGGCCATGTCGAGGGCGCCTCGGCCGGTGACCCGGTCCGGCTGTTCGCCCGGGCCCGGCAGTCCGGCCACCCGCGGGCGGCGTCGGTGCTGACCGCCGTCTCCGGCGTCCACCCGGACCCGGTCGTGGCCCGCGCGGCCCGGCGCTCGGCCTTCAGCGTCCACCGCGGCGGCGCGTAGCCGTCAGGACGCGCCGTGGCGGCGCGGAGCCGCTCGGCCTGACCGTGGCGGCCCCACGGCCGCCACCCGGCCCGGCAGGGCCGCAGCCGGCCTCCACGGGGCCGCACGCCGCCCGCACGGCCGTCACCACCGGCCCGGCAAGGGCCGCAGGGCATGCGAGAGGGCCCGGATCCGTCGAGCGGATCCGGGCCCTTCGTCGTACGTCCCTCGGGGTCAGCCGAGCCGGGACTCCGCCCGGCGCGCCCGGACGTCCCCGACCTTCTGGCCGACCTTGCGCCGGATCACCAGCAGCGGGGCCATCGCGGCGAGCGCGATCTGGCCGTAGGCGCCGATGTGCAGCAGGTAGTCGCCGCCCTTCAGGCCGGTCGCCCAGGCCGCCAGGCAGCCGATCGAGAGCACGATCCAGCAGAGCGTCGCGGTGGCCAGCAGCCCCTGCGGCTTCGGGTACTCGATCCGGCTCATCATCAGGTACGCGGTACCGGCGATGGCGAGCAGACCGGGCAGGAACGGCGGGTCGAGCAGCACGATGGCGATCACCGTCATGGCGCCCATCGGGCAGGGCATGCCCTGGAACACCCCGGGTCGCATCTTCACGGCGGAGAACCGCGCCAGCCGCAGCACCACGGACAGCAGCACCGTCAGCGCGATCAGCGCCGAGAGACGGCTGTCGGAGCCCGGCGAGACCATGCCCCAGACCGCGACGAAGTAGGCCGGCGCGATGCCGAAGCTGATCAGGTCGGCCAGGTTGTCGAGTTCGGCCCCGAGGGCGGAGGAGCGCAGCTTGCGCGCCACCAGTCCGTCGAAGAGGTCGCACATCGAGCCGATCAGCAGCAGCGTCACCGCGGTGGCGGCGCTGTGCTTGTCCGGCGCGGCGTCCGGGTTGGTGATGTGCGGGACGAGGACCCCGGTGGTGATCGAGTAGATCGCCAGGAAGCCGCAGACGGCGTTCCCCAGGGTCAGGAAGTCGGCGGTGGACAGGTGCTGGGGAGAGCGCGGGGCGCGCAGCTCGCGGTCGCGCGCCCAACGGCGGCGGCGCAGGGCCGTCTCCTCGTCGTCCAGGCCGACGATCGTCTCAGGTTCAGTCACGGTCAAGGCGCGTCACCCCGGCTGTGGTCTTCTGGCCGACCTCGACGCCGACCTCGACGCCGGCCGGCAGGTAGGTGTCGACCCGGGACCCGAAGCGGATCAGACCGATCCGATCGCCCTGCTCGACCTTGGTACCGGCGTCGACGTACGGCACGATGCGGCGGGCCACGGCCCCCGCGATCTGCACCATCTCGATGTCGCCGAGCTCGGTGTCGAAGTGCCAGACGACCCGCTCGTTCTGGTCGCTGTCCTTGTTGAACGCGGGCACGAAACCACCCGCGACGTGCTCGACGGAGGTCACGGTGCCGGGCAGGGGCGCCCGGTTGACGTGGACGTTGAGCGGGCTCATGAAGATCGCCACCCGGGTGCGGCCGTCCGGCCAGGCGTCGATGCTCTGCACCACGCCGTCGGCGGGGGAGATCACTCTGCCCGTGCCGATCTCACGCTCGGGGTCGCGGAAGAACCACAGCATGCCGGCGCTGAGCGCACAGGCGGGCACCGCCGCCAGGGCCCACGCGCCATTGCGCCGGGTGAGGGCGGTGGTCACGGCTGCCGTGGCGAGGGTGGGGACGAACCAGGGGGTGGCTCCGCGCGCGATGGTCACGCGGGGTCGCCGGCCGGCCGTCGTGGCGGCGAGGGCATCGCTGTCCGTGACGGAGGTGTGAGGGGACGGGCTGATGGGCATCGAAGACCTTTGTCGCGGGGGATCATGGCCGCTGGACGGGGGCCACCGCGGGGATCGAGTAATAAAGGGACGGCGTCTGTCCCGGTGGATGCTATCGGGACCACACGGTGGGTGGGCAACCCGCCTGCTCGGTCATGTGTCCTGCGTGCGGCGCAGCTGCGCCTTCTGTGTATACGACCGTAGCTCGACCCGCTCCGGTTCCCAAGGGTCCGGGCGGGGCTGGTGACTCTTGTCTCAACAGGCATGCCCGGGGAACCCCGGGCCGTCGGCGCAGGGGCGCGCGCGGGGTGCGCCGAAGCGGCCGCAAGGCGCGTGACAGCAGCTGTACGCCCTACGGCCGCTTCGGGAGCCGTGCCGGACCCCAGGCGGACCAGGCCGGGGTCGTGGTGGCACGGCGGGGTGCCGGGACGGGCCCGCACGCCCGTCGACCGGCCGTCACCGGGCCGTCAACCCGCCGGGCGGAGCGTCACCGCGCCGCCCGGGCGAGTCTTCGTACTGGTCGTCCTCACTCCGCGATGCGGTACTCCTCCAGCAGACGACGTCCGACGATCATCTTCTGGATCTCCGCAGTACCTTCACCGATGAGCAGCATCGGAGCCTCGCGGTAGAGGCGCTCGATCTCGTACTCCTTGGAGAAGCCGTAGCCGCCGTGGATGCGGAAGGCGTCCTCGACGACCTCCTTGCAGTACTCGGAGGCGAGGTACTTGGCCATGCCGGCCTCAAGGTCGTTGCGCTCGCCGCTGTCCTTCTTGCGGGCGGCCATCACCATCATCTGGTGGGCGGCCTCGACCTTGGTGGCCATCTCGGCGAGCTTGAACTGGATCGCCTGGTGCTCGGCGATCTTCTTGCCGAAGGTGGAGCGCTGCTGGGCGTAGGAGATGCCCAGCTCGAAGGCGCGGCGGGCGACGCCGCAGCCGCGCGCGGCCACGTTGACGCGGCCGACCTCGACGCCGTCCATCATCTGGTAGAAGCCCTTGCCCGGGGCGCCGCCGAGGACGCGGTCGGCCGGGACGCGGACGTCCTGGAGGATCAGCTCGGTGGTGTCGACGCCCTTGTAGCCCATCTTCTCGATCTTGCCGGGCACGGTGAGCCCGGGGACGGTCGGGTTCGGGCCGAAGCCCGCCGTCTTCTCGATCAGGAAGGTGGTCATGTTCTTGTACGGGGAGCTGCCGCCCTCGTCGGTCTTGCAGAGCACCGCGACCAGGGTGGACGTGCCGCCGTTGGTGAGCCACATCTTCTGGCCGTTGAGGACGTAGGAGTCCCCGTCCCTGACGCCCTTGGTGGAGATCGCGGAGACGTCGGAGCCGAGGCCCGGCTCGGACATCGAGAAGGCGCCGCGGATCTCGCCGGCGGCCATCTTCGGCAGGAAGTAGTCCTTCTGCTCCTGGGTGCCGTGCGCGTTGATCATGTGGGCCACGATGAAGTGGGTGTTCACGATGCCGGAGACGGACATCCAGCCGCGTGCGATCTCCTCCACGACCAGGGCGTAGGTGAGGAGCGATTCGCCGAGGCCGCCGTACTCCTCGGGAATGGTGAGGCCGAAGAGGCCGAGCTGCTTCATCCCCTCCACGATGGCGGTGGGGTACTCGTCCTTGTGCTCCAGCTCGGTCGCGACCGGAATGATCTCCTTGTCGACGAAATCCCGCACGGTGGCGAGGATGTCCCGCTGGATCTCGGTGAGGCCGTCGGTCTGTGCGAGGCGTCCCATCGTGCGGCTCCTGTGGCGAAAGAGGGAGAGGGTGGGGGGAGGGCAGAACAGCGGGGGGGGGGGATTTTCCGGGGGCCCTGCCGGCGTGGCTGCGGCAGCAGGGCCCCCGGTACCGGGGTGGGGATCGGCCGATGACGGCGGCCTACCCGTCCGGGGCTCCTGGGTGGTACGGCTCTGGCCGGGCTAGGACAGCGGAGTCGGGCGGCCGGGCTGCTCGCCGCCGCGCTCCTTGATGTAGGTAGCCGTCGGCACCATCACCTTGCGGCGGAAGATGCAGACGACCGTGCCGTCCTGCTTGTAGCCCTTGGTCTCGACGTACACGATGCCGCGGTCGTCCTTGGACTTGGACGGCCACTTGTCGAGCACGGTGGTCTCGCCGTACAGGGTGTCGCCGTGGAAGGTCGGCGCGATGTGGCGCAGCGACTCGATCTCCAGATTGGCGATCGCCTTGCCGGAGACGTCCGGGACGGACATTCCGAGCAGCAGCGAGTAGATGTAGTTGCCGACCACGACGTTCTTGCCGAAGTCGGTCGTCCGCTCCGCGTAGTTGGTGTCCAGGTGGAGCGGGTGGTGGTTCATGGTGAGCAGACAGAAGAGGTGGTCGTCGTACTCGGTGACCGTCTTGCCGGGCCAGTGCTTGTAGACAGCGCCGACCTCGAACTCCTCGTAGGTGCGTCCGAACTGCATCTCAATGGTCCTTAGGAGGTCAGGAGGGGTCAGGCCTGCGGGGGCTCGAACTTGGAGGTGCGCTCGAACCCGGCGGCGCGGCCCTTGCCCGCGATGACCAGGGCCATCTTGCGGCTGGCCTCGTCGATCATCTCGTCGCCGAGCATCGCGGAGCCCTTGGCACCGCCCGCCTCGGAGGTGCACCAGTCGTAGGCGTCGAGGATCAGCTCGGCGTGGTCGTAGTCCTCCTGCGAGGGCGAGAAGATCTCGTTCGCGGCGGAGACCTGGTCCGGGTGGAGCACCCACTTGCCGTCGAAGCCGAGCGCGGCGGCGCGGCCGGCCACCTCGCGGTAGCCCTCCTGGTTGCGGATCTGCAGGTAGGGGCCGTCGATGGCCTGCAGGTCGTTGGCGCGGGCGGCCATCAGGATGCGCATCAGGATGTAGTGGTAGGCGTCGGCCGGGTAGCCCGCCGGCTGCTCGCCGACCACCAGGGACTTCATGTTGATCGAGGCCATGAAGTCGGCCGGGCCGAAGATGATCGTCTCCAGGCGCGGGGAGGACTCGGCGATCGCGTCGACGTTGATCAGGCCCTTGGCGTTCTCGATCTGCGCCTCGATGCCGATCTTGCCGACCTCGAAGCCCATGGTCTTCTCGATCTGGGTGAGCAGCAGGTCGAGCGCCCGGACCTGCTCGGCGTCCTGGACCTTCGGCAGCATGATGCAGTCGAGGTTGGGGCCGGCGCCCTCGACGACCGTGATCACGTCGCGGTACGTCCAGTGGGTGGTCCAGTCGTTGACGCGGACGACCTTGGTCTTCTTGCCCCAGTCACCGTTGTTCAGCGCGTCGACGATGTTGTGCCGGGCGCTCTCCTTGACCAGCGGGGCGCAGGCGTCCTCCAGGTCGAGGAAGACCTGGTCGGCCGGGAGGCCCTGGGCCTTCTCCAGGAAGCGCGGGTTGCTGCCCGGTACGGCGAGGCAGGAGCGGCGGGGGCGGAGCCGGTTGACGGGGGTGTCGCTGGCGTTGCTCATGAGGGGTGGTCAGTTCCTTCCACGATCAGCTGGTGGACGCGGCGGTGGTGGGCGTCCACGGCTGGAGCCTGTTGGCCAGCCGGATCTCGTCCACGATCCGGCCGATGATGGTGGTGATGCCGAAGTCCTTCGGGGTGAACACGGCGGCGACGCCGGCGGCCTTGAGGGCCTCGCCGTCCGCTGCCGGGATGATGCCACCCACGATCACCGGGACATCCTCCACCCCGGCCCGGCGGAGCCGGTGCAGGACGTCGGGCACCAGCTCGGAGTGCGCCCCCGAGAGGATCGACAGGCCCACGCAGTGCACGTCCTCCGCGACGGCGGCCGAGACGATCTGCTCGGGCGTCAGCCGGATGCCCTGGTAGACCACCTCGAACCCGGCGTCACGGGCCCGGACGGCTATCTGCTCGGCGCCGTTGGAATGTCCGTCCAGGCCGGGCTTGCCGACCAGCAGGCGCAGCTTGCCGACGCCGAGCTCGGCGGCGGTGGCGGCGACCGCCTCGCGGACCGCGGCCAGCTCGCCGCCGGGCTCGGCGGCCACCGCGACCGGGGCGCCGCCGACGCCGGTGGGCGCGCGGTACTCGCCGAAGACCTCGCGAAGGGCGAAGGCCCACTCGCCGGTGGTGACCCCGGCGCGGGCGCAGGCGAGCGTCGCCTCCATCAGGTTGACGTCGGTGCCGGCGACGGCCTTGAGCTCCTCCAGTGCCTGCTGGGCGGCGGCCTCGTCGCGCTTGCCGCGCCACTCCTCCAGTGCGGCCAGCACGGACTGCTCGGAGGCCGGGTCGACCACCATGATCGCGGTGTCGAGGTCGGCCGTGAGCGGGCTCTCCTCGGTGGTGTCGAAGCAGTTGACCCCGATGATCTTGTCCTCGCCGGACTCGATCCGGGCCCGCCGGGCGGCGTGCGAGGCGACCAGGTTGGACTTCAGGTAGCCGGACTCGACGGCCGGGATGATGCCCCGGTTGCCCGCCTTGACGCCCATCTCCAGCACCTTGGCGATCTCGGCCTCGGCGCCGGCCAGCAGCTCGGCGGTCTTGGTCTCGATCACCTCGGAGCCGTTGAAGAGGTCCCCGTACTCCAGCAGGTCGGACTCGTAGGCGAGCACCTGCTGGATCCGCAGCGACCACTGCTGGTCCCACGGGCGGGGCAGGCCGAGCGCCTCGTTCCAGGCGGGCAGCTGGACGGCCCGGGCCCGGGCGTCCTTGGAGAGCGTGACGGCGAGCATCTCCAGCACGATCCGCTGGACGTTGTTCTCCGGCTGCGCCTCGGTCAGGCCCAGCGAGTTGACCTGGACGCCGTAGCGGAAGCGGCGCTGCTTGGCGTCCTGGATGCCGTAGCGCTCCAGCGTGACCTTCTCCCAGAGCTGGGCGAAGGCGCGCATCTTGCACATCTCCTCGACGAAGCGCACGCCGGCGTTGACGAAGAAGGAGATCCGGGCGACCACCTCGCCCATCCGCTCGGCCGGCACCTGGCCGGAGTCGCGCACCGCGTCCAGCACCGAGATCGCGGTGCACATCGCGTAGGCGATCTCCTGGACCGGGGTGGCGCCGGCCTCCTGCAGGTGGTAGCTGCAGATGTTGATCGGGTTCCACTTGGGGATGTTGCCGACGGTGTAGGCGATCATGTCGGTGATCAGCCGGACCGAGGGCCCGGGCGGGAAGACGTGCGTCCCGCGCGAGAGGTACTCCTTGACGATGTCGTTCTGGGTGGTGCCGGTGAGCTTGGCGATGTCGGCGCCCTGCTCCTCCGCGACCACCTGGTAGAGCGCCAGCAGCCACATCGCGGTGGCGTTGATCGTCATCGAGGTGTTGGTCTGTTCGAGCGGGATGCCCTCGAACAGGGCGCGCATGTCCCCGACGTGGCCCACCGGGACGCCGACCCGGCCGACCTCGCCGCGGGCGAGGACGTGGTCCGAGTCGTAGCCGGTCTGGGTCGGCAGGTCGAAGGCCACCGACAGGCCGGTCTGCCCCTTGGCGAGGTTCTTGCGGTAGAGCGCGTTGGAGTCGCTCGCGGTCGAGTGCCCCGCGTAGGTGCGCATCAGCCAGGGGCGGTCGCGTCCGGCCATCAGATGTTCCGGAAGCGGTTGATGGCGTCGATGTGCTTCGCCCGGAACTCCGCGTCCCGCACGCCCAGGCCCTCCTCCGGCGCCAGGCAGAGCACGCCGACCTTGCCCTGGTGCTTGTTGTGGTGCACGTCGAGGGCGGCCTGGCCGGTGTCCTCCAGCGAGTAGACCTTCGAGAGCGTCGGGTGGATCTTGCCCTTGGCGATCAGGCGGTTGGCCTCGAACGCCTCGCGGTAGTTGGCGAAGTGCGAGCCGACGATGCGCTTGAGCGACATCCACAGGTAGCGGTTGTCGTACTGGTGCATGAAGCCCGAGGTGGAGGCACAGGTGACGATGGTGCCGCCCTTGCGGGTGACGTAGACCGAGGCGCCGAAGGTCTCGCGGCCCGGGTGCTCGAAGACGATGTCCACGTCCTCGCCGCCGGTGAACTCGCGGATCTTCGCGCCGAGCCGCTTCCACTCGCGCGGGTCCTGGTTGTGCTCGTCCTTCCAGAACTTGTACCCCTCGGCGGAGCGGTCGATGATCGCCTCGGCGCCCATCGCCCGGCAGATCTCGGCCTTCTGGTCGTTGGAGACCACGCAGATCGGGTTGGCGCCACCGGCCAGCGCGTACTGGGTGGCGTACGAGCCGAGGCCGCCGCTGGCGCCCCAGATCAGCACGTTGTCGCCCTGCTTCATGCCCGCGCCGTTGCGCGAGACCAGCTGGCGGTAGGCGGTGGAGTTGACCAGGCCGGGGGAGGCGGCCTCCTCCCAGGTCAGGTGCTTCGGCTTCGGCAGCAGCTGGTTGGTCTTCACCAGTGCCAGCTGGGCCAGGCCGCCGAAGTTGGTCTCGAAGCCCCAGATCCGCTGCTCCGGGTCCATCATCGTGTCGTTGTGGCCGTCCGGGGACTCCAGCTCGACCGAGAGGCAGTGCGCGACGACCTCGTCGCCCGGCTTCCAGGCGTTGACCCCGGCGCCGGTGCGCAGCACCACGCCCGCGAGGTCGGACCCGAGCACGTGGTACGGCAGGTCGTGGCGCTTGGTCAGCGGGGAGAGCCGGCCGTAGCGCTCCAGGAAGCCGAAGGTGGAGACCGGCTCGTAGATCGAGCTCCACACGGTGTTGTAGTTCACGGCGCTGGCCATGACGGCGACCAGAGCCTCGCCCGGGCCCAGCTCGGGCAGGGCGACCTCGTCGAGGTGGAGGGACTTGCGGGGGTCCTTGTCGCGGCTGTCGAGGCCGGCGAACATCTGCTCCTCGTCCTTGTGGAGCGTGACCGCCCGGTAGGACTCCGGCAGCTTGAGCGCGGCGAAGTCCGCCGCGGTGCTGTCGGAGTTGAGGATCGCGTCGAGGATTTCCTTCATGGCTGCCTCCGAAGGCGTACCTGTGTGAGGGGCACAGGGCGTCTGGGGGAGCCGGGAGCGGACACCGGCTTCGCTGAGATGGGTGGTTGGGTGGTCTGGCGGGTGGCCTGGCTGGGACCGTGCGGTGGATCTGCGGTGGACCTTGCTGGGCACAGCTCCCGGGGTGTGGGAGCGCCGGACGACGGCGCGCCGTGGTGGGGAGCCGCGGCGCCGCGACTGGTGGGTAACAAGGTAGTGGCACCCTGTGCCACTCGTAAAGACACCGGGTGTCATCAATTCAGGTGAATCAAATCCGCGTTCGAGCGCCCGTCGGCGGGTGCGCGAAGGGCCCGCACCGGATCGTCGGTACGGGCCCTTCGGGCTGCTCTGACCTGCGGAAACGCTACTGCTCAGGCCTGCCTGGCACTGCTCAGCGCGGCCCTGATGCTGTCCACCACGACGTCCAGCGGAGCGTCGGTCCGGGCCACTGTGATGAGTACCTCACCTCCGGGGCTGGCACTCAGTGCGCTCGCGGCCGCCTCCTCCAGGGGGGTCACACTGGCACCGGGTGCCACCAGGGACCCCCGCCGTCTCACCCCCGGTGCCGCGGAGGCCCAGAAGGTCCGCCGGATCACCTCGAAGGAGTGGTCCAGCTGCGCCTCCACGTCGCCCCGCCCACCGGCCCTCAGCCAGCGCCGCAGTACGTGGTTGTGGGCCGCGACGACCGCCGCCGCCGACACCTCGGCCAGCATCGAGTCGTCCTCGCCGGCCCGCTGCCAGCCCGAGGGGATCTCGCCCCCGGTGTCGAACCGGCCCAGCAGGTAGCGGGTGAACAGCCGCTCGTACCGGGCCACCACGGCGATCTCCCGCTCGCGCAGCGCCGGCACCTGACGGATCAGCTGGTACCGGGCGACCGAGACCGCCGGGGTGGAGGCGTACATCCGCAGCACCTCCTTGATACCGCGGCAGACCACGTCCAGCGGGTGCTCGTCGGACTCGGCGCTGGCCAGCAGGTCGGCCACCCGGACGAGGGTGTCGTCGTGGTCCGGGAAGATCGCCTCCTCCTTGGACCGGAAGTACCGGAAGAAGGTCCGCCGGGCCACGCCGGCGGCCGCGGCGATCTGGTCGACCGTGGTCTCCTCGTAGCCCTGCGAGGCGAAGAGCTCCATCGCCGCCGTGGCCAGGTCCTGACGCATCTGCTGGCGCTGCGCGGCCGCCCGGCGGTTGCCGGGATTCCCCTCGGCGCCGGTCCCGGACGGCCGGTCGGCGCCGCGCGGTCCGGCGGAGTGCTGCGGGGAGGCTGACTGAACCCGATCCATGCCCGGAACGCTACACGCCCCCGGCACCGGCGCCGCGGGCCTTCCCCGTCGTACCGGGGCGACCGGTCCGGTCACGGCCGGTCTCGGCCAGCGCGCCGACACCGCCCCGGGGCTCCAGCCGGTGCGCGGCGACCCGTACCCGGGCTGCCCCGGCAGGAGCGGTGCCGGGCCCGTCCCGGTGGGGCCCGTGCCCAGCGGCGCGGCGCCCCCGACCGACGGCGTGGTCACCGGCGCGCGTGGTCGCGGAACCCGCGGCCGGTCTTGCGGCCCAGGCAGCCGGCCGCCACCAGGTGCTCCAGCAGCGGCGCCGCCGCCAGGCCCGGCTCGCGGAACTCCTGGTGCAGCACCTGCTCGATGGTCAGCGAGACGTCCAGGCCGACCACGTCCAGCAGCTCGAAGGGGCCCATCGGGTAGCCGCAGCCGAGCTTCATCGCGGTGTCGATGTCGTCCACCGTCGCGTAGTGCTCCTGCAGCATCCGCACGGCGTCGTTCAGGTACGGGAAGAGCAGCGCGTTCACGATGAACCCGGCCCGGTCGCCGCACTCCACCGGGTGCTTGCGCACCTTGGCGCAGATCTCCAGCGCCGTCGCGGTGACGTCCGGCGCGGTCAGCACGGTGGAGACCACCTCGACCAGCTTCATGGCCGGCGCGGGGTTGAAGAAGTGCAGGCCGATCACGTCCTGCGGCCGCGAGGTGGCCGCCGCGCAGCTGATCACCGGCAGCGAGGAGGTGGTGGTGGCGAGCACCGCGCCCGGCTTGACGATCTTGTCCAGGGTGGCGAACAGCTCGCGCTTGACCGCGAGGTCCTCGGCCACCGCCTCGACCACCAGGTCGACGTCGGCCAGCTCGGTGTACTGCCCGACCGGCGTCACCAGGGCCAGCGCCGCGTCGCGCTGCTCCTCGGAGAGCCGGCCCTTGGCCACCGAGCGCTCCAGCGACCTGGCCAGCTGCGCCTTGGCGCGCTCGGCCTTCTCCTGGCTGCGGGCGGCCAGCAGCACCGGGTACCCGGCCTTGGCGAACACCTCGACGATGCCGGTGGCCATCGTGCCGGAGCCGCAGACGCCGACCCGGCGCACCTCCCGGCCGGGCGCCTTCGCCGCGGTGGCCCCGGTGGCGGCGCCGACCACCTTGGACGAGCCGGGCGCCTCGTAGGTGTAGAAGCCCCGGCCGGACTTGCGGCCCAGCAGCCCGGCGGAGACCAGCTGGCCGAGGATCGGCGCGGGTGCGTGCAGCCGGTCCCGGGACTGCTCGTACATGGCCTCCAGGACGGTCCGCGCGGTGTCCACGCCGATCAGGTCGAGCAGCGCCAGCGGTCCCATCGGCAGCCCGCAGCCGAGCCGCATCGCGGCGTCGATGTCCTCGCGGGTGGCGTACTTGGACTCGAACATCGCGGCGGCCTGGTTCAGGTACGCGAAGAGCAGCCCGTTCACCACGAAGCCGGCGCGGTCGCCCGCCGCCACCGGCTCCTTGCCGAGGTCGCGGGCGAACGCCGCGGCGTCCTCGGCGACCTGCGGGGCGGTCAGCACGGTGCGGACCACCTCGACCAGCTTCATGGTGTGCACCGGGTTGAAGAAGTGCAGGCCCAGCACGCGCTCCGGGCGCGCGGTGGCGGCGGCGATCCGGGTCACCGACAGCGCGGTGGTGCCGGTGGCCAGCACTGTCGCGGGCGGGCAGATCCGGTCCAGCTCGGCGAAGAGCTCCCGCTTCAGCTCCAGCTGCTCGGGGACCTCCTCGATCACCAGGTCCGCCGGGGCGGCGGCGTCGAGCGCGTGGCCGACCGAGATCCGCGCGAGCAGCGCGGCCCGGTCCTCGGCGGTGATCCGCTCGCGGGCGACGGCGTGCGCGGTGGCCTCCTCGATCCGGGCCAGGGCCCGGGCAGCGGAGTCCTCGGTGGCCTCGATGCCGATCACTCGGCGGCCGCTCTGCGCGACCGCCACCGCGACACCGGCACCCATCGTGCCGAGGCCGACCACGGCGACCGTGGGGAAGGGACGCTCCATCTGTCCTGACTCCTTGTCATAAGGGCCCGCGCGCGCTCCGGCGGACGCGCCGCCGGAGGAGGGTCCGCGCGCGGGGGCATGGGGAGATGACGGTTGCGGCCCACCGGCGCAGCCGCCGGTCCGCTCCGGCCGTGCTGCGGGTGTGCCGTGGTACTCAGGCGCTCGGGGTGAAGGAAGCGGCTCTGATACGAGGCGAGAATCCGGCCCGCCGCGACCCGCGGCTACGACCGGTGAAGACGCACCGCCCGCCGCCGGACCGTTCCGCGCGATCACGCGCCGGCCGGCGACCCCGTCGGTGCGGCTCCCGAAGCCCGACGGTGGTGCGTGCGGACACTGTAGCGAAGCTACTCGCCAGTAGGAAGGGGGCGGGCGCCACCGGATTCCCGGCCGCCCCGGGTCGCCGCCGGCCCGCGCCCGGGGCGGCCGGGTCCCGGGATCCGCGGCGGCCCGGTGTGCGGCCCGGGGTGCGACCCGCAGGAGTGAACGGGTGGACAGGCGTCCGCCGGAACCACCCGATAGGGGAATTCCCCCTGGTCGGCGGGCACGACAGCATGGCCGCATGAGCACCGGAGCCGTCTCCTCCGCCGGCCTCGCCGACCCGTCCGAGCCCACCCGGGGCGCGGCTCCCGCCGCCGCGTCCGGGCCCGCCGCCGCGCCCGACCCGTCCGCGGGCCCGGCGGTCGCCGTTGCCCTGCCGCCGCGGGCCGAGCGCGGCGGCAGGGCGCAGGCGGCCGTCGAGCGGCTGCGCCCGGCGGGGGTCGAGGCGGTCGCCGTCACCTGGGTGGACAACGCGGGCATCGCCCGGGTCAAGGCCGTCCCGCTGGACGGGCTGGTGCACGCCGCCGAGTGGGGTGTCGGCACGGCGCCCTGCTTCGACGTCTTCCTGGCCGACGACTCGATCGTCACCAGCCGGTCGGTCGGCGGGCCCACCGGCGACCTCCGGCTCTACCCGGACCTCGACCGGGTGGTCCCGCTGGCCGCCCAGCCCGGCTGGGCCTGGGCCCCGGGTGAGCGGTACACCCAGTCCGGCGCCCCGCACCCGGGCTGCCAGCGGCTGTTCGCCCGCCGGATGACGGCCGCCGCCGCCGAGCGCGGGATCACCGTCAAGGCCGGTATCGAGGTCGAGTGGGTGGTCGCGCTCGCCGGGCCGGCACAGGAGGAGCCCCGCTACCCGACCGACGGCCCGGCCTACGGCATGCAGCGTTTGACCGACCTCTGCGACTACCTGCGCGAGGTGCTGCACGCCCTCGGCGCGCAGGGCCTCGCCGTCCTGCAGATCCACCCCGAGTACGCGCCGGGCCAGTTCGAGGTGTCGGTCGCCCCGGAGGGGCCGGTCGAGGCCGCCGACACCTCCGTCCTGGTCCGCCAGACCGTCCGCGCCGTCTCCGCCCGGCACGGCCTGCGCGCCTCCTTCGCCCCGGTGGTCGAGGCCGGTTCGGTCGGCAACGGCGGCCACCTCCACCTCAGCCTCTGGCGGGACGGCCGGAACCTCGCCCGCGGCGGAGCCGGCCCGCACGGGCTGACGGCCGAGGCGGAGGGCTTCCTCGCCGGAGTGCTCGGCGCGCTGCCCGAGCTGCTGGTGCTCGGCTCCTCCAGCCCGGCCGGGTACCTGCGGCTGGTGCCCTCGCACTGGGCCGGCGCCTACCAGTGCTGGGGCCTGGAGAACCGGGAGGCGGCGCTGCGGCTGGTGACGGGCTCCACCGGGGAGCGCGCCACCGCGGCCAACGCCGAGATCAAGTGCTTCGACGCCACCGCCAACCCGTACCTGGCGATCGGCGGGGTGCTCGCCACCGGTCTCGCCGGGCTGGCGCAACGGCTCGCGCTCCCGCCCGAGTTCACCGGCGACCCGGCCGAGGCCGCGCCCGGCACGGTGCCCCGGCTCCCGGCGGGTCCGGGTGACGCGCTCGCGGCCTACCAGCAGTCGGCGGTGCTCCGCGAGGCGCTCGGCGAGCCGTTGTACGAGGCGGTGCTGGCCGTCCGCCGCGGCGAGAGCGAGCGCCACGCCTCGGCCACCCCGGAGCAACTGGTCGCGGCCACCCGCTGGCGGTACTGACCGGTGCGCTCGCTGGAGGTGCCGGCGCTGGTCGACCACCACTGCCACAGCGTGGTGGTGGCCGACCTCGCCGACGGCGCGCTGGCCGGGCTGCTCACCGAGTCCGACCGCCCGCCCGCGCCCGGCACCACGCCGTTCGACAGCGCCCTCGGCCTGGCCGTGCGGCGCTGGTGCCCGCCCGCGCTGGGGCTGCCCGTGCACGCCCCCGCCGCCGACTACCTGGCCCGGCGGGCGGAGCTGGGCGCCGCCGAGGCCACCCGGCGGCTGCTGGCGGCCGCCGGGCTGGACACCTGCCTGGTGGACACCGGCCTGGCCGAGGCGGCCGGCCACCCGCTGCTCCCGCTCGGCGAGTTCGCCGAGGCGGCCGGCGCCCGGGTGCGCGAGGTGGTCCGGCTGGAGTCCGTCGCCGAGACGGTCTCGGCGTCGGCCGGGTCCTGGCCGGCCCTCGTCCGCGAGGCGCTGGCCGCGTCGGCGGTCGGCGCGGTGGCGGTCAAGTCGGTGGTGGCCTACCGGCACGGCCTGGCGGTACCGGCCGAGCGCCCCGCCCCGGCGGCGGTGGTGGCGGCCGCCGGGGAGTGGCTGCGCGCCGGGCGCGGCCGGCTGAGCCACCCCGTGCTGCTGCACCACCTGCTCTGGACGGCCCTCGACGTCTGCGCCGAGCTCGGCCTGCCGCTCCAACTGCACACCGGGTTCGGCGATCCGGACCTCACCCTGCACCGGGCCGACCCGTCGCTGCTGACCGACTTCGTCCGGGCCGCCGAGCCGAGCGGCGTTCCGCTGGTGCTCCTGCACGGATATCCCTACCACCGGCAGGCGGCCTGGCTGGCCCAGGCCTTCCCGCTGGTGTACACCGACCTCGGGCTGACGGCCTCCTACGTCGGGCCCCGGGTGGCCGCCGTACTCGGCGAGATGCTGGAGCTGGCGCCGTTCGGCAAGCTGCTCTTCTCCACCGACGCCTACGGATTGCCGGAGCTTTACCTGGTGGGCGCCGCCCAGTTCCGGCACGGCCTGGGCACCCTGCTGGACGGCTGGCGCGCGGACGGCGCCTGCTCGGCGGCCGACGGCCGCCACCTCGCCCGGCAGGTCGCGGCGGACAACGCCCGTCGCCTGTACCGGCTCTGAGCGGCGGGCGGGCGCGGTAGCGGTCCGGGCCGGCCGGCCGGTGGAGCGTCCGGCCCTGGTCGGCGCGGTGCGGGCGCCCCGGCGGCGGCCCCTGACCGGGTGCGCCGAGCGGCCCCGGTGGCCCGGGAATTGTGGATCGTCTACGCCCCGGTGAGGGAAAGCGCGCGCGGGCCGGATATTCACCGTATGGATTGACACCGGGTCGGATCGGCCGGAGCCGCACCCCTCGGAAGTGGCCGAACGGTGTCGATTAGATGACTACCTCTTGCGGATTACAACGCATGTTCACTAGCGTCCCGATCATTCCACTGCACCTGCCATCCGCAGCTGCACGACGACTCGGGAGGGCCAACCCCTATGAGTGTTCCTCGGATCAGCCGGACCCGGTACGCCGCAGTGGGCGTCGCCCTCGCCGCGGCCAGTGCCCTGGCACTGCCCGCCGGGACCGCCGTCGCCGCCTCCGGGGCCGAGCCGACCACCGGGCCGCTGCTGAGCTACGTCGTCAACACCCAGGCCAACCACGGCCAGGTGCAGAAGGTCGAGAAGGCCGTCACGACCCTCGGCGGCACCGTGGTGTACTCGTACGAGCAGATCGGCGTGGTGATCGCCCGCTCGACCGACACCCAGTTCGCCGCCAAGCTGCGGAAGGCGAAGGGGGTCCAGTCGGTCGGCACCAGCCGCACCAAGGGCATCACGGCCGCCGAGACGCAGAAGGCCGAGGTCGCCGCCGAGCCGGTCACCGCCGCCGCGGCCGGCCAGGAGCCCTACTGGGCCAACCAGTGGGACATGCGTCAGATCGGCGTGGACAAGGCCCACAAGCTCTCCCTGGGCAGCCGCAACGTGACCGTCGGCGTGCTGGACTCCGGCATCGACGGGACCCACGAGGACCTCGCCGCCAACGTCGACGCCTCGCAGTCGGTCTCCTGCATCGACGGCGGCAAGCCGAACACCGACTGGGCGGCCTGGCAGCCGGGCCCCGACGGCGACCACGGCACCCACGTGGCCGGCACCATAGCCGCGGCCAAGAACGGCAAGGGCATCGAGGGCATAGCCCCGAACGTCAAGCTGGCCGCCGTCAAGGTCGTCGACGACGGCGGGTTCATCTACCCGGAGTACGCGATCTGCGGCTTCGTCTGGGCCGGTGAGCACAAGTTCAAGGTGACCAACAACAGCTACTACGTCGACCCGTGGATGTTCAACTGCCAGAACGACGCGGACCAGGCGGCGATCACCACCGCCGTGCGCCGCGCGGTCGAGTTCTCGCAGCGCAAGGGCGTCCTCAACGTGGCCGCGGCGGGCAACGAGAACATCGACCTCGCCCACAAGACCGTGGACGTCAGCAGCCCGGACGACACCACCCCGGGCACCCGCCCGATCACCCAGGACTGCCTCAACCTGCCGACCGAGCTGGACGGCGTGGTCTCGGTCTCCTCGGTGGGCGTCAACGGTGACAAGTCGTACTACTCCAGCTACGGCAAGGACAAGGTGACCGTCGCCGCCCCCGGTGGCGACCGGCTCTACCAGATCCCGGACACCCCGGACAAGAACGGCCGCACCCTCTCCACCATCCCCGGCGGCCGCTACGGCTACATGCAGGGCACCTCGATGGCCTCCCCGCACGCGGCCGGCGTCCTGGCGCTGCTCGCCAGCACCTTCCCGTGGGCGAGCCCGGAGGAGCTGACCGAGCTGCTGACCAACCAGGCCGAGTCGCACGCCTGCCCCTCGGGTCCGTACAACCCGGGCGGCACCGGCACGTGGGCGGCCACCTGCGAGGGCGGCGCGGACGACAACGGCTTCTACGGCGCGGGCATCATCAACGCCGAGAAGGCGGTCCAGTGGTGGCGCTGACGCGCTGACCGCACGGTAGGCGCCGACGGCCCGAGCGGCCGGCGCTGATCGAACCAAGGGGTGGGGAGCGGGACTTCGGGTCCGCTCCCCACCCCTCACGGGTAGCGGGGGCGCCCCGGCCCTCACTCGAAGTGGTGGTCCCAGACCGTCTCGACCGCCGGCTTGCCGTGCAGGTCCGGCACCTCCTGGAGCCAGGCGGGCCGGCCGGCCCGGCTGGCGGCGGCGCGCCGGCGCTCGGCCTCGCGCACCTGCTCGGGCGTGGCGAAGCCGTCCGGCAGCCAGTCGCGGGAGCGCGCCGCACGGGCGGCGAGGTGGGCGACGTAGGCGTGCCGCACCGCCGCCACCGAGTCGAAGCCGGGCTCGTCGGCCAGCCACGCGTCGGGGACGAGCCCCACGACCTCCTCCAGCAGCGCAGGGGTGACCAGCGGCCCGAGCTCGTCGTCGGCCAGCGCGACGTCGGGGGCGTAGCCGCCGAGGGCGTGGGCGCTCAGGTCGTAGCGCTTGCCCACCGAGCCCGCGGCGGCGGACCAGCGGTGGTGGAAGACCAGCGCGGCGCCGTTGTCGATCAGCCAGAGCTTGCCGTGCCAGACCATCAGATTGGGGTTGTGCACGCTGCGGTCGACATTGCCGGTGAGCGCGTCCAGCCAGACCACCCGGCCGGCCTCGGCCGGCCCGACGGGGATCATGCCGGGCCTGAAGTCGCGGGCGCCGGGCAGCAGGTCCATCCCGAGGTTGAGTCCGCGGCTCGCCCGGAGGATGTCCTGGACCTCCGGGTCGGGCTCGGAGTCGGCGACCGCCGGGTCGAAGTCGACCAGCCGGATTTCCGGCACCGGCAGGCCGAGCCGCCGG
Organism: Kitasatospora sp. NPDC005748; assembly: GCF_040630735.1. NCBI lineage: Bacteria > Bacillati > Actinomycetota > Actinomycetes > Kitasatosporales > Streptomycetaceae > Kitasatospora > Kitasatospora sp. NPDC005748. The sequence goes on from NZ_JBEXYD010000004.1 coordinate 264,711, forward strand.
GCCAGTTCACCGACGATCACCTCGGCCACCAGGGCCTTGCGGCCCTGCGCGGCACCGATGAACTTGACCACGTAGGTGCCGAGGTCGTCGGTCTCCACGACGCCGGGGACGGAGCCGCCGGCCCGCAGCGGATCGACGTAGCGCACTGCTGTCACCTGATCGAGCACATCCGTCACCCTAACCCGTGCGCCTTCCGGGCCCGACCCGTTCAGCGGCTTTCCAGCGCCACCTCGCGCGCGTCCGCGAGCGCCTGCCGGACGGCGGCGGGGATGTCGGTGACCGGGAAGGCCACCCGGCGCACCACCCGGGTGCGGTCCAGCACGAGCACCGCCCGCTTCAGCCGCAGGCCCTGGCCGACGTGGAAGGTGGGCAGTCGCAGGGCGGCCGCCAGCCGGACGTCCAGGTCGGACAGGAGGGGGAAGGGGATCTCCTCCGCCGCCGCGAACTCCCGCTGTTCGTCGGGCCGTTGGGTGGATACCCCGCGCAGCGCCAGACCGGCCGCGCGGAACTCGGGGTACGCCTCGCGGAAGAGCCGGTTCTCCAGCGTGCAGCCGACCGCGCCGGGGATGTCGCCCCAGCCCGGCGGCAGTGGCCCGGGGCGGCCGGTGGCCGGGTAGCAGAACAGCACCGTGGCGCCGGCCGCCGGATCGACCGGGTCCAGCTCGCCGCCGGTGTGCGCGGGCAGGGTGAGCGCCGGCAGCCGGGTGCCGGGCAGCGCCGCCAGCCGGGCGGCCTCCGCGCTGTCGGGCGCGGCCGAGCCGGAGAGCGCGCCGTCGCCGAGCAGCCAGCGGTCCGCCCAGTCCTGCATCGCGACCAGGACCGGCAGCAGCGCCCGGCCGGCCTCGGTGAGCCGGTACTCGTGGCGCACCGGGGCGCTCTGGTACGGCACCCGGACCAGCACGCCTGCCTCGGTCAGGTGGCCGAGCCGCTCGGTGAGGACCTTCCGGGAGATGCCCAGCTCGTGCTGGAGCTCGTCGAAGCGCAGCAGGCCGCGCGCCGACTCGCGGACGATCAGGATGCTCCACCAGTCGCCGATCACGGCCGCCGACTGGGCGATCGCGCAGGTGGCGTCCCGCGCGGGTACCTCTTTGAGCACCGTCGCTCCTCTCACGTCCAGGACGGTCCATCCTCGCACCCCCTTGCGAGTTCCGAAAGGGAACTTGTAAGTTCCTGATGAAAACTCACGCGGAACGAGTGCGCCTGAGGACGAACGAGAACGAATGGGGGAGCAGATGTCCGTCGCCTGGGCGACGCTGCGCCGCACCTGGACGATGACCTTCCGGGCCTACCCGTGGTCCTACGCCGTCGGCTGTCTGCTGATCGGCGTCTTCACCCTCGGCCTGTCCTACCTGGGCCTGCACGCCATCGGCGGCGGCTCGGTGGCCGAGGACTTCACCGCCCGCACCGGAGGCGCCGACTACCTCGGCTACATCGCGATCGGCGCGGCCGGCTACATGTTCACCGTCCGGATGCTGCTCTGGAGCAGCAAGGCGCTGATCACCGAGCAGCGCCAGGGCACCCTGGGCGCGCTGTTGATCGCCCCCGCCGGGCGGCTGCCCTACCTGCTCGGCTTCACCGGGTTCGCGCTGCTCAACACCGCCGTCGAGGTCGGCCTGCTCGGCGGGTTCGCCGCGGCGCTCGGCGTCACGCTGCCCGCCTGGCACCCGCTCGCCGCCCTCGCCGGGCTGCTCGCGCTCAGCGCCGCCGTCTTCGCCGTCGCGGTGCTGCTCGGCGCGCTGATGATCGTCGCCGGCGAGGCGCACATCTCGCAGAACACCGTCTTCCTCGCCGTCTCGCTGCTCTGCGGCATCACCTTCCCCAACAGCTACCTGCCGGTGCCCGCCCGGTGGCTGGCCGAGCTGCTGCCCGTCACCTCCGCGATGGACGTGCTGCGCGGCGCGCTCGGCCGGGGGCAGCCGCTCACCGAGCTCACCGCGCGGCTGGTGACCTGCCTCGCCCTCAGCCTGGGCTACCTGCTGCTCGGTCTGCGGCTGCTGCCCGCCGCCGAGCGCCGAGCCGCCGAGCGGAGCTTCTGAACCGCCTCCGAACGGAGCCCCCGACGCATGGACCACCCGAACCGGAGCCAGTGACATGATCCGCACCACCGCCCTGCGCAAGACCTTCCGCAGCCGGGAGAAGGGCCTCTTCGGCCCGCGCGCCGTGAAGACCGCCGTCGACGGCCTCGACCTGGAGATCCCGGCCGGCCGGGTCACCGGACTGCTCGGCCTCAACGGCGCGGGCAAGACCTCCACCATCAAGATCCTCGCCACCCTGCTCCGTCCCACCTCCGGCACCGTCACCCTGGACGGCCTCGACCTGGTCGAGCACGCCCGCGCGGCCCGGCGCCGGATCAACCTGATCGCCGGCGGCGAGCGGATGGTCTACGGCAAGCTCACCGGCGCCGAGAACCTCCGCTACTTCGGCCACCTCTACGACGTCCCCGGCGCGGTCCTGCGCCCCCGGATCGGCGAACTCCTGGAGCTGGTCGGCCTCACCGGAGCCGCCGACACCCCGGTCGAGCGGTACTCGCGCGGCATGACCCAGCGGCTCTCGATCGCCCGCGGCCTGATCAACGACCCGGCCTACCTGCTGCTCGACGAGCCCACCCTCGGCCTGGACGCGCCGATCGCCCGGGACCTGCGCCGGGTGGTCGCCGCCCTCGCCGCCGAGGGGCGCGGCGTGCTGCTCACCTCGCACTACCTGACCGAGGTCGAGGAGCTGTGCGGGCACGTCTACGTGATCTCCGGCGGGCGCCACCTCGCCGCCGGCAGCCCGGCCGAGCTCAAGGCCGCGACCGGCAGCCACCGCAGCGTCCGGGTCACCGTCACCAATCCCTCTCCCGAACTGGAGGCCGCCGTGGCCGACTTCGCGCTCCGCCTCGGTGTCCGCGCCGAGCTCGGGGCCACCGGGCAGGGCGGCCTGCTGGTCACCGTCCGCCATCCCGAGGACGTGGCCGGCCCGCTGGCGGGGGCGATCGTCGCCGCCGGCGGGTCGATCGGCGGGCTGGAGGTCACCGAGGCCACCCTGGAGGACGCCGTCCTGGCGCTCACCGACACCGCCCCGGCGCCCGCCGGCGCCCCCTCGGAGGTGGCCGCGTGACCGGCCCGTCGACCCGGCCGGCGCACCCCGCGCCGCCCTCCGTCGAGCTGCTGCTGCTCGCCGCGGCCGACCGGGGCGCCCGGCCGCCCCACCCCGTCGGCCGCATCCTCCCGCCACCCCGCCCGGGCACCCGCCGCCCGCCCCGCCCGGACGGCGACCGCCTCGCCACCCGGCCGCTGCGGCACGCCGGCAAGGTGTTCGCCGCCGAGGCGCTGAAGCAGCACCGCACGCTCTTCGGCCAGCCGCTGGTGCTCGCCTCGATGCTGGTCTGGCCGGTGCTCCAACTGGCCGCCACCTACTACACGCTGCACCCGATCGCCGCCGGCTCGGCCGCCGCCGCCCGCTGGCCGCTCGCCGCCGACCCGGCCAAGCTGCTCGGCTTCCTCGCGACCGGTGCGCTGGCCTGGGCGTTCTTCTTCTCGCTCGTCCAGTCCGCGTGGAACTTCGCCTACGAGCGCACCACCGGCACGCTGGAGCTGCTCTTCCTCTCGCCCGCCGACCGGCTGGTCCTGATGCTGGCCAACGGCGCCGGCGCACTGCTGCAGAACGCCTGGCTGCTCACCTGCTTCCTGGGCGCCGCCGCCTTCGGCTTCGGCAGCCTGGACGTCGCCGGGCCCTGGGTCTACCCGGTGGTGCTCCTCGCCCTGCTGCTGCCCGCGGTGGCCTGGGGCGCGCTGCTCAACAGTCTGATGGTGTTCTCGCGCGACTCCACCTTCGTCTACACCGTGCTGGACGATCCGATGTGGTTCGTCGCCGGGGTCCGGCTGCCGGTCTTCGCGCTGCCCGGGGTGCTGCGGATGCTCGGCGCGGCGCTGCCGCTGACCGGCAGCCTGGCCGTGGTCCGCGGCGCGCTGCTGGAGCGGGAGGGGGTCGGCGAACTCGCCCCCGGGCTCGGCCGGCTGGCCGTGCTCTGCGTGCTGCTGCTGGCGGGCGCGGCACTGGCGCTGCGCCTCGGCGAGGCGCGGGCGCAGCGGACGGGGGGCCTGCGCCTGTCCTGAGCCCGGCCCGGCGCGCCCCGGCCGGCCGGGACGCGGTGCCACCCCGAGCCCCTGCACCGTCCCGGGCCGTGCGCTGTGGTTGGCTAGCCGGTGAAACCGGACGTACCAGACGAGGAGAGCACGGTCATGGGACAGGTACAGGCCACCACCGAGCGGGTCTACGACGCGGCCCCCGAGCGGGTCTACGAGGCGCTGGCCGACTACCAGGTGACCCGCCCCAAGCTGCTGCCGGCGCAGTACAGCGAGTACGAGGTCCGGGTCGGCGGCACCGGCGCGGGCACCCAGGTGCACTGGCGGCTGCAGGCCACCGAGAAGCGGGTGCGGGACTGCCTGTTCACCGTCTCGGCGCCGACGCCGGACCAGCTGGTGGAGAAGGACGCCAACTCCAGCATGGTGATCACCTGGACGGTCGCCGCGGCCGGTGAGGGCCGGTCGAAGGTCACCGTCTCGGCCACCTGGCAGGGTGCGGGCGGCATCGGCGGCTTCTTCGAGCGCACCTTCGCGCCGAAGGGCCTGAACCGGATCCACGACCAGATCCTGGCCAACCTGGCGGCCGAGGTCCGCTGAGACCGGGCGCGTCCGGGCCGGCGGGGGAGGGCCGCCGGCCGGCCGCCCCGGGCGCCGGACCAGCAAGAAGATTCGACGGCCTCGCCCACCCGTACGACAAGCAAGCCGTACGGGTGGACGGCCGCCACCTGCGGGTGACGACGGCCCCCGGGCACGGCGGAGCCACCCTAGGCTCGCCGCCGTGCATATGACGATCCTTCACATTTCGCAGCCCGTCGACGGCGGGGTCGCCCGCGTCGTCGTCGACCTGGTCCGCGGCCAGCGCGAGGCCGGCCACCGGGTCCTGGTCGCCTGCCCGCGCGGCGGCCGGCTGGCCGAGGAGGCCGCCGCCGCCGGGGCGCTGGTCCAGGACTGGCCCGCCCGCCGCTCGCCCGGCCCGTCCGTCGCCGCCGAGGCGTGGCGGCTGCGCCGGATCGTCCGCGCCGCCGCGCCCGACATGGTCCACCTGCACAGCGCCAAGGCCGGACTGGCGGGCCGGCTGGCCATCCGGGGCGCGATGCCGACCGTGTTCCAGCCGCACGCCTGGTCGTTCGCCGCCGTGGACGGCGCGCTGGCCGCGGCCACCCTGCGCTGGGAGCGCTACGCGACCCGCTGGGCGCACCGCCTGCTCTGCGTCAGTGTCCAGGAGCGGGCGGACGGCGTCGCCGCGGGCCTGCACGCCGACTGGGCGGTGGTGCCCAACGGTGTGGACGTGCGCCACTACGCGCCCGCCGACCGCCGGGCCGCCCGGATCGCGCTCGGCCTCGACCTCGACGCGCCGCTGGCGGTCTGCGTGGGCCGGCTCTGCCGCCAGAAGGGCCAGGACGTGCTGCTCGACGCGTGGCCCGAGGTGCTGCGGCTGGTGCCGCAGGCCCGGCTGGCCCTGGTCGGCACCGGTCCGGAGGAGGCCCGGCTGGCCGCCGCCGTCCGGGAGTCGGCCGAACCGTCCCGGATCCGGCTGGCCGGGGAGGTGCCGGATCCGCGGCCGTGGCTGGCGGCGGCCGATCTGGTGGTGCTGCCCTCGCGCTGGGAGGGGATGGCGCTGGCGCCGCTGGAGGCGATGGCGGCGGGCCGGCCGGTCCTGTTGACGGACGTGCCCGGAGCCCGTGAATGCCTGCCTCCGACCGAGCGGAAGTGCGCGGTCGTGCCGCCCGAGGACGCCGCCGCGCTCGCCACCCGAATGGCCGAAGCATTGTCCGACCCGATCGAGTGCGAGCGACGCGGTGCGCGCCTGCGCGAGCACGCCGTGGCGCGCCATGACGTGCGATCGGTGGTCGAACAGGTGGACGCGCTCTACCGCGATCTACTGGGCGCCGGGCCGGCGGCCGGACGCCGCCGTGCCCGTGTCCCAGAGCGGATCTGATCGTTTCACATGCCGTGAATGCCCTCCACTGGGAGCTGTCGTATTCGCACCCTCAACCGGTTTGTGGGCGAGGGGTGAAATCGGAAATACCTATTAATGGGCGGCTGGAATGAAATGGCAAGTCAACTTCCAGCATCCAGGGCCACGTTCGGTACTGTCTGATTTTGCCTGCTTCATTTCGATTTCACGCCGGGAATTCGCGAGAGAACCGAAAGCCGCCAGCGGCAGCAGGTGCAGTCAGGACCGCGCCCACCGGGCCGGGACGGCCGCCCCGGGCCAACCGGTGCCGGGCCGCCGTCACCCCGGGCACACAGCAGGGGAGTTCGTGCGCTGATGACCATTGACCACGACAGCGTGCCACGGCCCGGTCGGCCCCTGTCCGGCCCGCGCCGGCCCGCCACCGGACTGCTCGACCGCCCCGCCAGGTCCGCACAGACCCGCAGCACCCCGGCGCTCCGCCGCCACCGCCGACCGGTCCGCTCCCGGCTCGCCCTGCCCGTCACCCTGGCCGCCGTCGACGCCTTCGCCCTGTGCACCGCCACCGGGCTCGCCAACCGGGCCCTCGACCCCGCGGTCCGGGTCGATCCGCTGCTGGGCGTGGCCGCCCTGCTCCCGCTGCTGCTCCTGCTCAACCTGGCCGGCGGCCTCTACCGGGCCCGGCTCACCCTCTCCGTCCTCGACGAGCTCCCCGCGCTGACCGTCCGGGCCGTCGTGGCCACCGCCTTCGCCGTCACCCTGGCCGGCTGCCTGGACGGCCGCTGGCCCGACACCGGCCCCGCCACCCCGGCCCGGCTGACCGCGCTGCTCGGCGCCCAGCTGCTGCTCGCCGTCTGCGGCCGGACGCTGCTCTTCCACCTGGTCCGCCGGATCCGCCGCAGCCGGCCCAGCCCCGTACTGGTCCTCGGCGCCGGCCGGCTCGGCCGCCGGGTCGCCGAGGCCCTCAGGGAGCGCGGCGAGTACGGCATGCGCCCGGTCGGCTTCCTCGACCCGGACCCGCCGCTGCTGGCCGGCGACACCGACCTGCCGGTGCTCGGCGGCCGCGAGGTGCTGGAGCGCGAGGTCCGCCGCCACCGGATCCACCACGTCGTCGCCACCGCGGGCGCCGCCGACGAGGCCGAGACCGCCGCCGCCCTGCGCGACGCCGCCCGGCTCGGCTGCCAGGTCTGGCTGGTGCCCGCGCTGCGCGAGTACGGCTCCCTGGAGAACGGCCACTCGACCGGCGGCGACCACCTCTGGGGCTTCCCCTGCCTGAAGGTGGACCGCCCGGCGATGCGCCGCCCCGGCTGGGCCGCCAAGCGCGCCCTGGACGTCACCGTCGCCGGCCTCGGCCTGCTCGCCCTCGCCCCCGTACTCGCCCTGTGCGCGCTCGCCGTCCGCTTCGACACCGGCCCCGGCGTGCTCTTCCGCCAGCAGCGCACCGGGCTGGACGGCCGGGTCTTCACCGTCCTCAAGTTCCGCACCCTGCGCCCCAGCAACGAGCACGAGTCGGCGACCCGCTGGAACATCTCCCAGGACCACCGGATGGGCGCCGTCGGCAAGCTGATGCGCCGCAGCTCCCTGGACGAGCTGCCGCAGCTGTGGAACGTGCTGCGCGGCGACATGAGCCTGGTCGGCCCGCGCCCCGAGCGCCCCTACTTCGTCATGCGGTTCAGCCAGGCCTACCCCGAGTACGCGGACCGCCACCGCGTCCCGGTCGGCCTCACCGGCCTCGCCCAGGTCAACGGCCTGCGCGGGGACACCTCCATCGAGGACCGGGCCCGCTTCGACAACCGCTACATCGAGAGCTGGAGCCTCTGGCAGGACGTCAAGATCCTGTGCCGCACCGCGGCCCTGATGCTCCACCCGGACGGAAGCTGACCAGCGTGGCCCTCACCCTCGATCTCGTCCCGACGCCCGCCCGGGCGTTACACCGGACGGTCGCGGCGCTCGCCGCCCGGCCCAGCCTGCTCGCGGCCGCCACCGTGCTGCTGGTCTGCGTCCCCACCGGCGAGAAGGACGTCACCGCCGCCGTCCACGTCACCGCCGCCGACCTCGCCTCGCTGGCCCTGGTCGCGGTCACCGCCGTCGAGCTGCTGCGCGGCCGCACCCCCGCGATCGGCCGGACCGCCGCCGTGCAGTTCGGCGTGATCGTGTTCGCCGCCGCCGTCGCCACCGTCGGCTCGATCGACCCGGCCGCCAGCCTCACCGGCTTCGTCCGGCTCACCCAGGTCTTCGTCCTGGTGCCCGCCGCCGTCCTCTGCTCGCTGCGCGACCGCACCGACCGGCGGCTGGTGCTCGGCTCCTTCGTCGCCGCCGCGCTGGTCCAGGGCGTGGTCGGCGCCCACCAGTACCTCACCGGGACGGGCGCCTCCTACACCGGCCGGCCGATCCGCGCCGTCGGCACCTTCGGCGCGCTCGACATCATGGCGATGTCCACCGTGGTCAGCTACGGCCTGCTCGCGGCCCTCGCGCTGGGGCTCGCCGAGCGAGGCCCGGCCGGCCGGCCGCAGCTGCGCCGAGCGATGTTCGCGGCCGCGGCCTTCCTGGCCTTCCCGCTCGCCGTCTCGTTCAGCCGCGGCAGCTGGATCGCCACCGGCGCCGCCGCCGCCGTCCTGCTGCTGCGGGCCGACGCCCGGCTGGCGGTCCGCAGCGCCGTCCTCGGCCTGGCCGCCGCCGTCGTGCTGATCGGCGGCCTCGGCCTCGGGGCCTCCGGCGTCACCGCCCGGATCAGCTCCATCGGCTCCGTCTCGGCCGCCCCCGACCAGTCGGTGTCCGACCGCTACGACCTCTGGTCCACCGCCGGGCGCATCTGGCAGGACCACCCGGTCAGCGGCGCCGGCCCCAAGGCCTTCCAGCAACTGCGCGACAGCAACGCCCCGTTGCGGCTCTCCTCGGGCAGCGACGCGGCCGACGCCACCATCGGATTCCAGCGCGAACCGCTGCTCTCCCCGCACAACATGTACCTCCTGGTCCTCAGCGAGCAGGGGCTGATCGGCATCGTCGCCTACGCCGCGCTGTTCCTCGGTCTGCTGATCGGGTGCCTGCGCCGGGCCCGGGGCAGCGGCCTCGCGGCGCTCGCCCTGCTGGTCTGGGTCCTGGTCGACTTCCTCTACGCGGACATCGGCGGCACCACCACCGTGCTGACCTCCGTCGTCCTCGGCCTCGCCGCCCGGACCGCCGCCGGCGCCACACCGGAGGCGACCCCCCGATGACCACCGACCGGCCGACCGCGCTCACCCCGACGCTGCCGGCCCCCCGCTCCGCACCCGCCGCCGAGACCACGGCGGCCTCCCGGCGCGGCTTCCTCGCCAAGGCCTTCGGCATCACCGCCGTGCTCAGCGCCGCCGGCTCCGCCCTCGGCCTGCTCCGCGACCTGCTGCTGGCCCGCTACTTCGGCGCCAACCAGGGCACCGACGCGTTCCTGGTCGCCTGGACCGTCCCGGAGACCGCCGCACCGCTGCTGATCGAGGACGCCATGTCCTTCCTCATGGTGCCCGCCTTCGCCCTGGCCCTGGTCCTGCGGGAGGAGCACCCCGACGGGCCCGACCCGGTCCGCCAGCTGGTCCGCGCGACCCTGCCCTGGCTGCTGCTGGCGCTCACCGCGCTCTCGCTCGGCGTCGCGCTCGGCGCCCCCCAGCTGGTCGACCTGCTCGCCCCCGGCCTGGCCGACCCCGGGCTCGCCGTCACCTGCACCCGGATCACCGCCTGCACCGTGCTGCCCTTCGGCGTGGCCGGCTACCTCGCCGCCGCACTCCGGGCGCACCACAGCTTCACCGCCCCGGCCGGCATCTACGTCGCCTACAACGTCGGCATCCTCGGCGTCCTGCTCAGCTGCCAGGCGCTCTGGGGCGTCCGCTCCGCCGCGATCGGCGTCGCCCTCGGCAGCCTGCTGATGGCCGGTCTGCTGGTCGTCCCGTTCCTGCGCCGGCTGCGGTCCGGCCGCGCCGCCGCGGGCCGCCGGGCCCGCCCCGCACTCGTGCTGATCCCGCTCGCGCTGCTGCCGGTGGCCGCCTTCACGCTCACCCGGCAGGCTCAGGTCTTCATCGAGCGCTTCCTCGGCTCCGCGCTGCCGCCCGGCACCATCTCGCACCTCAACTACGCCGCCAAGGTCTCCCAACTGGCCATGACGGCGGCCATCCTGATCTGCACGGTGACCTTCCCGCTGGTCGCCCGGGCGCTCGCCGCCGGGGACCTCACCGCCGCCCGCGACCGGGTCGAGAAGGACCTCGGCCAGGCGGCCGCGGTCGTCCTGTTCGGCACCGCCTTCCTGCTGGCCTGCGCCCCCTCGGTGGTCGCCCTGCTCTTCCAGCGCGGCGCCTTCGGCGCCCAGGACACCGCCGCCACCGCGGCCGTCATCCGCGTCTACAGCTTCGGACTGCCCGCGCAGGCGCTGATCGGCGTGATGATCCGCCCCTACTTCTCGCTCCGCCCGGTGGTCCGCCGCGCCGGCGACCCGAGCACCGACGACGGCGGCCGCCGGCTGCTCGACTGGTACCCGGCCGCCGCCATGGTGCTCGGCCTGGTGGTCACCGTCGCCGTCGGCCTGCTCGCCACGCCCCGCTTCGGCGCCCTCGGCCTGGCCGCCGGGAACGCGGCCGGCATCACCACCACCGCGGCGCTGCTGCTGCGCGGGCTCGTCCTGCGCGGCATCGCGCTGCGCCTGCGGCTGGTCCTCGGCGGCCACGCCCGGTTGCTGGGCGCCGCCGCCGGGGCGGCCGTCCTCGGCACCCCCGCCGCCGGACTCCCCGCCGACCCCCTGCTCTCGACGCTGCTCGGGGGCCTCACCGTGGCGCTCGCCTTCGCCGCCCTCGGCACCGGTCTCGGTGCCCGCGAGGTGCGCGGACCGGTCCTCGCCGTCGTCCGGGCCCTGTGCCCGCCATCCGTTGCCGATGAAGGGAAGCCTCCCCATGGACGCTGAACGGGGATCCGTACGGTCGGTGCTGTCGGGCGTACGCCGCTCCGGCGCGCCGGCGGCAGCCGGTCCACGGACCGAGGTGCCGCGCGCCGAGGGCCGCCGCCCGGGGGCACAGCTGCCCCAAAGTCGCCGACCCGCCACCCGGGCACCCGTCCAGGAGGCCACCTCGCCGTGGATCCTGATGTACCACTCGGTGGCCGTCGAGGAGGACGACCCGTACCAGCTGACCGTCAGCCCGGAGCGCTTCGCCGAGCAGATCGCCTGGCTGCACCGGCGCGGCCGGCGCGGCGTCTCGGTCCGCGAGCTGATGCGGGCCAGGGCCGCCGGCCGGGCCGACAACATGGTCGGCCTGACCTTCGACGACGGCTACGCGGACTTCGGCCGTTTCGCCGTACCGATTCTGCAGGCGTACGGGTTCACCGCGACCGCCTACGTGGTGGCCGACCTGCTGGGCCGGGCCAACGACTGGGACGTCAAGGGCCCGCGCAAGAAGCTGCTCACCGTCCAGGAGGTCACCGAACTCGCGGCCGCCGGCTGGGAGATCGGCTCCCACGGCCTCGGCCACCAGGCCCTGCCCGGCCTGCCCGCCGACGTCCTGGCCACCCAGACCCGGGAGAGCCGGCGCGTGCTGGAGGAGGTCGTCGGCGGTCCGGTCACCGGTTTCTGCTACCCGTACGGCGCCGTCGACCTGCCCGCCACGCTGGCCGTGCGCGACGCCGGCTACGACTACGCCTGCGCCATCGCGCACTCCCCGCTCACCGGCCGCTACGCGCTGCCCCGCTGCTACGTCGGCGACCGCGACGGCGCCTGGCGGCTGCGCGCCAAGCGCGGCCGCCTCCGCCTCCGCGACACCGTCACCGAGCTGCGCCGCAACCGCCTCGCGGCACGCTCCGCGTCGAAGGGCCGGGCCGGCGCCGAGCGCGAGGAGCCGCAGGGGAGCGCCGGGGCCCGGAGCACCGCGGGCGGGTCCGAGCGCCCCGCCGGGGAGCGTGCGGGCCGGCGGGGGGCCGACCGGTGAGGGTGCTGCACATCGTCACCGGTCTCGCCTCCGGCGGCGCCGAGCGCCAGCTCCAGCTGCTGCTGCGCCACCTGCCCGCGCACCAGCACTGCGAGGTGGTCGCGCTGACCAACCCCGGCACGGTGGCCACCGCGCTGCGCGCCGAGGGCGTCACCGTCCACCACCTGGCGATGCGCGGCAACCGCGACGTCGGCGCGCTGCCCCGGCTGGTCCGGCTGATCCGGTCCGGCCGCTACGACCTCGTCCACACCCACCTCTACCGGGCCGGCCTGTACGGGCGGCTGGCCGCCCGGCTGGCCGGCGTCCGGGCGGTGGTGGCCACCGAGCACTCGCTGCACGCGGGGGTGATCGAGGGCCGCCCGGTCACCCGCGGCGTCAAGGGTCTCTACCTGGCGGCCGAGCGCCTGGGCACCACCACCGTCGCGGTGTCCCGGCAGGTCGCCCAGACCCTGCACGCCTGGGGCGTGCCGCCGGGCCGGGTCGAGCTGATCCCCAACGGCATCGACGCCGCCCGCTACCGCCGTCCGGACGCCGACCGGGCCGCGGCCCGGCACCGGCTGCGCGCCGACCTCGGCCTCCCGGCGGCGAGCTGGGTGGTCGGCGGGGTCGGCCGGCTGGTGCCCGGCAAGCGGTTCCACGTCCTGCTGGAGGCGCTCGCCGGCCTCGACCCGGCCGCCCGGCTGGTGCTGGTCGGCGAGGGCCCCGAACGCGGCGCCCTGGAGCGGCGGGCCGCCGAACTCGGCGTCCGCGACCGCCTGGTCCTCACCGGCGAGCGCGACGACGTCCCCGACCTGCTGGCCGCGCTGGACGTGCTGGCCGCCCCCTCGACCGCGGAGACCTTCGGCCTCGGCGTCCTGGAGGGCCTGGCGGCCGGCCTGCCGGTCCGCCACAGCGCCTGTCCGGCCCTGGACGAACTCCCGCCGGCCGCCGCTCCGCAGGCCCGCCGGATCCCCTCCGACGCCGCCGCCTACACCACCGCGCTGCGCGAGCTGCGCCACCTCAACGACCACAGCCCCGAGCCCCTGCCCCGGCCCCCGGCGGTCGGCCACTACGACATCGTCCGGGTGGCCGCCGACCTCGGCGCCCTCTACGACCGCCTGGCACCCGCTTGAGCCGCCGGCAGCCGCCGAACCCCCGGGCCGCCGGCCGGGCGGCCCCCATATCCAAGGAGCACCCCATGTCCGAACCGCGCCGAAGCGTCCGCAGCCTGGCCCGCCGCTGGTGGCCGGTGGTCCTCGCGGTGCCGCTGGGCGCCGCCGCCGGCGCCGGGTACGCCGTCGTCGCGCACCCCTCGTACGCCGCCAACTCCTATGTGATCGTGGTGCCGGAGAACCAGGGGGAGAGCGCCTCGGCGATCAACTTCGCCCAGGCGTACGGCCGGCTGGCCGGTCAGCCCCAGGTGCTCGCGGCCGCCGCCGCCGAGACCGGGCACAGCCGCACCGAACTGGAGACCCTGGTGCACGGCACCACCTCCCCGGACGCCCCGATGATCGAGATCACCGGCACCGGCGCGCGGCCCCGGGAGGCGGTGCTGGCCGCCGACGCGGTCGCCCGGTCGCTGGTCGCCTTCGCCAACACCAGCAGCAAGGAGACCGGCGTCCGGCTGGTCCCGCTGGCCCCCGCCGCCGAGCCCGACAAGCCGACCACGCCGTCCGCGCAGCTGGACGTCGCGGTCGGCGCCGCCGCCGGGGTGCTGATCGGCGCGCTGGTCATGATGACCCGCCGCCGGAGCGGTGAGGCCGGTCCGGCCGCCGTGGCGACGCCCGGCACGGAGCCCGCCGCCCCGGCCACCCCGCGCCCGCGCGCCGAGGAGGCCCCGGTGGCCGAGGCCCCGGCCCCGGCCGAACCGGCCGCGGCGGAGCGGCCCGGCACCGGGCAGGCCGTCCCCGAGCAGGCCGCCCCGGCGCAGCCCACGAGCGGGAAGGCAGCCGGCGGGAAGTCGCCCGCCGAGAAGGCCCCGGCCAAGGAGAAGAGCGCCGCCGGGAGCGGGCGATGAGCACCGAGGCGGCGGCCACCACCGGTTTCCCCGCCCAGGCCGGCGCGCCCCGCTGGACCACCGAGCTGCACCGCGAGGACGATGCCCTGGACGTCCTCGCCGAGGAGTGGGACGACCTGGTCACCCGCTGCCGGACGGCCACGTTCTTCCAGGCCGCGGTCTGGCAGCGCTCCTGGTGGCGCCAGTACGGCCGCCCGGGCGACCTGCTGGTCCTGCTGGTCCGCCGGAACGGCCGGCTGGTCGGCGCGGGAGCGTTCCGGCGGCGCCCCGGCCCGCTCGGCGGGCTGACCGGCCTCGGCGACGGGCTGATCGACTTCACCGACATCCTGCTCGACGACTCCTGCGCCGATCGCGCGGCGGCCGAGTTCGCCGCGGCCCTGCCGCTCACCCGCCCCTGGCACAGCCTGGAGCTGCGCGAGGTGCACCCCGAGGCGGCCGTCCAGCGGGTCTTCGAGCAGTGGCGGGGCCGGCGGCGCCGGTTCGGCGACTCGCTCTGCCAGTACCTGCCGGCCGTCCCGATGGAGCAGTTGCTCAAGCGGGTGCCCGGCAAGACCGCCCAGCGCAGCCGGGTGAAGCTCCGCAAGATCGCCGAGGCCGGGGTCGAGGTCCGTTCGACGCCCCCGGAGGAGGTGCCCGAGGCCCTGGAGGGGCTGCTCCGACTGCACTTCGAGCAGTGGCACGAGCGCGGCGTCACCCCGGAGCACCGCACCGGGCGGTTCGCCCGGCACCTCGCCGAGTCCACCACCGGCCTGGTCGCCACCGGCCGCGCCGCGGTGCACCAGTACTGGCTGGACGGCGAGCTGGTCGCGGTGAACCTGCTGCTGCTCTGCCCGTCCTTCGGCGGGCTCTACCTGTACGGCGCGCACCCCCGGCTGCGCGAGCGCCTGGACATCGCCGGTCTGCTGTTCGGGGCGGCGCTGGACGAGACGGTCGACGCCGGGATCCCGCTGCTCAGCCTGTTGCGCGGCCAGGAGCCCTACAAGCAGCGCTGGCGGCCGGACCAGCTGTTCAACCAGCGGCTGCTGTTCGGTCCGCGCGGGCCGGCGCCGGCGGCCGCCGCGCGGGCCGGCTCGGTCCGGGCCCGGCAGGTCGCGGTGCACGTCCTGCGCACCCGGCTGCCGAGGCTCAAGGAGGCGCTGGCGGCCCGTCGGCGGAGCTGAGCCCCGCCCCGCCTGCGGGGCCGGCCGCCCGCCTTCAGCGCCGGGCCGGCAGCCCGCCCGGCGCGGGTGCGGCGGACGGTGAGGGCGGAGTGGCGGGCGAGGGGGACGGTGCCGCGGACGGCGAGGCGGGTGCGGAGGGGGTTCCGGAGGCGGCCGCGGTCGGCGAGGCGCCCGGCGAGCCCGACCCGGCGGCCCCCGGCTGCGGGGTGACCGCCGGGGGCGCCGGCACAGCAGTCACCGGGGCCCCCTGGGACCCGGCCATCAGCTGCTTGAACCGGCTGCTGGAGCGCGGGTTCTGCGCGCACTGCCAGAACCCGTGCGGGCAGTAGTCGGTGACCGTCTGGTAGCTGGTGTCATGGGTGCGGATCCACTCCACCATCCGCTGCACGAACTCCGGGTTGTCGCCGTTGCGGAACAGCCCCCACTCCGGGTACGAGACCGGCTTGCCGCGCTTGGCGGCGAACTCGACCTGGTCCTGCAGCCCGTACGGCTCGCGGACGTAGTCGTCGAAGGTGGCGCCGGCGGGCTGGTCGTAGCTGTCCATGCCGATGATGTCGACCACGTCGTCGCCGGGGTAGCACTTGGTCCACGGGATCGCGTCCAGCCCCCGGTTGGGGGTGAAGTCGAAGCGGAACCGCTGACCGGGCACCGAGCGCATCACGGAGACGATCCGCCGCCAGTACGCCTTCCAGGCGGTCGGGTCGGGCTTGCAGCGGTGGGTGTAGGTGGTGCCGTTCATCTCCCAGCCGAGGGTGAGCACGGTGTCCGCCCCGCCGAGCGCCACCAGCCGGCGGGCGAGCCGCAGGAAGTGCCGGTCGAAGTCCCCCCGGGCGCCCTGGGCGAGCAGCTTGGCCACCTCGCCGTCCGGCACGGCGGCCTCGCTGGGCACCAGCATCGGGACGCCGAGGATCAGCATCCGGGAGGGGTCGGCCAGCCGCCACTGCGACCACATGCCGAGCACCACCGGCTCGCCCTCGACGTCCGCCCAGCTGTTGCCGGCCAGATAGGTGTGGCCGACCTGCACGTTGGCGTTGTTCAGCCACTGCGCGTAGCGGCCCAGCTGGGGGATGTACTTGTCCCACGAGCCGACGAAGGCACCGAACGGGGCCTCGTGCTTCGGCCGCTGGACGACCGGCCGGGGGGCGGCGCCGCGGGGCTGGAACGCGTCCGAGGAGAGGGCGTGCCGTTCGGTCTGGCTGAGCGGGGTCCCGGTGGGGACGCTCGCGGTGGTCAGCATCAGCAGGGCGGCGGCAGCCAGCGTCAGGCGGCCGAGTCGCATGGTCTCTCCTCCGGCGTCACGGGGCGGGGACAGCGGGACGGACCGTGATACCCCGCTCGCAGACAGTAGGCCCCGCAGGCGTCGGAAAAGCCGAATGTCACCCTAAAGTGGGCGGTATTCGAACGCCGTCTGCCGCAACGTGCCGTGTATCACCTCTGTAACAGTCCGGACGGCCTTGGAGGCCGTACCGCGGCCGCCCGCCCGGAGCGCCTCCCGGGCGGCCGCGGGTCCGACGGCGCAGGTGGGCGGGCGGATCCGGCGAAGGGCGCGAATCGGCCGGCCGCGCCCGCGCCGCCCCGCCGTCCGGCCGGGTCCGGCTGACTCGTGACGGTGTCGAAAGGTACGCTCCGCCCGTGTCCTGGAAGCCGCTGCGTGTCCTCACCCCCCGATCGATCCTCCCTGCCCTGGCGGTCCTGCTGGTCCTTGTGGCGGGCGCGGCCGCGCATGCCAACAAGCCGGTGCCGTTCGGTGACCGGGTGGCCGGGCCGGGCGGCGCGGACGCCAGCCCGGTCAACTCGCAGTCGTTGGGCGCGGACGGTCTGGAGCTGAAGGTGGGCCCCGGCCTGGAGGCCCACAACCGGGACACCGGCGAGCCCGCCTGGTCCTACCGCCGGGAGGGCGCCACCGCGCTGTACCTGGCGATGGCGGGCGAGAACGCCGTGGTGGTCTGGGACGACGGCCTGGTCACCTCGGTGCGCCCCGGCGACCACGAGGTGCGCTGGCACCGCGCGGTACCCGGCCTAGCGGACTGGATGAGCGGCCAGGGCGAGCCGGGCGCCGAGAAGCGGACCGACGAGCAGCGCAGGCAGCTCCAGCGGGAGCGCGCCGCGGCGGCCCTGCACACCGTCCAGCAGTCCGCGCCCTGGGTGGCCGTGGTCACCCCCGAGCTGACCATGGGCTTCCGCGACGCCGACGGTGACCTCCGCTACAACTCCAAGCCGGCCGGCAACTGCGTCTACGACCCGACCCGCACGGTGGGCACCGACTTCGCGGTGCTCGTGCCCCGCAGCTGCGCCAACAGCACCGGCCAGCCGGTCTCCGGTGGCATCACCGGCTACCGGCTGGACAGCACCGGCTGGCAGCTGGCCGCCGGCCCGGGGGTGTCGCTGAAGGCCCTGGACGGCCGCCGGGTGCTGATCTCGGACGGTCCGATCGTCGGCCCCAAGGTGTTCGACACCCAGGCGGCGGCCCCCGAGGCGGCCTGCGGCAGCCCGGCCGAGCCCTTCGCCGCCGTCCGCCCGCAGGGCAGCTGTGACGCCGCGGAGGACGCCCCGCAGTCCTGAGACCGGTACCCCGGCGGTAAAAGCCTCCGGGCCCCGTCACGGGGCCCGGTAGACTTGCCGTCATGGCTGTTCTCTCCGGGCACTAGCGGACGAGCGGCGCCGCCCCCGGGCGGTCCGCCGGTCTGCCGACGTCGCCCCCTTCCGCTGCCCCGGCCCTGTGCCATGCCCAGGCGCCCGCCCACGTCCCAGGAGTAGTCCCAGCCATGATTTCCGCCAACGCCCTTGAGCTGCGCGCCGGCGCCCGCATCCTGATCGAGTCCGCGAGCTTCAAGGTCGCCCCGGGTGACCGGATCGGTCTGGTCGGGCGCAACGGCGCCGGGAAGACCACGCTCACCAAGGTGCTGGCCGGCGAGGGCCTGCCGGCCTCGGGCACGGTCACCCGCTCCGGTGAGGTCGGCTACCTCCCGCAGGACCCGCGCACCGGTGACCTCGACGTCCTCGCCAAGGACCGCATCCTCTCCGCCCGCGGCCTCGACAGCGTGCTGAAGAAGATGCGCGAGAACGAGGAGCGGATGGCGAACGGCAAGGGCGCCACCCGGGACAACGCGATGAAGAAGTACTCGCGCCTGGAGACGGAGTTCCTCACCAAGGGCGGGTACGCCGCCGAGGCCGAGGCCGCCACCATCGCCGCCGCGCTGGGCCTGCCGGACCGCATCCTCGAACAGCAGCTGCACACCCTCTCCGGTGGTCAGCGCCGCCGCGTCGAGCTGGCCCGGATCCTCTTCTCGGACTCCGACGTGCTGCTGCTCGACGAGCCCACCAACCACCTCGACGCCGACTCGATCGCCTGGCTGCGGGACTTCCTGAAGACCTACAAGGGCGGCTTCATCGTCATCTCGCACGATGTCGAGCTGGTCGAGACGGTCGTCAACAAGGTCTTCTACCTGGACGCCAACCGCTCCGCGATCGACGTCTACAACATGGGCTGGAAGCAGTACCAGCAGCAGCGCGAGGACGACGAGAAGCGCCGCAAGCGCGAGCGGGCCAACGCGGAGAAGAAGGCCGCGACCCTCAACGCGCAGGCCGACAAGATGCGTGCCAAGGCGACCAAGACGGTGGCCGCGCAGAACATGGCCCGCCGTGCGGAGAAGCTGCTGTCCGGCCTGGAGCAGGTCCGGCTGAACGACAAGGTCGCCAAGCTGCGCTTCCCGGACCCGGCGCCCTGCGGGAAGACCCCGCTGACTGCCGCCGACCTCTCCAAGTCCTACGGCTCGCTGGAGATCTTCACCGGCGTGGACCTGGCCATCGACCGCGGCTCGCGGGTCGTGGTGCTGGGCCTCAACGGCGCGGGCAAGACCACCCTGCTGCGGATGCTGGCCGGGGTGGAGAAGCCGGACACCGGTGAGGTGATCCCGGGCCACGGCCTGAAGATCGGCTACTACGCCCAGGAGCACGAGACCCTGGACCCGGAGCGCACGGTGCTGGAGAACATGCGCTCCTCGGCGCCCGACACCGACCTGGTCCAGATCCGCAAGATCCTCGGCTCCTTCCTGTTCTCCGGCGACGACGTCGACAAGCCGGCCGGGGTGCTCTCCGGTGGTGAGAAGACCAGGCTGGCGCTGGCCTCGCTGGTGGTCTCCAGCGCCAACGTGCTGCTGCTCGACGAGCCCACCAACAACCTCGACCCGGCCAGCCGCGAGGAGATCCTGGGCGCGCTGCGCGAGTTCAGCGGCGCGGTCGTGCTGGTGACCCACGACGAGGGCGCGGTCGACGCGCTCCAGCCGGAGCGGATCATCCTGCTGCCGGACGGCGTGGAGGACCTCTGGAGCCCGGCCTACAACGACCTGGTCTCGCTCGCCTGATCCGGCTCCCTTGATCCGGCCTGGCCTCCGCCCGGCCTCCGCCGGCCTGGAGTAGACGCCTCGTCCACTTTTCGGACCAGAAAGACTAGTACTTACGGCGTGTCCGGGAATGAAGAGGTCCGGGATTCCGTTTGAGAAGCTTCCGTCGGCCCGCCACTCGATCGTGGTCGGGCCGACGCTGCTGATCAGCTCTTTCGCGCCGAATGGCGGTATCGCTCCGGGGGCGTGCACTCTGCGTGAGCGCCCTTGTGCGCTCGGATCACCACCGACGGAACGCGCATTCCCGGCATCGACCTTGTCGAATGGGTGGCCAGGAGGCTGTGGATGGGTGATCATGGGAATCTGACCGAGCAACGCTACGAGGAGGCACGGGTGGCCGAGACTCTGAAAAAGGGCAGCCGGGTGACCGGTGCCGCGCGTGAGAAGCTCGCGGCCGATCTCAAGAAGAAGTACGACTCCGGGGCGAGCATTCGCGCTCTCGCGGAGGAGACCGGTCGCTCGTACGGCTTCGTGCACCGGATGCTGAGCGAGTCCGGAGTGATCCTCCGGGGCCGCGGCGGTGCCACGCGGGGCAAGAACAAAGCTACTGCTGGAGCCAGCTCCTGACGGTCCGTCAGTTCTTCGACGGATGACTCGGCGGCAGGGCGCGGGCCGGATGGACGACGTCGGTCGTCCGCCTCCGGTCGGAGCGAACCGGCCGCCGATCGTCATGCCCGCCGCCGTCCGTCCGGGCCCGGCCCGGACCTGTCCGAAACACTGGGCGCCGCTGCCCTGCCGCAGCGCGCCCAGTTTTGTTACTCTCCGGTAGCCAAGTCCCTCGCCACCGGAGGTCCCCGCATGACCGCCCCCGCCACCGACCCGCAGGCCCCGAGCTGGGAGCAGGACGGCGTCCGCCTGGAGATCGACGGCGAACTCGCCGTCGTCACCCTCTGTCAGCCCGAACGGCGCAACGCCCAGTCGCCCGCGATGTGGCGCGCGCTGGCCGCAGTCGGCCGGGAGCTGCCCGGCGCCGTCCGGGTGGTGCTGCTGCGCGCCGAGGGCCTCTCCTTCTCGGCCGGCCTGGACCGCGCGATGTTCACCCCCGAGGGGATCCCCGGCGAGGTCACCTTCCTCCAACTGGCCGCCGCCGAGGACAAGGACCTCGACGACACCATCGCGTACTACCAGGAGGCCTTCTCCTGGTGGCGCCGGCCCGACGTGGTCACGATCGCCGCCGTCCAGGGCCACGCCGTCGGCGCCGGCTTCCAGCTCGCCCTCGGCTGCGACCTGCGCGTGGTCGCCGACGACGCCCGGTTCGCCATGAAGGAGACCTCGCTCGGTCTCGTCCCCGACCTGGCCGGTACCAAGCCGCTCACCGAGCTCGTCGGCTACGCCCGGGCGCTGGAGATCTGCGCGACCGGCCGCTGGGTCGGCGCCGAGGAGGCCACCGCGATCGGGCTGGCCAACCTGGCCGTCCCCGGCACGGAGCTGGACGCCGCCGCCCGCGACCTCGCCGCCGCGCTGCTCGCCGCCCCGCGCAGCGCCGTCATCGAGACCAAGGCGCTGCTCCAGGGTGCGGGCGGACGCTCGTACGACGAGCAGCGTTCGGCCGAACGGGCGGCACAGGCTCGCCGCCTGCGCGATCTGGCCGGCATCGGCGACTGACCGCACGAGCACGCCGAAGGCCCGGCTCCGGGGGACCGCCCCCGGAGCTGGGCCTTCGGCGTCGCGGTTCCCCCGGTCGCCGCTCCGGGGGCGCGAATCGTGGCGAAATGACAGAGTTGGAGCGATTTGCGATATAGCTGGAGCCGTACGACGGGAGAACCACCCATGCCTGACACTCCGACGCCCGCCACCATGCACAAGAGCCCGTCCGCCGCGCCCGGACCGGTCGCCCCGGCGGCCGACACCGGCCGGGGGGTGACCGACCGCGGCCGTACCGCCCTGGCCGTCGGTGTGGTCGAGAAGATCGCCGGTATGGCCGCCCGCGAGGTCTCCGGCATCCACGCCCTCGGCTCCGGCCTGTCCCGGACCTTCGGCGCGATGCGCGACCGGGTGCCCGGCGGCAAGTCCGCCGTCGGGCGAGGGATCAAGGCCGAGGTGGGGGAGAAGCAGACCGCCATCGACATCGCCCTGGTCGTCGAGTACGGCGTGGTCATCCCCGAACTGGCCCGTCAGGTACGGGAGAACATCATCGACGCGGTGGAGCGGATGACCGGCCTGGAGGTCGTCGAGGTCAACATCGCGGTCAACGACGTCCATCTGCCCGACGAGCCGGACGTCGAGGAGGAGGAAGAGGAGAGCGTCCCCTCCGGACAGCGGCCCAAGTTGAAGTAGCCCCGTCGGGGGACAGCAGCAGTGGAAGACGAGGAGTAGCGGATGAACCTGGCCATTGTCGGCCTGGTGGTGGGTATGGCCCTCGGCTTCGCCGGCTATTTCGGCGGCTTCGCGGCGTTCCTGCTGGTGGCCGCGCTGGGCGTGGTCGGCTTCGTGGTCGGGCGCCTGCTGGAGGGCGACATCGAGATCGGTGATCTCGGCGACCTGCTGCGCGGCCGCGACCGGCGCCGCTGATGGCGTCCCCCGTCACCCCTGCCACCCCGGCCACCTCCACCACCGCGGTCACCCCCGCCGCCCGCCGCCGCGAGCCCGGCGTCCGCGGGCGGCTGCGGGTGGCCGACCGGGTCTACGCCCGGATCGCCGCCCGGGCCGCCCGTGAGGCGCTCGACGACGCGTGGCGCGGCCGGACGGAGCGGGGTGCGCCGCCGAAGGTCTCGGTCGCCGTGCCGGGCAGCACCGTCACCGTCCGGGTCTCCGTCGAGCTGCCGTTCCCCGCCGACCTCGCCGCGCTCGCCCGGGCCGTCCGGGAGCGGATCGCCGCGCAGGTCGGCGGTCTGACCGGGACGCGGGTCGGCGAGGTGGTGGTGGTCGTCGAACGACTGGTCACCGGGGGGCCGCGGTGACGACCGGGCCGACACCGGACGCCGTTGCGCCGGGTGCTCTCCCGCCGGGGTCGTCGCCGCCGGGTTCGGGTGGGTCGGGCGCTGTCCCGCCGGGGTCGTCGCCGCCGGGTTTGAGCGGGGCGAGTGCTCTCCCGCCGGAGGCCGGCGAGCCCGAGCCGGTCATGGTCAAGGTGCCCCGGCTGCGGGCCCCCCGCACGGTCGCCGCCGTAGTCGTCGCCACCGTCGTGCTGGTGGTCGGCGCCGCACTGCTCTACGACGTGATCGCCGTGCGCACCGGGCACGCCGCCCGCCGCTGGCGGGCCGAGGTCGCGGACGAACTGGCCACCCGCCACCTGGACGACCCCTGGGTGCTCGTCGGCGCCGGGGCGGCCGTCCTGCTCGGGGCCTGGCTGCTCTGGCTCGCCCTCGCCCCCGGGCTGCGCCGCTGGCTGCCGCTGCGCCCGCTCGGCGGGACCTCCGCCGCCATCGACCGCGCCGGCGTCGGCACCCTCCTGCACGACCGGGCGGCCGGACTGCCGGGCATCGAGCACCTCACCGTCCGGGTCAACCGCCGCCGGGTGAAGGCGGTGCTCACGGGCCCGGCCGACCCGGCCTCGGTGCAGCGGCAGCTGCGCGCGGAGCTCGGGAAGATCAGCCTGGCCCGGCCGCTGCGCCTCGACGTCCGGGCGAAGCGGGGCGGGGGCGGCGCGGGCGACGGCGCCGTGCCCGGGCCGCCGGACGGCACCGCGGCGGTCCCGGGCACGGCGGCGGCCGGCGGGGTCGGCGGGGTCGGCGGGGTCGGATGAGCGGGACACCGCCCGGAGCCGGGCGGCGGAGGACGGACACGCGGGTGAAGGTCGGACGAGGAGGGGTGGTGATGGTGCGGTGAGTCGGTCCACCGTCAACCGGGTGCTGCTGGGCGCCGCCGCCGTGCTGCTGCTGGCGGTCGGCCTGCTGGTGCTGGCCGGCGGGCTCGACCTCTACGCACGGCTGGGGGTGGACCCGCCGAGCCGGTGGCCGCTCACCTCGCCGGACCAGCCGGTGGTCAGCTCCAGCTCGCGGACCCGCTGGTCCGACGAGACGTGGTGGTGGCCGGCCGTGACCGCCGGGCTGGTCCTGGTCGTCCTCGGTACCGGCTGGTGGCTCTTCGCCCAGCTGCGCCGCAGCGGCCCGGCGACCGTCGTCCTCCCCACGCCGGGGGTGGGCGGACTGCGGCTGCGGCTGCGCACCCGGGCCCTGGAGGAGGCGCTGGAGACCGGGACGGTGGCCCTTCCGGAGGTCGAACGGGTCAGCGTCCGGCTGCTGCGGGGCTCCGGTCGGCAGCGGCTGCGGGCGGCCGTGCGGCTGACCCCGGGCGGTGATCCGGCGGAGCTGGTGGAGCACTTCGAGACCGGCCCGCGCGGTGACGCCCGCGCCAGCCTCGGCCTGGCCGAGCTGCCCGCCGAACTCCGGGTGCGGGTGCAGGCGGCGAAGCCGGCCGCCGCGCGCGGGCGCGGCGGCCGGCGTCGGCGTCCGCGGGTCGACTAACCGCCCGCGACCGGCTCCGGCGGGTGGCTCAGAGCCCGCGCAGGGCGCCGCCGTCGACCGGGATCATCACACCGGTCAGATAGGAGGCGGCGGGGGAGAGCGCGAAGGCGGCGACCTTCCCGAACTCCGCCGGGGTGCCGTAGCGGCGGAGCGGGATGCCTGCGCTGTTGCGGGCCCGGGCGGCGGCGGGGTCGCCGCCGAGGGCGTCCAGTTCGCGGACCCGGTCGGTGTCGATCCTGGCCGGGAGCAGGCCGACCACCCGGATCCCGCGCGGGCCCAGCTCGTCGGCGAGCGACTTGGCGGCCATCGCCAGGCCCGGCCGCAGCCCGTTGGAGATGCCCAGGCCGGGGATCGGCTCGCGGACCGAACCGGAGAGCACGAAGCCGATCACACCGCCCTCGCCGAGCGCCTCGGCCGCGGCCCGGGCCAGCCGCAGGGCGCCGAGGAAGACCGACTCGAAGGCGCCGCGCCAGGCCTCCTCGGGGGCGGCGCTCACCGGGCCGGGCGGCGGGCCGCCGACGCTGATCAGCACGCCGTCCAGTCGGCCGAAGCGCTCCACGGCCGCGCCGAGCAGCCGCCCGGCGGTCTCCGGGTCCGCGTTGTCGGCGACCAGGCCGTGCGCCGCGCCGCTGCCGCCGAGGGCGTCGAGTTCGGCCACCGCCGCGTCGACGGACTCCTTGTTCCGCCCGCTGACCAGCACCCGGGCGCCGTCGGCGGCGAGCTCGCGGGCGGCCGCCAGGCCGAGGCCCCGGGTGGCGCCGGTGACCACGTACACCGTGTCCTTCAGTCCAAGATCCATGGCTCCCATCCTGCCGGGTCGGGGGAGCGGCGGGGTAGGGGGCACGGCGGCCGCCGCGGCCCGGGGCGGCGGCGAGTTTCGGCCGACTGCGTCCGGGAGCTGGCCTTGACGCCCGCGTCAAGGTCTACCGTCGTACCCGACGGCGTTCGAACGGCGGTCGGAAGGAACGGGTGCGGTCATGCGGATCGGTGAGCTGGCGGAGCGGGCGGGGACGACCACCCGGGCGCTGCGGTACTACGAGCAGCTCGGGCTCTTACCCGCCCGACGGGCCGGCAACGGCTACCGCGCGTACGGCGAGGACGATCTGCGGCTGCTGAAGCAGATCCGCACGCTCCAGGACTTCGGTTTCGAACTGGAGGAGACCCGCCCGTTCGTCGAGTGCCTGCGGGCGGGCCACCCGGAGGGGGACTCCTGCCCGGCCTCGTTGGAGGTCTACCGGCGCAAGCTGGCCGAGCTGGACGAGTGCATCACCCGGCTCCAGGAGGTCCGTACGCAGGTGGCCGAGCAGTTCGCCCGGGCCGAGCAGGCCCGTGACGAGCTGGCGGCCGAGGCCGCCTGGCAGACGCCGCAGTGTGAGTTGGCAGTCGAGTGGGAGGAGCGGTAGATGGGGAAGATCGCTGGAGTGCCGGAGGTCACGGACGACACGTTCGCGACCGAGGTGCTGGGGGCCGAAGGGCCGGTCCTGGTGGAGTTCACGGCGGACTGGTGCCCGCCGTGCCGCCAGATGGTGCCGGTGCTGGCCGACATCGCGAAGGAGCAGGCGCACCGGCTCACGGTGGTCACCGTGGACGTGGACCACAATCCGCAGACCCAGGCCGCGTACGGGGTCCTGTCCATGCCGACACTGATGGTCTTCCGGGGCGGTGAGCCGGTGAAGTCCATGGTCGGCGCCCGGGCCAAGGTGCGGCTGCTGCGCGAACTGGAGGACGTGCTGTAGCTCGCGGGCTACGCCGGCACGCTCTCCTGCTCCACCTCGGCCTCGGCGGCCTCCTTGGCGCGGTCCTTGGCCTCGCGGCGCACCATCACCCAGAAGCCGACCGGGATCATCGCCGTGAACAGCCACCACTGGACCGCGTACGCCATGTGCGGGCCGATGTCGGAGTGGTTGGGCTCGGGCAGCAGCTCGGGCTGGTCGGCCGGGGCCGGGGTGGTGGCGGTGAGCTCCAGGTAGCCGCCGAGCAGGGTGGCGCCGGTCTCGCCGGCCTGCTGCTCGGTGCTGATCAGGTTGAACTGCCGGTCCGGCAGGCCGGCCCGATCCCGGATGCCGCTGCCGGCCGCGGTCTCGTCGGCGCGCAGGCGGCCGGTGAGGGTGACCTCCCCGGCCGGCGCGGCCGGCACCTGCGGGTACTCGGTGGCGGAGCCGCCGGACGCCACCCAGCCGCGGTTGACCAGGACGCTGCCCTTGCCGTCGGAGAGCCGGAGCGGGGTGACGACGAAGTAGCCGATCTTGTCCCCGCCGGAACCGGTCCGCTTGCGGACCACGAACTCGTGCGCCGGGTCGTACTCCCCGGTCGCCGTCACCGTCCGCCAGGTCAGGTCCTTGGGGACGGTGAAGCCGGGCGAGCCCGACAGCGTGTCGAACGGGACCGGCCGGTCGGTGAGTGCCTGGGCGATGAGCTCGTTGCGGGCCACGCGTGCCTCGTGGCGGTGCAGCTGCCAGAACCCCAGCCGGATGGTGGTGGGGATCAGCAGCAGGGCGATCAGCAGCGTGATCACCCAGCGCCGCGAGAGCAGAAAACGGTACACACGGGCACGGTACGCCCACCTCACAACCGGATCACGCACCGGGGTGCGGGGCGACCTCGCGCAGCAGATGCAGGAAGGCGTCCTCGCCGAGGACCGGCGTGCCGACCTCGCGGGCCTTGCGGGCCTTGCCGCTCCAGCCCCCCGGCTCGTTGGTGACCAGCAGGCTGGTGAGCCGGCTCACCGAGGAGGCGATGTGCAGGCCGGCCTCCACCGCGCGGTCCTCCAGCACCTCGCGGTCGGTCGCGGTGTCGCCGGTGAACGCCACCCGCATGCCCTGCACCAGCGGCTTGCCGTCCTCCCAGCGTCCCGGGTTCGGGTAGGGGCACGGCGGGCGCTTCCTGGCCTGCCGGTAGGAGGCGCCGGTCCAGGAGCCGCGGGCGGGGGAGGCGGGCTCCTCCGCGCCGAGGTCGGTGACGGCCACACAGGTCTGCAGCGGCAGTGGGACGCCCCCCGAGCGGGCCAGGTGCAGGCTGGGCCGGAACGCCTCGGCCAGCACCCGGGCGTCGTCGAGGGCGTTGTGCGCCTGGCGCTGGCGGACGCCGAAGTACGCCGCGAGCGAGGCCAGCTTGCCGTTGGGCAGCGGCAGCCGCAGGTCGCGGGAGAGGACCATGGTGCAGAGCCGCTGGTCCACCGGGGCGCGCAGGCCGGCCCGGGAGAACTCGCGGGAGATCATGTTCCAGTCGAAGAGCGCGTTGTGGGCGACCATCACCCGGCCGCGCAGCCGCTCGGCGAACTCGTCGGCGATCTCCGGGAAGGTGGGCGCGCCCGCCAGCACGTCGTCGGTGAGGCCGTGGATCCAGACCGGGCCGGGATCGCGGCCGGGGTTGACCAGCGTGTACCAGCGGTCGGTGACCTCCCCGTCGGCGTCCAGCTGGTAGAGGCCGGCCGAGATGACGCGGTCCGAGCGGCCGAGCCCGGTGGTCTCGACGTCGACCACCGCGAAGCCCTCGTCGGGGGCGGCGGAGCGCTGGGCGGGGACGGGGACGGTCCGCGGCGCGCCGTTCGTCTCGGGCTGGATCGCATGCATGGTCAAACAGAATAAGCGCCGTCGCGACCGGGCTCGGCCGAAATGTTCGTACCGGTCGGCCGGAATAGAGTGGGACGCGTATTCGTCGTACACCCAGTCGAATATCCCCCGGCCGCACCACACCCCCACGCGGCCGTCTCTGCGAAGGACGAATCCCCCATGCGCGCCACCGTGATCCACGGCCCGAACGACATCCGGATCGAGGAGGTGCCGGACCCGGTGATCCAACGCCCGACCGATGCCGTGGTGCGCGTGGTGAACGCCTGTATCTGCGGCAGCGACCTCTGGGCCTACCGGGGCGTGGCGGCGCGGACGGCCGGGCAGCGGATCGGGCACGAGTTCCTCGGCGTGGTCGAGGAGGTCGGCACCGAGGTCCGCGACGTGCGTCCGGGCGACTTCGTGGTCGCCCCGTTCGTCTGGTCGGACGGCACGTGTGACTTCTGTCGCGAGGGCCTGCAGACCTCCTGCCCGCACGGCGGCTTCTGGGGCGAGGTCGGCTCGGACGGCGGCCAGGGCGAGGCCGTGCGCGTGCCGTTCGCCGACGGCACCCTGGTGCGGCTGCCCGGCGAGGCGGCGGGCGACGAGAAGCTGCTGCCGAACCTGCTCGCCCTCTCCGACGTGATGGCCACCGGCCACCACGCGGCCGTCACGGCGGGCGTGCGCGCCGGTGCCACCGTCGCGGTGGTCGGCGACGGCGCGGTCGGCCTGTGCGGCGTCCTGGCGGCGCACCGGCTCGGCGCGGGCCGGATCATCGCGCTCGGCCGGCACACCGCCCGTACCGACCTGGCCCGGCGCTTCGGCGCGACGGACGTGGTCGCCGAGCGCGGCGAGGCGGCGATCGAGGCGGTCAAGGAGCTGACCGGGGGACAGGGCGCGCACGCCGTGCTGGAGGCCGTCGGTACCGAGGAGTCGATGCGGACCGCGATCTCGATCGCCCGGGACGGCGGCGCGGTCGGGTACGTGGGCGTTCCGCACGGCGGTAGCGCCGGCGTGGACATCGGCCAGATGTTCGGCCGAAACGTTTCGCTCAGGGGCGGAGTCGCGCCGGCCCGCGCGTACATCCCCGAGCTGCTGCCGGACGTCCTCTCCGGCGCCATCGAGCCCGGCCTGGTCTTCGACCGCACCGTCGACCTGGACGGTGTCCCGGACGGCTACCGGGCGATGGACGACCGCTCCGCGCTGAAGGTACGGATCGCTTTCTGACGCATCGTCACCACAGGCTCCACGAAGGGCGGCACCGCACATCGGTGCCGCCCTTCCCGTAGTCGGGAAGTGATGGTTTTCGGCCAATTGACTAGCGCGAGCGGGTGAACGGATGGCTGGTCACGGACAACCCCTTTCGGAGCGGGCACGACCCTCCTAGCATTGCGCGGCGCGCATCCGGACTGTGACGCCCCTCACGTCCGATCGTTCCACTGGTGCGACCACTACGCCGAAGGAGTGAGGAGACAGCGTGGAATCGCCGCCGATCACCACTGCCCCTACCGAAGTCCAACTCATTGAAGAGGGCGAGGAGTTCCGCACCCTTCGAAGCTCGTTCCGGAGCTTCGCCTTCCCGGTCACCATCGGCTTCGTCCTCTGGTACCTGCTCTACGTCCTGCTCTCCAGCTACGCCCCCGGCCTCATGGGCACCAAGGTGGCCGGGCACATCAACGTCGCCCTGGTGCTGGGGCTGCTGCAGTTCGTCACCACCTTCGCCATCGCGGCCTGGTACGCGCGCTACGCGGAC
This sequence comes from Kitasatospora sp. NPDC005748, assembly GCF_040630735.1. NCBI lineage: Bacteria > Bacillati > Actinomycetota > Actinomycetes > Kitasatosporales > Streptomycetaceae > Kitasatospora > Kitasatospora sp. NPDC005748. The sequence goes on from NZ_JBEXYD010000004.1 coordinate 293,895, forward strand.
CGGCGGCTCGACCCGCCCGCCGCCGCGATCCGCGAAGCCCAGGGCGCCGTGGTCCACGCTCCCCGGGAGGCCGCCGAATGACCCTGCTCGCCAGCTCCGCCACCGAGCACCGCGGTCTGACGATGACCCTGTTCGGGTTCTTCGTCCTGGCCACCCTCGGCATCACCGTCTGGGCCGGACGGCAGACCAAGGGCGCCGCCGACTTCTACGCCGGCGGCCGGAGCTTCACCGGGTTCCAGAACGGCCTGGCCATCTCCGGTGACTACATGTCCGCCGCGTCCTTCCTCGGCATCGCCGGCGCCATCGCGCTCTCCGGCTACGACGGCTTCCTCTACTCGATCGGCTTCCTGGTCGCCTGGCTGGTCGCCCTGCTGCTGGTCGCCGAACCGCTGCGCAACTCCGGCCGCTACACCATGGCCGACGTCCTGGCCTTCCGGATGAAGCAGCGCCCCGTCCGGACCGCCGCGGGCATCTCCACCATCGTGGTGTCGATCTTCTACCTGCTCGCCCAGATGGTCGGCGCCGGCACGCTGGTCGCCCTGCTGCTCGGCGTCAGCGGGGACAGCGCCAAGCGGCTGACCATCGTCGCGGTCGGCGCCCTGATGGTGATCTACGTGGTGATAGGGGGCATGAAGGGCACCACCTGGGTGCAGATCGTCAAGGCGGTGCTGCTGATCGCGGGCACCGCGCTGATGACCGTCCTGGTGCTGGCCAAGTACCACTTCAACCCCTCCGCGCTGCTCGGCGCCGCCGCCGACGCCAGCGGCAAGGGCGCCGCGTTCCTCGAACCGGGGCTGAAGTACGGGGTGAACGGGACGACCAAGCTCGACTTCCTCAGCCTCGGGATCGCGCTGGTGCTCGGCACCGCGGGCCTGCCGCACATCCTGGTCCGCTTCTACACCGTCCCCACCGCCAAGGCCGCCCGGAAGTCCGTGCTCTGGGCGATCGGCATCATCGGCGGCTTCTACCTGATGACCCTGGCGCTCGGCTTCGGCGCGGCCGCGCTGGTCGGCCCCAAGGCGATCAAGGCGGCCAACCCGGCCGGCAACACCGCCGCCCCGCAGCTCGCCGAGCAGCTCGGCGGCGGCCCGGGCACCACCGGTGGCGCGATCCTGCTCGCGGTGATCTCGGCGGTGGCCTTCGCCACCATCCTGGCCGTGGTGGCAGGCCTCACCCTGGCCTCCTCGGCCTCCTTCGCCCATGACCTCTACGCCAACGTCATCCGGCGCGGCAAGGCGTCCGAGAAGGAGGAGATCCTCTCGGCCAAGTGGGCCGCGGTCGCGATCGGCGCGGTCGCCATCGTGCTCAGCCTCTTCGCGGGGAAGCTCAACACCGCCGCCCTGGTCGCGCTGGCCTTCGCGGTGGCCGCCTCCGCCAACCTGCCCACGCTGCTGTACTCGCTGTTCTGGAAGCGCTTCACCACGACCGGCGCGGTCAGCTCGGTCTACGCCGGGCTGGTCAGCTCGGTGACGCTGGTGTTCTTCTCGCCGGTCGTCTCCGGCGGCAAGGCCTCGCTCTTCCCGGACGCCGACTTCCACTGGTTCCCGCTGGAGAACCCCGGACTGGTCTCCATCCCGATCGGCTTCCTGGCCGGCTGGATCGGCACCCTGCTCTCCAAGGAGAAGGCCGACCCGGCGAAGTACGCTGAACTGGAGGTCCGCTCGCTGACCGGGCTGGGCGCCCACTGACGGGCGGGTGGTGACTAAGCTGGCCCGGCCCCGCGGGAGCGGGGACCGGGCCGGCCGCACTCCCGGCCGCACACTCACGGGAAGGGACCGCCGTGCTGCTCGACACTTTCGGCCGGCAGGCCGTCGACCTGCGGGTCTCCCTCACCGACCGGTGCAACCTGCGCTGCACCTACTGCATGCCCGAGGAGGGTCTGCAGTGGCTGGCCAAGCCCGACCTGCTCACCGACGAGGAGATCGTCCGGCTGGTCGGCCTCGCCGTGCGCGAGCTCGGCGTCCGGGAGGTCCGGTTCACCGGGGGTGAGCCGCTGCTGCGCCCGGGGCTGGTCGGCATCGTCGCCGCCTGCTCCGCGCTCGAACCCCGCCCCGAGCTCTCGCTGACCACCAACGGCATCGGCCTCGCCCGGACCGCCGGGGCGCTGCGCGCCGCCGGGCTGGACCGGGTCAACGTCTCGCTCGACACCCTCGACCCGGACACCTTCCACACCCTCACCCGTCGCCGCCGCCACCAGGACGTGCTGGACGGGCTGAGCGCCGCCGTCGCCGCCGGGCTGACGCCGGTCAAGCTGAACGCCGTCCTGATGCGCGGGGTCAACGACCACGAGGCGCCCGAGCTGCTCGCCCGGTGCCTGGCGGAGGGCTACGAGCTGCGGTTCATCGAGCAGATGCCGCTGGACGCCCAGCACGGCTGGGACCGCTCGTCGATGGTGACCGCCGGGGAGATCCTGGAACGGCTCGCCACCCGGTTCACGCTGACCCCCGAGCCCTCGGACCGCCGCGGCGCGGCTCCGGCCGAGCGCTGGCTGGTGGACGGCGGCCCGGGCCGGGTCGGCGTGATCGCCTCGGTCACCCGGCCGTTCTGCCGCGCCTGCGACCGCACCCGGCTGACCGCCGACGGCCAGGTCCGCAACTGCCTGTTCGCGACCGGCGAGACGGACCTGCGGACGGCGCTGCGGTCGGGCGCCGGGGACGACGAGATCGCCGAGCTCTGGCGTGCGGCGATGTGGGGCAAGAAGGCCGGGGCCGGGATCGACGCCCCGGAGTTCCTGCAGCCCGAGCGGCCGATGTCCGCGATCGGCGGCTGACCGGCTCCGTACCGCCGGGCCCTGTCGCCGGGCCCTGTCGCCGGACGCTACGCGGACGGCTCGGCGGGGCCCGGCGCGTCCGGCGCGGTCCAGTCGGCGAGGGCGACGACCTCCTTGAGGAAGCCGCGCACGCCGAGGAACTGCGAGAGGTGCTCGCGGTGCTCCCCGCAGGCCGCCCAGGTCTTGCGGCGGTCGGGGGTGTGCAGCTTCGGGTTGTTCCAGACCAGCACCCACCGGGCGTCCGCCCGGCAGCCCTTGGCCGAGCAGACCGGTGCCTGCGTCTGCGGGGAGCCCGGGGATTCCATGGTGCCGTCCTCAGCGATAGCGGGTCGTCTGCACCGCCAGTCTTTCACGCTCCCGGACGGCGACGGCGCGTCCGGGCATGGCGACGCCGGGCAGCCACGGGGGGAGCCGCCCGGCGTCGGTCCGTCGCTCCGACGGGGGATGCGGAGCGCGTACGCAGTATGTCACGGCAGGACCCCGGCATGGGGAGGTCTTGCATGATTAATCTGAGGTTCTTTTGAGCTTTCTGTCGAGGGAGTCGCTGGAAAACCCCCTAAAACGGACAGTCAGTTCGATGGCTGTGAAGAATCGGTGGGTACGCTCTGTGCCACACCGGCATCATGCGAAGCGCCGGCCCCACCCGTACCGCCGGGGCCGAGCATCAGCACGGTCTCCGGCGGTACGTCGAAGGTGCTCGGCAGCCCCGGCGCCCGCTCGCGGCCGGCGTTGGCGATCAGCACCGCGAAGTAGGGCAGCAGCACCGCGCCCGCGAGTGCGGCGAACGCGAGCACCCGCTGGACGTCCCACAGGACCACCGCGAGCAGCACGCAGACGGTGCGGAGCAGCATCGAGGCCACGTAGCGGCGCTGTCGGCCCCGGACGTCCTCGGTGAGGCTGCTGCGTGCCCCCGTGATCCGGTGGACCTGTCCACCGCCGGCGCTCTTGCCCATGTCCTACCGCCCTCGTCCACGCACCTGCCGTGCCTCGCAGCGCGGCCACTTCACGGTACGCCGCGCGGGGGCGGCCGACGAGACCGGGGGCGGACGCCGCGTCCTAATGGAGTAGGGAGAGGTACTCCGGCGGTACCGCGTCGGTCAGCCAGACGCCGTTGGCGCTGATCCGGAAGGTGTGACCGGCCGCCGCCATGGCGGCGGCGTCGACCGCCAGGACCACCGGCCGGCCGTGCCGGGAGCCGACCCGCAGCGCGGTGTCGGTGTCGGCCGAGAGGTGGACCTCCTGGCGGGCCATCGGCCGCAGGCCCTGGCGGAATATCGCGTCCAGGCTCCGGGAGGCGGTGCCGTGGAACAGCCGGGCCGGCGGCTCGGCGGCGGCCAGACCGAGGTCGACCGCCACCGTGTGCCCCTGGCTGGCGCGGATCGAGAGACCGTCGTCGGAGTAGGCGAAGCGGCGCTTGTTGTTGGTCGCCACCACGTGGTCCAGCTCGGACCTGGTCAGCCGGGTGCCGTTCGCCGCCAGCGCGGCGAGCAGCACGTCCACCCCGACCCAGCCGGCCTCGTCCAGCGTGATCCCGATCCGCTCGGGCTCGTGCCGCAGGACGCGGGACAGCGCCTTGCTGGTCCTGACCGTGCGCTTCTCGTCCATCTCTCCCGATCCCTCGCCCCGAGCCGGCTAGGAGGCCTGGCTCACCGAACTCATGTTGAATCCCGCGACCCGCACCGGCGGCATCGCGGCCCGGGTGAACCAGTCGCCCCACTCACGCGGCAGGCAGCGCTCCGTCCGGCCCACCTCGGTGATCCGGCCGAGCAGGTCGACCGGCGACTCGTTGAACCTGAAGTTGTTCACCGCGCCGACCACCTGGCCGTTCTCCACCAGGTACACACCGTCCCGGGTGAGGCCGGTGAGCAGCAGGTTCGCCGGGTCCACCTCGCGGATGTACCAGAGGCAGGTGACCAGCAGGCCGCGCTCGGTGCGGGCGATCATCTCGTCCAGGGTCGGCGCGCCGGCCCCGTCGGCCGTCTCCAGCACCAGGTTGTCCACCGCCGGGCGCAGTGCCAGGCCGGTGAGCCCGGCGGAGTGCCGGGTGGTGATCAGCTCGGCCAGCTCGCCGTCGCGGATCCACTCGGTGGCGGTGAGCTCCAGGCCGTTGTCGAAGACCGAGGAGTCCCCGCCGGTGGAGTGGGTCAGTACGAAGGGCGCCGCCTCCAGCCCCGGCTCGGCCGGGTCGGAGCGCAGCGTCAGCGGCAGGGCGGCCAGCTTGTCGCCCACCCTGGTGCCGCCGCCCGGCTTGGAGAAGACCGTCCGGCCCTCGGCGGCGTCCCGGCCGCCGGCGGACCAGCTGAGGTAGACCATCAGGTCGGCCACGGCCGAGGGCGGCAGCAGCGTCTCGTAGCGGCCGGCCGGCAGGTCGATCTTCCGAGCGCCCCAGGCCAGCCGCTTGGTCAGCTCGGTGTGCAGCGCGGCGACGTCCACGTCGGCGAAGTCCCGGGTGGCGGCGCCCGCCCAGGCGGAGCCGGACAGGTCGGCGGTCTTGGCGTTCAGCTCGACCGTGCCGGTCGGCTGGTCGTGGCGCAGCCGCAGGCCGGTGGAGGTGCCCAGGTAGCTGGAGACCACCTCGTGCCGGGCGAAGCCGTACAGCAGCTCGCCCTGGGCGGCGGCCCGGGCGAAGGCCTCGCCGAGGGCGGGCGCGAAGGCCGCGAAGACCTCGATCGAGGTCTCGGCCGGCGGCCCGGCGAAGTCGGGCGAGGACGGCCGGTCGGCTACCAGCGGCTGCGCGTCCTCGGCCGGACCGGCCGCCAGGGCGGCCTGCTCGGCGGCCCGCACCAGGCCCTCCACCTCGTCCGCGGTGACGGCCTCGCGGGAGACCACGCCGGAGGCGGTGCCCTCGGCGCCGGCCACCGTGGCGATCACGGTGAGCCGTCGGCCCCTGGTCACGCCGTTGGTGGTGAGCGCGTTGCCGGCCCAGCGCAGGTTGGCGGTCGACTCCTCGTCGGCGATCACCACGCAGCCGTCGGCGCGGGAGAGGCCGAGCGCCAGCTCGACGAGTTCGTGGGGCTGAATCGCGGTCATCAGTGACCCGCCTCCTGCTGGGTGTTGAGCACGTTGACGTTGCGGAACAGCGCCGAGGGGCAGCCGTGGCTGACCGCCGCGACCTGGCCGGGCTGGGCCTTGCCGCAGTTGAAGGCCCCGCCGAGCACGTAGGTCTGCGGGCCGCCGACGGCCGCCATCGAGCCCCAGAAGTCGGTGGTGGTGGCCTGGTAGGCGAAGTCCTTGACCTGGCCCGCGAGTTCGCCGTTGCGGATGGCGTAGGCGCGCTGACCGGTGAACTGGAAGTTGTAGCGCTGCATGTCGATCGACCAGGAGCGGTCGCCGACGATGTACAGGCCGTTCTCCACGCCGGCGACCAGGCCCTCGGTGTCGGGGCCGTCGGCGGCCGGCTGGAGCGAGACGTTGGCCATCCGCTGGACCGGGACGTGGGCGGGGGAGTCGGCGAAGGCGCAGCCGTTGGAGCGGTCGAAGCCCTTGAGCTTCGCCATGCCGCGGTCGAGCTGGTAGCCGACCAGGACACCGTCCTTGACGAGGTCCCAGGACTGCGTCGCGACGCCCTCGTCGTCGTAGCCGATGGTGGAGAGGCCGTGCTCGGCGGTGCGGTCGCCGGTGACGTGCATCAGCTCGGAGCCGTAGCGCAGCGAGCCCAGCTTGTCGAAGGTGGCGAAGGAGGTGCCGGCGTAGGCGGCCTCGTAGCCGAGCGCGCGGTCCAGCTCGGTGGCGTGGCCGATCGACTCGTGGATCGTCAGCCAGAGGTTGGACGGGTCGACGACCAGGTCGTAGCGGCCCGGCTCGACGCTCGGCGCCTTCATCTTCTCGGCCAGCAGGGCGGGCAGTTCGGCCAGCTCGGCGTCCCAGTCCCAGCCGGTGCCGCGCAGGTACTCGAAGCCGCGCCCGGCCGGCGGGGCCAGCGTGCGCATCGAGTCGAAGGCCCCGGTGCGCTCGTCCACCGAGGTGGCCTCCAGCGAGGGGTGCAGCCGGATCCGCTGCTGGGTGGTGACGGTGCCGGCGGTGTCGGCGTAGAACTTGTTCTCCTGCACCGTCAGCAGGCTGGCGCTGACGTGCGAGACGCCCTCGGCGCCGAGCAGGCGCGCGCTCCAGTCGGCGAGCAGCGCGGTCTTCTCCGCGTCCGGCACCTCGAAGGGGTTCAGCTCGTACGCGGAGACCCAGGTGGCGTCCGGGTAGACCGGCTCGTCCGCCAGCTCGACGCGCTCCTTCGCACCGGCCGCCCGGCTGATCCCGCCGGACAGCCGGGCCACCGCGACGGCCTGTTCGGCGACCCGCGCCGCCGCGGCCCCGGTGAGGTCGACCCCGGCGGCGAAGCCCCAGGCGCCGTCCAGCAGCACCCGGACGGCGAAGCCGAGCTGGACGCTGTCGGAGGTGCCGGCCGGCCGGGCGTCGCGCAGCCGCCAGGACGCGCTGCGGACCCGCTCCAGGCGGAAGTCGGCGTGTTCGGCGCCGAGTTCCCGGGCGCGGGTGAGTGCCGCGTCGGCCAGGGCGCGCAGCGGGTAGGCGAGGAACAGCGGGTCGACGGCGAGCCCGTGCGGGGCGCCGGAACTGCTGGTCGGGGACATCGGAGGCAAGCGGGCTCCCTGGTCGGGGGGATGACGGTGCGGGTACTCCGAACCGGGTACCCGCACGGCATCATGTCCCGTTCAGGGGGTTTCGGCCAGCGCATTCGGGCGGTGACACGCGGCGGCCGCCGCCCCCGGGGATCCGGTCAGCCGACCGTCTCCCACCAGCCGTCCAGCTCCGGCGGGTTGTCGACGTCCACCCGCTCGCCGGGGCGCGGCACCGCGAGCGGGACGGCCTGCGCCTTGGCCTCGACCAGCAGCCGCTCGATCGGCTCGGCCCAGGGATGCAGGCCCAGGTTGAAGGTGCACCAGTGGACGGGCACCAGCAGGCCGGCGTTCAGCTCGCGGTGCGCGAGGACGGCGTCCTCCGGCGTCATGTGGATGTCCGCCCAGGCCGTGTCGTAGGCACCGATCTGCATCAGGGCGGCGTCGAACGGGCCGTGCTGCTCGCCGATCCGCGCGTAGCCCTCGAAGTAGCCGGAGTCCCCGGTGTAGAAGACCTTGCGGGTCGGCCCGGCGATCACCCAGGAGCCCCAGAGCGTGGTGTTGCGGGTCAGACCGCGCCCGGAGAAGTGGTGGGCGGAGGTGAGTGTGACGGCGAGTTCGCCGAGCGTGCAGGTCTCGTCCCAGTCCAGCTCGATGATCCGGTGCTCCGGGACGCCCCAGCGGCGCAGGTGGCCGCCGATGCCGAGCGGCACCGCGAAGGGCGCGGACTGGCTGCGGACCAGCCGCTTGACCGTCGCCATGTCCAGGTGGTCGTAGTGGTCGTGCGAGATGAGCACCGCGTCGACCTGCGGCAGCTCCTCCAGCTCGACCGGCACCGGGTGCAGCCGCTTGGGGCCGACGTGCGCCGTGGGGGAGCAGCGCTCGCTCCAGACCGGGTCGAGCAGCACCCGGGTGCCCTCGATCTCGACCAGCGCGGAGGCGTGCCCGTACCAGGTGATCTCCACGCCCTCGGCGGCCTCGCGCGGTCCGCCGGCCGGGCGGACGGTGGGCACCGGGTGGGCCGGGACCCGGCCCTCGCGCTGGAACAGCATCCGGCGCACGGTGTCCCGGTCGATGTCCGGCGCGGACTTGGCCCGGGCCAGGGTGGACGGTGCGTTGTGGAAGACGCCGTCCCGGTACTGCGGGGAGTTGCGCACCCGGGCCTCCCGGGCGGCGTCCGGCCGCCGTCCGAAGGCCGCCGGCAGGTCGCGCAGCGACCAGGCGGCCGCTCCCGCGCCGGCCGCCAGGGCGGCCAGGGCCAGCAGTCGTCCCCGCCGGTGGGTGGTACCGGACTGTGCGTCGCTCATCCGTGCTCTGCCTTCGCTCGTCGCCGTGGCCGCCGGGCCCCGCGCGCCGGGACCCGTCCGGGAACTTCGGTACGGCCGGCCCCGGTCGTCCCGCACCACGGGGGCAACGGGTGCGCCCCGTCGCGTTGTTCCCGGAAAACCGCCGCAGTGGACGCCACAAGGGTAGGCCGGGGCGGTCGGGGACCGGGGACGGGCGGCCCCGGTACGGATTGTCGGATTGCGACAGTTCCTTCGGTGAGGCGCTGTGGGAGCCCGATTCGTCGCCGCCCGGGGCCGACCGATAGCGTCACACTGCGTGCTCATACCGACGTACGCGCACACTACGGAGAGAGGTGGATCGTTGAGCCGCTCGGTTCTCGTCACCGGAGGAAACCGGGGCATCGGCCTCGCGATCGCCCTGGCCTTCGCCGAGGCGGGCGACAAGGTCGCCATCACCAGCCGCTCGGGTGAGGTTCCCGCGGAGCTGGCCAAGTACGACGTGCTCGCGGTGCGCTGCGACATCACCGACAACGCGCAGGTCGACGCGGCGTTCACGGAGATCGAGGCCAAGCACGGCGGGGTCGAGGTGCTGGTCGCCAACGCGGGCATCACCCACGACACCCTGCTGCTGCGGATGTCCGAAGAGGACTTCACCTCCGTCGTGGACACCAACCTGACCGGGGCGTTCCGGGTGGTCAAGCGCGCCTCCAAGCTGATGATGCGCGCGCGCAAGGGCCGGGTCGTGCTGATCTCCTCGGTGGTCGGTCTCACTGGCTCCCCGGGCCAGGCCAACTACGCCGCCTCCAAGGCCGGCCTGGTCGGCTTCGCGCGCTCGCTGGCGCGTGAGCTCGGCCCGCGCAACATCACCGTCAACGTGGTCGCCCCCGGCTTCGTCGACACCGACATGACCGCAGTGCTCAGCGACGAGCGCCGCGCGGAGATCGTCTCGGGCGTGCCGCTGGGCCGCTACGCGGCGCCCGCCGAGGTCGCCAACACCGTGCGGTTCCTCGGTTCGGACGAGGCCGCGTACATCACCGGAGCCGTCATTCCCGTAGACGGCGGATTGGGCATGGGTCACTGAGCATGAGTGGAATCCTTGAGGGCAAGCGGATCCTGATCACCGGAGTGCTGATGGAGTCCTCCATCGCCTTCCACACCGCGAAGCTCGCGCAGGAGCAGGGCGCGGAGATCATCCTCACCGCCTTCCCCCGGCCCAGCCTCACCGAGCGGATCGCCAAGAAGCTGCCGAACCCGGTCAAGGTGCTGGAGCTGGACGTCTCCAGCGAGGAGCAACTGGCCGGCATCGCCGACCAGGTCCGCGAGCACCTGCCGACCCTGGACGGCATCGTCCACTCGATCGGCTTCGCCCCGCAGGACGCCCTGGGCGGCAACTTCCTGAACACGCCGTGGGAGTCCGTGGCGACCGCCATGCACGTCTCGGCGTTCTCGCTGAAGTCGCTCACCACGGCGCTGCTGCCGCTGATGCAGGACGGCGGCTCGGTCGTCGGTCTGACCTTCGACGCGCAGTTCGCCTGGCCGAAGTACGACTGGATGGGCCCGGCCAAGGCCGCGCTGGAGGCCACCTCCCGCTACATGGCCCGTGAGCTCGGCGACCGCAACATCCGGGTCAACCTGGTCTCGGCCGGCCCGATCGGCTCGATGGCCGCCAAGTCCATCCCGGGCTTCGCGGACCTCGCCGCCACCTGGGACACCCGCTCCCCGCTGAAGTGGGACCTCTCCGACCCGGAGCCGGCCGGCCGCGGCGTCGTCGCCCTGCTCTCGGACTGGTTCCCGAAGACCACCGGCGAGATCGTCCACGTGGACGGCGGCCTGCACGCCATCGGCGCCTGACCGCTGCCCGCGCCACCGCGGCCCGGCACCCCTCCTGGGGGTGCCGGGCCGCGGTGCTGTGCGGGCCCCGCGCGCGCCGGTGCGCACGGCGTCAGGCGTCGGGCGGGGTGCAGGCGCCGATGGCACGGCCGGCCTCGACCGAGGCGCGCTGCGGGTCGCCGGCCCGGATCGCGTCGAGGATCTTGTCGTGCCCGAGGTAGCGCTCGGCGATCAGCTCCGGGCCGACGTCGTGGCGCAGGTGGGCGCGGGTGACCTCGCCGAGGTCGGCGTAGACGGCGGCGAGGACGTCGTTGTGGGCGGCGGCGACCACGGCCTGGTGGAAGGCGGCGTCGGCCTGGATGAAGTCCTCGGCGTCGCCGGAGCGCCAGGCGTCCTCGCGGCGGGCCAGCGTGGCGTCCAGCAGGGCGAGGTCGCGCGCGGTGCGGCGGGTGGCGGCCAGGCCGGCCGCGGAGGTCTCCAGGGTCACCCGCAGCTCGGCGACCTGCGACTGGTCGGCGTCGGCGAAGCGGCGGTGCATGACGCCGGCCAGCTCGCTGGTGGCCAGGACGTAGGTGCCCGAGCCCTGGCGGATGTCCAGCAGCCCGTTGTGGGCGAGGGCGCGGACCGCCTCGCGGACGGTGTTGCGGGCGACGCCGAGCTCCTCGACCAGCGCGGCCTCGGTCGGGATGCGTGAGCCGACGGGCCACTCGCCCGAGGTGATCTGGGCGCGCAATTGCGCGATCACCTGGTCGGACAGCGGGGTGCGCCTCGGAGAGGACAGCGCCACGGGGACTCCTTGCGGCTTCGGGTCGGCGGTGGGGGCGTCGGCCGGCGGGTGGGTCGGCTTGGGGCGGGTCGGGACATCATGCCAAGTCGAGGATGCGCTAATTCATCCCATCATTCTATGATGGCTCCCATGCCTTCCGCAGCAGACACCACCACCACCCCACGGACCGGGGCCGGACCGCAGACCGAGCGGCCCGCCACCGGCGCATCCGCCTCCGCCCGCCGGGGCACCTACCTCGGCTGGCTGTTCGCCGTCGCGATCGCCGCCGCCGCCTTCAACCTCCGGCCCGTGGTCACCAGCCTCGGGCCGCTGCTCGACCAGGTCCGCACCGACCTCGGGATGAACCCGACGCTGGCCGGCCTGCTGACCGCCGTCCCCTCGCTCTGTTTCGCGCTGTTCGGCTTCGCCGCGCCCGGCATGGCCCGGCGGTTCGGGCCGATCGCGGTGGTCGCGGCCGGCATGGGAGCGATCACGGCCGGCGTGCTGGCCCGCTCGTTCGCCGGCGGCACGGCGGTGTTCCTGCTGCTCACCGCCCTCGCGCTGGCCGGGGTGGCGGTCTCCAACGTGCTGATCCCGGTGGTGATCAAGCGCTACTTCCCGGAGAAGGTCGGTCCGATGATCGGCCTGTACTCCATGTCGCTGTCGGCCGGCACCGCGCTCGCCGCCGCCGTCACCGTGCCGCTGACCAGCGCGCTCGGCGGGGACTGGCGGGTCGGCCTGGGCGTCTGGGCGGCCCTCGGCGCGGTCGCGCTGCTGCTCTGGCTGCCGGTCGCGGTGACCAGGCGCGAGCGCGGCGGGAAGACCGGCGGGGCGGTCGCCAAGCTGCCGATCACCCGCAGCCGGACCGCCTGGGCGATGGCTTGCTTCTTCGGCCTCCAGGCCACCGGCGCCTACGTGGTGATGGGCTGGCTGCCGAAGATCTTCCAGGACGCCGGGGTCTCCGAGGGCACCTCCGGGGTGCTGCTGGCCCTGACCATGGTGATCGGCGTCCCGGTCTCCTTCGTGCTGCCCAACCTCGCCGCGCGCCGCGGCGACCAGCGGCTCTTCGTCGTGGTGCTGGCCTCCTGCGGCATCGCCGGGTACGCCGGGCTGGCGCTGGCGCCGGCCGGCGTGCCGTGGGTCTGGGCGACCCTGGTCGGCCTCTCCAACTGCGCCTTCCCGCTGGTGCTCACCATGATCGGCCTGCGGGCCCGGACGGCCGGCGGGGTGGCCCAGCTCTCCGCGTTCGCCCAGGGAGTCGGCTACCTCATCTCCATCCCCGGCCCGATCCTGATCGGCCGGCTGTACCAGGCCACCGGTGAGTGGTACCTGCCGCTGGGCTTCCTCGCCGTGCTGCTGGTGCCCCAGATGCTGTTCGGCCTGCGGGCCGCGCGGGCCCGGCACATCGAGGACGAGGCGGTCCTCCCGGCCGCCGCCGGCGCCGCGGCGTAGCGGGGCCGCTGACGGGCGGGCACGACCGGGGTGGGAGAATCCGGTCATGCCCGTACTCGACCCGAACCCCACCGACGGCCACAAGAAGCTCGGCCAGATCGCCGCACTGATCGTCGGCATCGTGGTGCTGCTGGCGATCGTCGCCACGGTGGCCCAGAACCTCGGCTGATCCGCCGCGCGGCCCGCCGGGGCCGATCCGGCCGGTCAGCGACGCTTGGCCGGTCCGCGCCCGCGGACCGGCCGCGGTACCGCACGCCGACCGCCGGTGAACGGCGCACGATGACACCCGGCACCCCGGAGAGTGGCGGCAACCGGCGGCATCGCGCCCCCGGGCCGCTTTTCTGCCAAGCTTGCTGGGTATGAGCGCCGACACGCCCCGCAGGATCATCGTTCTCCGCCATGCCAAGGCCGACTGGCCCGACGGCGTCGACGACCACGAGCGGCCGCTGGCCGACCGGGGCCGCCACCAGGCCCCGGAAGCCGGCCGCTGGCTCGCCGACTCCGGCATCAACCCCGACTACGTGCTCTGCTCCACGGCCCTGCGCACCCGTGAGACCTGGAAGCTCGCCGCGCACGAACTGCCGAAGCGCGCCCGCCGGACGGTGTACGAGGACCGGATCTACGAGGCCAGCCCCGGGGAGATCATCGCCGTCCTCCAGGAGACCCCCGAGGACCACCCCGACGTGGTGCTGGTGGGCCACAACCCGGGCGTGCTCGGGCTGACCCAGGTGCTGGCCGGTGACGAGGGCGACCGGGAGGCGCTGGAGCGGCTGCGGCTCGGCGGCTTCCCGACCGCGGCCGTCGCGGTGCTCAGCTTCGACGGCTCCTGGAAGGGCGTCGAGCCGGGCGTGGCCGCGCTGGTCTCGTACTTCACGCCGCAGGACTGAGCCGAACGGCCCCCGCGCCGCCCGGTCCGGGCGCGGTGGCCGAAGAGGGGCACGAGGACGGGTCCTCGTGCCCCTCGGGTGCGTCCGGCCGCGGCTACTCGGTCGGCGTGCCGTCCAGCGCGTCGGCCGCCTCGACCTCTTCGCGGGTGATGCCCAGCAGGTACAGCACGGTGTCCAGGAAGGGCACGTTCACCGCGGTGTCGGCGGCCTCCCGGACCACCGGCTTGGCGTTGAACGCCACGCCCAGCCCGGCCGCGTTCAGCATGTCCAGGTCGTTGGCGCCGTCGCCGATCGCGACGGTCTGCTCCAGCGGCACCTTCGCCTGCTCGGCGAAGCGGGCCAGCCAGCGGGCCTTGCCGGCCCGGTCCACGATCTCGCCGACCACCCGGCCGGTGAACCTGCCGTCCACCACCTCCAGGGTGTTGGCCGCCGCGAAGTCCAGGCCCAGCTGCTCCACCAGGTGGTCGGTGACCTGGGTGAAGCCGCCGGAGACCACCGCGACCTGGAAGCCCAGCCGCTGCAGCGTGCGGATCAGGGTCCGCGCGCCCGGGGTGAACCTGACCTCGGCGCGGACCTTCTCGGTCACCCCGGCGTCCAGGCCGGCCAGCAGCGCGACCCGGGCGTGCAGCGACTCGGCGAAGTCCAGCTCGCCGCGCATCGCCGCGGCCGTCACCGCGGCGACCTCCGCCTCGCAGCCCGCGTGGGCGGCGAAGAGCTCGATCACCTCGTCCTGGATCAGCGTGGAGTCGACGTCCATCACCACCAGGCGCTTGGCCCGGCGTTCCAGGCCCGCCGCGACCACCGCGATGTCCACCCGCTGCTGGGCCGCCTCCTGGGCCAGCGCGGCGCGCAGCGTGTCCGTGGCGACACCGGAGACGGCCAGCTCGACCGCGGTCACCGGGTACTTGGCCAGCCGGAAGACGCGGTCGATGTTGCCGCCCGAGTCGGTGATCCGGGAGGTGAGCGCCGACACCGCGGTGGCGGTCAGCGGGTGGCCGAGCACGGTGACGTGCGAACGGCCCTCGCGGCGCGGCCGGTTGTCGCCGATGCCGGAGATGATCTCGGCCTGGAGCTTCTGCTCCTCGGACCAGCGGTGCACGGTGGAACGCAGCTCGCCCTCGGCACCGGGCGCGGTCGGCGGGGTGACCAGGGCGCACAGCGTTATCCGGCCGCGGGTGACGACCTGCTCGATGTCGATGACGTCGACGCCGAACCCGGACAGGGTGGCGAAGAGACCGGCGGTGATGCCGGGGCGGTCCTTGCCGAACACCTTGACGAGCAGGGTGCGCTCGTCCTCGGTCCGGGGCTGCGGGGCGGGGAACGGCTCGGCGGCCAAGGGCGATGCGTTCATGGTGGCTCCCACGCTACCCGCCGGCCGGCGGCGCCACGGCACCCGTCCGCGTCGTGGACGGGGGTGTGGACGGGGTGTGGGCGGTGTGCGCACCACCCGGGTGACCGGACGGTGGCGCGCGGGCGACGCCCCGGGGACGGTGGCGGGGGCGTCCGCGAATCGTTGCCGCCTGGTCACAGTCACCGGGGGTGACTTTCACCAACGGGCGGCGGGCTGGAATGATTCCCCCCGTCGGATTCAGGACATCGCACCCCCGACCGGGGGCAAAATCGGGGGACCGAGAGAGCGGGGCAGGCGAGCAGTGCCGCAACTCGTCATTGATATCAACGGACAGCAGCGGACTCTGGAGCCGGGGCGGTCGTACACCATCGGGCGCAACCCGCAGTCGGACTTCCCGTTCGACGACGCCAGGGTCTCCTGGCAGCACGCCACCATCTCGTTCAACGGGGCCGGTTGGCAGCTCGACGACCACGGGAGCACCAACGGCACGTACACCGCCGGCGCCCGGACCCAGCAGGCCCCGCTCTTCCCCGGCGCGGTGGTCAACCTCGGCAACGCCGAGAACGGCCCCCGGCTGAGCTTCTCCGCGCCCGCCCAGGCCGCCGCGCCCGCCCCCGCCTGGCACGAGGCCGCCACCAGCCGCAGCCACGTCCCGCCCGCCCAGCAGCAGGCGCCCGTCCAGCAGCCGTGGGCCCAGCAGCAGCCGCCGGCGCAGCAGCAGGCCTACCAGCCGCCGGTCCAGCAGCAGTGGGGCGGCGGGCAGCCGCCGGCCTTCCCGCAGCAGCAGGGCTTCCCCCCGCAGGCGCCCCAGCACGGCGGCTTCCCGCAGCAGCAGGCGCCGCAGCACGAGGCCGGCGGCCCGCAGCCGACGATGATCCGCAACCTGACCGCGGGGATGAACACCGTCCGGATCGGTCGCGCGCTCGACAACGACATCGTCGTCTCCGACCTCCAGGTGTCCCGCCACCACGCCGAGCTGCGCCAGCTGCCGGACGGCCGGTACGAGATCGTCGACCTGGGCAGCCACAACGGCATCTTCCTCAACGGCCGGCCCGTCCAGCGCCAGCTGATGGGGCCGCAGGACCGCCTGACGGTCGGCCACTCCAGCTTCGTCCTGGTCGGCGACCAGCTGCAGGAGTTCGTCGACACCGGCGCGGTCTCCTTCTCCGCCCGCCACCTGACCGTCGAGGTCGACTTCAAGGGCGGCAAGAAGGTCCTGCTCAACGACGTCAGCTTCGGCGTCCCGGAGAAGTCGCTGGTCGCCGTCATCGGCCCGTCCGGCTCCGGCAAGTCGACCCTGCTGCGCGCCCTCACCGGCTACCGCCCGGCCGACCGCGGCGACGTCCTCTACGACGGCCGCAA
This sequence comes from Kitasatospora sp. NPDC005748, assembly GCF_040630735.1. NCBI lineage: Bacteria > Bacillati > Actinomycetota > Actinomycetes > Kitasatosporales > Streptomycetaceae > Kitasatospora > Kitasatospora sp. NPDC005748. Next base: position 310,167 of record NZ_JBEXYD010000004.1, read on the forward strand.
CCTCTACAAGCAGTTCGCCGAACTGCGCTCGCGGATCGGCCTGGTGCCGCAGTCGGAGATCCTGCACAAGGAGCTGACCGTCCGCACCGGCCTCAAGTACGCGGCCCGGCTCCGGTTCCCCGGTGACACCGAGGCGCGCGAGCGCGAGGCGCGGATCGACGAGGTGCTCTACGAGCTGCGCCTGGACAAGCGCGCCGACAACCGGATCACCGCGCTCTCCGGCGGCCAGCAGAAGCGCGTCTCGGTCGCCCTCGAGCTGCTCACCAAGCCCTCGCTGATCTTCCTGGACGAGCCCACCTCCGGCCTCGACCCGGGCATGGACCGCGAGGTCATGCAGATGCTGCGCGGCCTCGCCGACGACGGCCGCACCATCCTGGTCGTGACCCACTCGGTGGCCGAACTCGCCCTCTGTGACCGGCTCCTGGTGATGGCTCCGGGCGGCTCGGTGGCCTACTTCGGGCCGCCGGACGAGGCGCTGCACTTCTTCGGGTACGAGACCTGGGCCGACGTCTTCCAGGCCTTCGAGAACTACCCGGACCACGACTGGGCCGGCCGCTACCGGGGGTCGGTGCACTACCAGCAGTACTCCGCCGACGTGGACGCCGGGGCCGTGCAGTCCGCCCAGATCGTCCAGGAGGCCGTCCGCCCGCCGAAGCCGCAGAGCTGGGGCTCGCAGCTGTGGACGCTGATCCGCCGCTACGCCTCGGTGCTCGCCTCCGACCGCGGGTTCCTGGCGCTGTCGATCCTGCTCCCGGCGGTGCTCGGCGCGGTCAGCGTGCTGATCCCGAACGATCCCGGGCTGGCGCCGAACCCGAAGTCGCAGCTCGGGATCAACAGCGGCGCCGCGACGATCATGCTGATCCTGGCGATCGGCGCCTGCTTCTCCGGAGCCGCCAACTCGGTCCGGGAGCTGATCAAGGAACGGGCGATCTACGAACGGGAACGGGCCACCGGCCTCTCCCGGTCGGCGTACATGATGTCCAAGATCATCGTGCTGGGCTTCTTCAGCGTGGTCCAGGGCGCGATCATCTCGGCCGTCGGCTACCTGCCGCGCAAGCTGCCCGAGCACGGTCTGATCATCAAGGACCTGCCGATCATCGAGATGAGCATCGGCCTGATCCTGCTGAGCTTCGCCTCGATGATGTTCGGCCTGATGATCTCCGCCCTGGTGAAGACCGCCGAGAAGACCATGCCGCTGCTGGTCATGTTCGCGATCATCCAGGTCGTCTTCACCGGCTGCCTCTTCCAGATCTTCAGCAAGCCGGGCCTGGAGCAGTTCGCCTGGCTGATGCCGGCCCGCTGGGGCGTCGGCATGGTCGCCACCACGCTCGACCTGTCCAAGCTGCTCGGGCCCTGGAACAAGGACTTCAAGAACCCCGAGTACGACGCGATCTGGGGCCACAACGTCGGCCAGCTGGTGCTGGACGGCGGCATCCTGATCGTGATGTCGATCGTCATCGGCGTCATCGTGACGCGCCTCCAGCGCCGCCACGAGCCCGAGGTCATGCAGAAGGGCTGACCGCCCGCACCGCACCGCTCACCCAGGGGCGGCCCCACCCGGCGACGGGCGGGGCCGCCCCCGGCGTACCGGCACCCCTCCGCCTCACCGGCCCCCTCGCCGCAGGGTCTCGGGCCCTAGGTGTACTGACCACGGAGGTTGGTGACGGGGCTCACGGCGTGGTGATCTTGAAATGAGTGAGGGCCTTCTGGCTCGGTGTGGATTGCGACAT